>JAQUYU010000013.1 GCA_028691695.1 Sphaerochaetaceae bacterium | reverse complement strand
CTGAACACGATATTCTTTGATGAAATACCTGCAAGAAGATCAGAAACCTTCGCAATCATGATGTTACCGTAGGATTCTCCGAAGGTCTTGTTGAAAGTCTTGGTTCCGACTATGTCTCCGTATATAAGAGGATAGCTGCGGCCTTCCTGAATAAGCTCATCGGCGAACTTTGTGAATGTTTCGCGGGAATAGGCTCCGGTAAGTGGATCCTTTGCACTGACCGGATTCTGAATATTCAGGTATATGACAAGCGTTCCGATTGCAATCGCAAGTCCCGTCAGGAGCATGTCTGGGAAATAATACTGAATTGCCATGCATATTGCCGCAACGATGCAGTATATGGATATCGAAAGATACCGTGTCTGATTGCCTTCCCTTGAATGGATCAGGGGAATTACGGCTGCAAACAGAAGGCATATTGAGAATGGCACGAAATACAGCTCATAATAGAACCCATGATAGTAGTTCATATCCTTGTCGAAGAAGAACAGCCATCCATTGAATACATTCGAAAGGATAATCAGGAGAACGATTGCTGTGAAAACCCAGATGGCAATTGATATGCCCTTGTTTTTCTTAGTGTACAGTCCGCTGATGAGAATGGAGTAGTAAAGCAAAGCAGACGAGAGCAGGAACTGAAGCATGAAAACCATCTCGTTGATGAACATGTTCCATCCTCTGCTTATTATGGGCATCAGATAGCAGCCTGCAAGATTGAAGAGGACAGCCAGTATTGCTATGACAATGAAGAACCCGAATGAAAAGCTCTTTCTGTCAGGAAAACGCCTGTTGCGTGAGAACCGGACTGCAGCAAAGCAGAGAAACAGCAGTGATGTCAACTCTATATAAGTATTGTACTGCAAAGTCAGAAAATCTCCTTCTCCCACTAATATATTATATTATCACATTCTACTCTTGTTTTTCTACCTTTGTATAAGAAAAGTAAGGTGGCCTGTTTTTTTCGGTCAAACCTTGATTATTCGCCTGCTTTTGGCCTTATTTTGTTTAATTGCGAAATTTTACCGGACACCGCTTGACACTTTTTTGTGTTTTCTCTATATTGGCAAAGGTGTCTTTATGGGCAATGCTATGCATTTCCTGTTCTGACCACGAGCCAAACCGATCACTGGATGGTGGTAAGGTGGTTCCAGATGCAGTTTTTTTATATTCTGTGCTATGTCAATCGTCCTCTGTGACGACTGACCTCTGGATTCCCCTTTTATCTGATAGTGAAAGTTTGTCTCAAGAAGTAAGTTGGTAAAGGCGTTGTGCCTTTAGAGCACATTTCATTTTATCGTTTTTTGTGACTGAGGAGTCACAAGGAGGAATCTGATGGCAAAGGAAAAATTTGAGAGAACAAAGCCGCACGTAAACGTCGGAACCATTGGCCACGTTGACCATGGCAAGACCACACTGACTGCTGCAATCACTATGTATTGCGCAAGAAAGTTCGGTGACAAGGTTCTGGATTACGACCAGATCGACAATGCTCCTGAAGAGAAAGCAAGAGGAATCACCATCAACACAAGACACGTTGAGTATCAGTCTGAGAACAGACACTATGCTCATGTCGACTGCCCGGGCCACGCAGACTACATCAAGAACATGATCACTGGCGCTGCACAGATGGACGGAGCAATCCTTGTTGTTGCAGCAGATGACGGACCTAAGGCCCAGACCAAGGAGCACATCCTTCTTGCACGTCAGGTCGGTGTACCGGCAATCATCGTGTTCATCAACAAGATGGACCAGGTCGATGACCCTGAGCTTGCCGACCTCGTAGAAGAGGAGACAAGAGACATTCTTACTTCCAATGGATTCGACGGAGCTCATTGCCCAGTCGTCAGAGGAAGTGCATACAAGGCCATGACTGAGCCTGACAATCCTGAAGCAACAAAGTGCATTCATGACCTCCTCGAGGCTATGGATAGCTACATTCCGCTTCCTGTCAGAGCTCTTGACAAGCCGTTCCTTATGCCGATTGAAGACATCTTCTCAATCTCCGGACGTGGAACAGTAGTCACCGGAAGAGTCGAGCGTGGAATCATCAGGATCAATGATCCGGTTTCCATCATTGGTATTCATCCGACACAGGATACAGTCTGCACTGGCGTTGAGATGTTCAACAAGACACTTGACGAAGGCGAAGCTGGAGACAACATCGGAGCTCTGCTCCGTGGCGTTGACAAGAAGAACGTTGTCCGTGGACAGGTTCTTGCAAAGCCAAAGTCAATCACTCCGCACACCAAGTTCGAGGGTCATATCTACGTTCTTACACAGGAAGAAGGTGGACGTCATACTCCGTTCGTAAGCGGATATCGCCCGCAGTTCTACTTCAGGACCACCGACATCACCGGAACAGTCACTCTTCCAGAGGGCGTTTCCATGATCATGCCTGGTGACCACTCCACCATCATCGTCGATCTGATTCACCCGATCGCCATGGACAATGGACTTCGCTTCGCTATTCGTGAAGGCGGAAAGACCGTTGCATCCGGCCAGGTAACAAACATCGATAAATAAAGACCAAACGAATGTCTTGTCCCGTCATTAGCCGGGGCAAGACCTGTTTTTTGGAGGAAAAATGGCTAACGAAAGAATTCGTGTGAAACTAAGGGGTTTCGACGTAGAGCTGGTTGAACAGAGTGCATTGTCAATTGTTCAGACAGTCGTCAAAGCCGGTGCAAAAGTATCAGGACCGGTGCCTCTTCCTACACGTATAAACAAGTATACTGTTCTGAGATCACCCTTCGTAAACAAAAAGTCCCGAGAACAATTTGAAATGAGAACGCATAAGCGTCTGATTGACATTATTGATCCTAACACAAAGGTTATGGATGCTCTTATGAAACTTGAGCTCCCCGCCGGTGTTGACGTTGAGATCAAGCAGTGAGTTGAGGTAAGAGATGTTAGGGCTTATCGGCAAAAAAGTTGGAATGACACAGGTATTCGATGCTAGAGGCAGACTTACACCTGTGACTGTTATAAAGATTGAAGGCAACGTAGTTGTCGCGGAAAGAACCATGGAGACCAATGGCTACAAAGCTGCTGTTCTCGGTTCCATCGATACAAAAAAGAACCGCGTGACCAAGCCATACGCAGGACAGTTCAAGGACGTTTGCGATCCTAAGAAGTGTCTTGTCGAGTTCCGTGATTTCGAGCAGGACGTCAAGAAAGGCGATGTGCTTGATGTGAACCTTTTCAAGGATATCTCTTTTGTGGATGTTACAGGCACCTCAAAAGGAAAGGGATATCAGGGCGGCGTCAAGCGTTACCACCATGCCGGCGGACGTGCAACACACGGTTCCAAGTTCCACAAGGATCTTGGCGGTACGGCAATGAGCTCAACCCCAGCGAAGGTTTTCAAGGGGCATCACATGGCCGGACACATGGGTGTGGACAAAGTTACCGTCCAGAACCTCAGAGTTGTCCGCGTGGATGAGAACATGCAGGTTCTCATGGTCAAGGGCGCAATCCCAGGACCGACTTCCTGCACTGTTATCGTCAAGAAAGCGGTGAAGAAGTAGGGGCGTGGAAATGGAAACTAAAGTTTATTCAACAGAAGGCAAGGAAGTAGGTACCATCGAGCTGAAGGATGATGTATTCAACATCGAAGTCAGCAACGGCGCCATCTACTACACCGTGAATAATGAGCTGGCCAACCGCCGCGTCGGAACGGCCTGCACAAAGACAAGAGCTGAAGTCAACTACAGCAATGTCAAGCCTTACAAGCAGAAGGGCACAGGCAATGCAAGAATGGGAGACAAGAAGTCCCCTATCAGAGTCGGCGGTGGAACGATCTTCGGACCGAGACCGAGAGACTACAGCTACACAACTCCCAAGAAGGTGAAGAGACTGGCTATGAAGTCACTGCTTACTCTTTCTGCAAAGGAAGACAGGCTGGTGGTCGTTCAGGACTTCACAAGTGAACAGGGAAAGACAAAGGATGTTGCAAAGATTGTCAGCGCCTTTGTTTCGGATGAGAAAAGAACAGTTCTGATTCTCAAGGACGACGATGTCATGCTCAGAAGAGCTGCGAAGAATATTCCATTTCTTCGTGTTCTCTCATATGACAAGCTCAGCGCCAAGGAGCTTCTTTATGGAAAGAAGATCCTGATGCTTGAGGGCGCCGCGAAGAATCTCAACGGATTCTTTGGTTAAAGGAAGGTGACGAAAGTGAGACCAGATCAAGTAATCATCGCACCGGTGCTCAGCGAGAAATCGAACATCGAGAGAGCTCTGGAATGCCCGAAGTACACCTTCAGGGTTGATGCTAGAGCCAACAAGTTTGAAGTTTGCGCTGCTGTCGCGGCCCTGTACAAGGTGAACCCGACAAGCTGCAACGTCATGAATGTGAAGGGAAAGCCGAAGTTCAGCAGAGGCAAGGGCGGACAGATTGCCGGCTCGACCCGCAACTGGAAAAAAGCAATTGTCACTCTGAAGAAGGGTGAGACAATCACTGCTTTCGCAGGCGTATAAGGAGATAGGTTATGCCATTAAAAACATTTAGACCATATTCGCCCGGCCTGAGAGAAAGGACAGTGCTTGTACGCACGGATATCACAGCCGAGAAGCCTGAGAAGTCCCTTACAACCAGTCTCCATAGGAGAGCTGGACGTGACGACTTCGGACGCATTTCGATGCGCCGCAAGGGCGGCGGACACAAGCGTGCCTATCGTATCATTGACTTCAAGCGCAGCAAGCATGATGTTCCTGGCACAGTGAAGACCATCGAGTATGATCCTAACCGCACAGCTAACATCGCGCTGGTGTTCTATGCTGATGGTGAGAAGCGCTACATCCTTGCTCCGAAAGGGCTTAAGGTAGGAACAACCGTTCTTGCCGGAGTCACTGCTCCTATCACAGTTGGAAATGCACTTCCGCTGAAGAGCATTCCGCTTGGAATTACAGTTCACAACGTTGAGCTTACATATGGACGCGGCGGACAGCTTGTCCGCAGCGCAGGAAACGGTGCCACAATCGTTGCAAAGGAAGGAGACTATGTTACCCTTCGTCTTCCTTCAGGCGAAATGAGAATGGTATTTGATGAATGCTATGCCACAATCGGTCAGCTTTCCAACGAGGATCACATGAATGTGACCATCGGAAAAGCTGGAAACAACCGACACTTGGGAAAGCGTCCTCAGGTCCGTGGTGTTGCTATGAACCCGATCGACCATCCGCATGGAGGTGGAGAAGGCAAGACTGGAGTTGGGCGTAATCCTGTTACCCCGTGGGGCAAGCCCACTCTCGGTTTCAAGACCCGTTCCAAGAAGAAGCCTTCAGGCAAGTTCATCATGAAGAGTAAACGGAAGTAGGAGTATATCGTGGCAAGGTCAATTAAGAAAGGCCCGTTTGTTGATAAGAAATTAGCAAAGCGGGTTGCACAGACAAAGAAAGCTAACCAGACTCAGATTATCAGGACGTATTCCAGAAGTTCTACAATCACTCCTGATATGATCGGTTTGAACATCAACGTATACAACGGCAAGTCCTGGGTGACAGTCTATGTGACTGATAACCTCGTGGGACACAAGCTCGGTGAGTTTGCTCCTACAAGAATTTTCCGTACGCATTTCAATGCAGACAAGAGAGCAGCAGAAGCGGCAGCGTCAGCTACAGCAAGCGGAGCACCGGCTCCAGCAGCAGCTGCTGCGCCAGCGGCACCGGCAGCTCCGGCAGCAGAGTAAGGCAGGATAGATATGGAAGCGAAAAAAGAATATAAGGCTTGTGCCAAGTATCTGATGGTTTCTCCAAGCAAGGTCCGCCCAGTAGCAGACCTGATCAGACAGAAGCCTTACTATGAAGCAGTCGGGATCCTTGAGGCGATGCCTCAGAAGGGATCAAGACTGATTCTCAAGGTACTGCAGTCAGCAGCTGCGAATGCCACCGCTGCAAACAGGAAGCTTGATGAGGAACAGTTGATTGTTTCCCAGCTCCTTGTCGACGGCGGACCAAGACTCAAGAGGGTCTGGGCCAGATCGCACGGAAAGCGTGATATCCTTCAGAAGAGAATGTCGCACATCACAGTCGCTGTATGCGAAAGGGCGGGGGAATAAATGGGACAGAAAGTTAATCCAATTGGACTTAGGGTCGGCATTAACAAGACCTGGCAGTCAAGGTGGTATGTTGATCCAAGAGATTATGCAGAAACCCTGCATGAAGATCTGAGACTCCGCAAGGCTCTTCTGGCTGCTCCTGAAGTTCAGGGTGCTGAGATTTCCAGTGTGGAGATCAGCAGAAAGCCCCAGAGGATCACGATTCTTATCAGCACAAGCAGACCTGGTGTCATCATTGGAACCAAGGGTGCCACTGTTGAGAAGCTTTCGAATGATCTCCAGAAGCTTTCTTCCAAGACGATTCAGATCAAGATCCGCAGCATCGAGCATGGTGAGAAGGACGCACAGCTGATTTCAGCAAACGTCGCCCGTCAGCTTGTTGCAAGAGGTTCTTACAAGAGAATCCTCAAGAATGCCATTCAGAAAGCAACTCTGGCTGGTGTCCAGGGAATCAAGATCAGAGTTTCCGGCCGTCTAGGCGGTGCAGAGATTCACAGATCGGAATGGATGAAGGAAGGTCGAATTCCTCTTCATACCCTCAGATCCGATATTGATTATGGATTTTCAACCGCAAACACAAGCTTCGGTGCCATCGGCGTCAAGGTATGGGTGTTCAACGGCGAGATCTATGATAAATCCGCAAGGAATGCAGCAATCGAAGATGCCGACAAGGCACCTGAAGCAACTGCAGCACCTGCAGCCGAAGCGAGGAGCTAGAATCTATGCTTAGTCCGAAGAGAGTTAAATACAGAAAGAGACAGAGAGGAAAGACCGATGGTGTAGCCCACCGCGGGAATACCATTGCTTTCGGGCAGTACGGTCTTCTTGCTCTTGAACCGAAATGGATTACCAATAGACAGATCGAAGCAGCGAGAGTTGCAATGACTCGTCACATCAAGCGTGGCGGTCAGGTCTGGATCAGAATCTATCCTGATATGCCTTTCACAAAGAAGCCTGCTGAAACAAGACAGGGAAATGGAAAGGGCAATCCGGAAGGATGGGTAGCCGTTGTGAAGACAGGCGCTGTTCTGTTCGAGATGGGTGGAGTCGATGAGGAGTCTGCACGCCAGGCTCTTGAGCTTGCAGCTCAGAAGCTTCCCATTAAGACCAAGTTCGTCGCCAAGAGAGTAATAGTGGAGTAAACATGAAGAATTCATACGAAAAACTGTCTTACGATGAACTCGTGAAAACACGCGAGGATCTTAGAAAGGAGTATCTCGACCTGAGGATGAACAAGGTGATCAGTCACCTGGATAATCCACTGGCTCTGAGAAACACCAAGAGAAAGCTTGCCCGTCTGAATACCATCATCCATGAGTATTCCCTGGGCATCAGGAAGAACAAGTAGAGAGGTCGTTAGCAATGGAAGGTAATAAGAAGAGTTTTACAGGACTGGTAACCAGTGACAAGATGGACAAGACCATCGTTGTCTCTGTTGATTCCAGAAGATTGCATCCTCTTTACAAGAAGTACGTGACTACCACCAAGAAACTGATGGTTCACGATGAGGGCAATGAGGCTCACGAAGGCGACACGGTCCGTGTAACTGAGTGCAAGCATTACAGCAAGAATACATGCTGGCGCCTTGTTGAAATAGTCGAGAAGGCTAAATAAGGAGTGCGGTTATGATTCAGATGCAGTCTTATTTGAACGTTGCGGATAACAGCGGAGCCAGGCTGGTTCAGTGCATTAAAGTTCTTGGCGGAAGCCACAGATACGTTGCCAGCGTTGGTGATATCATTGTTGTCGCAGTCAAGGACGCGCTTCCGAACGGAGCCATCAAGAAAGGTGATGTTCTGAAAGCTGTCATTGTGAGAGTAAGCAAGGAATACCGAAGACCTGACGGTACCTATATCAGGTTCGATGATAATGCATGCGTTGTCATTGATGCCAACAATAACCCGCGCGGGAAGCGAATTTTCGGGCCGGTTGCTCGTGAATTGAGAAACGGCTACATGAAGATTGTTTCACTTGCGCCGGAAGTGTTGTAGGAGAATTGTCTATGAGACTTAAGAAGAATGATGTCGTGAAGGTGATCTCCGGAAAGGAAAAAGGAAAGTCCGGGAAAATCATCAACGTCGACAAGGAAAACGAGAGAGTCTACATTCTGGGTGTCAACATGGTCAGCAAGGCCATGAAGAAGAAGAATGCCCAGGACAAGGGCGGAATCTCCAAGATCGAAGCTCCGCTTCATGTTTCCAATGTTGCTCTGGTTGTGAACCAGAAGACCGGTGAGACAAGCAGAATCGGATACAAGCTTGACAAGGATGGAAAGAAAGTCCGCTACGCCAAGAAGACTGGAGAGACTGTATAATGGAAGAGAAGTTCATACCTAACTTTAAGAAGAAATATCTCGAAGAAGTTGCACCAGAACTGTTCAAGGATTTCAAATACAAATCCAAGATGCAGATTCCAGGCCTTGAGAAGATTGTGGTCAGCGTCGGAGTCGGCGAGGCCATCACAAACAAGAAGCTTCTTGATGCAGCAGTCAAGGAACTTGAGCAGATCACAGGTCAGCATGTCGTAAGGACAAAAGCCAGAAAGTCAATCGCAAACTTCAAGCTTCGTGAGGGACAGGAGATTGGCGCAATGGTCACTCTCCGTGGAGACAATATGTGGTTCTTCCTGGAAAGGCTGATCTGCATTGCACTTCCACGAGTCAAGGACTTCAGGGGTGTCAAGTCGAATGCATTCGACGGTCATGGAAACTATTCTCTCGGAATCACTGAGCAGATTATCTTCCCGGAGATTGATTTCGACAAGATTGAAAGGATAAGCGGCCTCAACGTTGCTATCGTTACTACCGCCATTACTGATGAAGAGGGCTTTGCCCTTCTCAAGAAGCTTGGCATGCCTTTCAGCAAATAAGGTAGGAGAGAAAAATGGCTAAGAAATCATTGATCATAAAGGCGAACAGAACACCCAAGTTCAGCACTAGGGCTTACAATCGCTGCAAGATCTGCGGAAGACCCCGTGGATATATGAGAAAGTTCGAGATGTGCAGAATTTGCTTCCGCAAGCTCGCAAGCGAAGGCCAGATTCCTGGCGTAACAAAGTCTAGTTGGTAGGAGAAGTAAAATGGCAGTAAGTGATCCAGTTGCTGATATGCTGACTAAGATTCGCAATGGCAGTCTTGCAAAGCATGAAAAAGTAGATATCACCAGTTCGAAGCTCAAGCTCCAGATCGTCAAGATCCTGAAGAACGAGGGTTTCGTTAAGAACTTCAAGAAGGTTTCCAAGGATGGAATCTCCTGCTTGAGAGTTTATCTTAAATATGATGAGAAACAGGCTCCGGTCATCCATGGAATTGACAGAGTCTCGACACCTGGCCGCCGGGTTTATTCCGGTTACAAGGATATGCCGAGGATCTACAATGGTCTTGGAATCGTGGTTGTTTCTACTTCCTCCGGAGTTCTTACCGGAAGGAAGGCAGCAGAGAAGCAGGTTGGCGGTGAACTGATCTGCAAGGTTTGGTAAGGAGTATAATATGTCACGTATTGGAAAGCTGCCAATTGATCTGCCGAAGGGAGTCGAGGTCTCACAGGCCAATGGACTGATTACAGTCAAAGGACCTAAGGGAACTCTCACCCAGAAGGAAAGAACAGAGGTGGCGATTGAAATCGACAAGAACGAGATTCATGTCACCCGTACAGATGATTCAAACGAGTCCAATGCTTATCATGGACTGTACAGAATGCTTATTCACAACATGATCGAAGGCGTTACGAAGGGCTACTCAAAGTCGCTCACAATCAATGGCGTTGGATATCGTGCAGACCTGAAGGGCAATCTCCTGGTTCTGACTCTTGGCTATTCGAGCATCATTGAGTATGTGATTCCGAAGGGAATCGAGATTACCTGTGAAAGCCCGAACAAGATCAAGGTCAGCGGCATCAATAAGCAGCAGGTAGGACAGGTCAGCGCCGAAATCCGCGGCCTGAGAGGTCCTGAACCTTATAAGGGCAAGGGTATCAAGTATGACACTGAGGTCATCCGTCGCAAAGTCGGAAAGACCGGTGGTAAGAAATAGTGGTAGGATGCAAGTATGAGCAGAATTGATGATAAAAACAGAAAGCACGCTAAAAGGAAGCTTCATATAAGAAAGTCCATTACCGGTACTGCATCAAGACCGAGAATGACTGTCTTCAGAAGCAACCTCCACATGTATGTCCAGGTGATTGATGATGCTGCCGGTCGCACCCTTGTTTCGGCAAGCACTGTTGAAGGAGACCTCAAGGGCCTTCGCAACAATGTAGAGAATGCTGGAAAGCTTGGTGAGATTGTCGGCAAGAGATGCCTTGAGAACAAGGTTGAGTCAGTCGTGTTTGACAGGAACGGCTATCTCTATCACGGAATCGTGAAAGCGATTGCCGATGGCGCCCGCAAGTCCGGCGTCAAGTTCTAGGGGGACATCGTGGAAACAGAAGATATTAAGAAAGAAGAAATCGTTCAGCCAGTTGCCGAAGAGAAGAAAACTTCCGCTCCAAAGGCTCCAAGAGCTCCAAGGGCTCCAAGAGCCCCGAGACCAGAAGGGAAAAAAGCTCCGAAAGCCGAAGATGAGACCGCTGCTGATGCAGCCGCCCCTTCCGCTGATGCAGCTGCTCAGGACGAGAAGACCGAAGGAAACGGCGACAGACCCTCAAGACCTTTCAGAGGCAGAGGCAATGGACGTTTCGGTTCGAGAGACAGACGTGAATCCAAGGAGAAGGAATTCTTCGAGAAGACCGTCAAGATCAATCGCTGCAGCAAGACCGTGAAAGGCGGCCGCAGACAGTCATTCTCCGCAATCGTCATTTCAGGCGATCAGAAGGGAAAGGTTGGATTCGGTTTTGGAAAGGCCAACGATGTAAGCGAAGCTGTCAAGAAGGCTACTGAGAAGTCAAAAGAGAAGATGCTGACCATTCAGGTCAAGAACGGCACCATCCCTCATGACATCATCGGCAAGTACAAGAGCGCTACAGTCGTCATGAGACCTGCTGCTCCTGGAACTGGAGTTATTGCTGGAAGTTCAGTCCGTGCAGTCTGCGAAGCCTGCGGGATCACTGATATTCTCTGCAAGTCTCTTGGATCCAAGAATGCCATCAACACTGTCAAGGCAGCATTCAACGGCCTTGAGAATCTGATGACGGCAATTCAGGTTGCGAAGAGCAGAGGCAAGTCTGTAAAGGAAATCTGGGGTTGATTATGGCAAAGCAGGTAAAAATCGTTTTGGTCAAGAGCCTCGCCCATTCTCTTCCCGCACAGAGGAAGACAGCCAAGGCTCTTGGGCTTGGAAAGATCAGCAGTTTTGTGGTGAAGGATGCAAATCCGGTTACCGAAGGTATGATCAAGGTCATTCAGCACCTGGTCAAGGTTGAGGAGATATAAATGGCACAGATTGTTAAACCGGAAGGCGCCACAGTCAAAAAGCAGATTGTCGGACGCGGAGCTTCCTCAAAGGGCCGCACCTGCGGGCGCGGTCATGATGGCCAGAATTCCCGTTCAGGCGGCGGAACAAGACCTGGATTCGAAGGCGGTCAGATGCCTTTGTACAGGAAGGTTGCCCGCAGAGGATTCTCCAACTATCCTTTCAAGAAAGAATATGTGGCAATTTCACTGGATGTCATCAACGAGAAGTTCGAAGATGGCGAAACAGTGAGCCTTGATACGCTCAAGGACAAGATGATTGTCAAGGGACTTAATGTTCTTGTCAAGATTCTTGCCGATGGCGACATCAAGAAGAAGGTTATCATCGATGGACTGAAAGTCTCCGCATCTGCCGCTGAGAAAATCAAGGCTGCAGGCGGAGAGATCAAATAAGAAGGGAATGTGCGATGTCAAATGCTTTAGTGGACATGTTCAGGATCAAGGAACTGAGGAAGAAGATCTTCATCACTCTCCTTCTGCTTGCAATAAGCAGAATCGGAACGGTGATTCCAATCCCAGGAATCGATCCTAATGTTCTAGAACAGTATTTTCTCGCTGAATCCTCTTCCAAGACCATTGGTATTACAGAGTACCTGAACTTCTTTTCAGGTGGAGCTTTCTCGAATTTCTCATTGTTCATGCTTGGCGTAATGCCTTACATCTCAATGCAGATCATTCTCCAGCTTCTTATGCTCATCATCCCGTCCCTGAAGCGTCTGGGACAGGATGCCAATGGCAGAAGAAAGATTCAGTCATACACTAGATACGGTACGATTGTAATCTGCTTGATCGAGTCTTATGTCGTGACATTCTATGCGAAGTCGATTCCTGGTGCACTCACCATTGGAATCGTACCATTCACATTGATTGCATTGCTGACGGTTACAACTGGAACCATGTTCCTTGTGTGGCTTGGCGAAAAGATCACTCAGCTCGGTATCGGAAACGGTATTTCGCTGCTGATCTTTGCAGGAATCGTGGCAAGGATTCCGAGTGCATTGACTATCCTGATTTCAGGAATCAATGCTGGAACCTACAACCCGGTGCTTGTAGTCATTCTGTTCATAATGTTCATTGTTGTTGTTGCACTTGTTGTCTGCGAACAGGAAGGCCAGAGAAAGATCCCGGTGGATTACGCAAAGCGTGTTGTCGGAAGAAAGATGTACGGTGCTCAGAGCACATACATCCCATTCAAGATCAACCCGTCAGGCGTCATCCCTGTCATCTTCGCATCGGCACTCCTGTCATTCCCCCTGCAGATTGCAAGTTCGCTTGGACCTAATGTCAAATGGCTCAACTCATTTGCCAACTGGCTTAATCCACAAGGTGCCCCCTATCTGATTATCTACACCTTGCTGATCATAGCATTTGCGTTCTTCTACACTCAGGTAACACTGAATCCGCAGGAGATGGCGAAGAATATAAGAGAGAACGGCGGTACAGTCCGTGGCGTCAGACCTGGAAAGGATGCGAAGGGAAGAGATTTCCTGGAAGTCTACCTTTCAAAGGTTCTCAACCGGATTGTTTTTCCTGGATCCCTGTTCCTTGCCTTCATTGCCTTGATTCCAACCTTGATCCAGATCATTTTCAAGTTCCCCGCTTCAGTTTCAATGCTGTTTGGCGGTACTTCGATGATGATTCTCGTCGGCGTTGACCTTGATACGATGAAGCAGATTGAAGCTGAGATGAAGACCCACCATTTTGATGGAATCTTTGATCCGAAGAGAAAGAAAAAGGCCAGAAACCTTTAGTACAGGAGCATAGTCATGAAAGTGAGAGCAAGTGTAAAACCTATGTGTGACAAATGCAAGGTTATCAGAAGAAAGGGTGTCGTAAGAATCATCTGCGATAACCCGAAGCATAAACAGAGACAGAGATAGCATCTCTAGGTAATAATCAGGAGGCCATTAATGGCGAGAATTGCAGGTGTAGATTTACCGAATAAAGCTACTAAAATTGCTTTGACCTATATCTACGGCATCGGCAGAACTTCTGCGCTCGATATTTGCAAGCAGACTGGAATCGATCCTGAAGTCAGGATCAACACTCTTTCAGCTGACCAGGTTGCAGAGCTCAGGAAGTACATCGAAAGCGATTACAAGGTAGAAGGTCGTCTTCGCACTGAAACTGCCCTGAACATCAAGAGATTGATGGATATCGGATGCTACCGTGGACTTAGGCACAGAAAGGGTCTTCCTGTGCGCGGACAGAGGACAAGAACCAATGCTCGTACCAGAAAGGGCAAGAAGAAGACCGTAGCAGGGAAGAAGAAGTAAGGAGTAGAAGATGGCTAACGCAAAACGTAAAGTCAAAGCAAAGAAGACTGTATACGAAGGTAATGTCTATATTCAGGCTACCTTCAATAACACAATCATCACTGTAACCGACCTCACAGGAAATGCTGTGTCGTGGGCCAGTGCTGGCGGTCTTGGTTTCCGCGGAGCAAAGAAGTCCACTCCTTACGCAGCACAGACAACCTGTGAAACCGCTGCCAAGAAGGCGATGGATTTCGGCCTTCGTGAAGTCAACGTGTTTGTAAAAGGACCTGGTCAGGGACGTGAGTCTGCTATCAGATCGCTCGGTACTCTTGGTCTTGTGGTCAAATCCATCCGTGACGTGACTCCGATCCCTCACAATGGATGCAGGCCGAGAAAGACCAGAAGAATTTGATGAAGGAGCAGTTTTAGTATGGCAAGATATACAGGACCGAAATGCAGATTGTGCAGAGCAGAAAGGGCAAAGCTGTTTCTTAAGGGACAGAGATGCACTTCCGCTCATTGCCCGATGAATAATCCAAGTGAGTGCGGACTTCCAGGAAGAGACCCAAGGGCTCGTTCCAGAAAGCCGACTGATTATGGAATGATGCTTCGCGAGAAGCAGAAGATGAAGAGACTCTATTGCATGCTGGAGAAGCAGTTCTACATTACTTTCCAGGAAGCTGCAAGGCTGCCGGGAAAGACTGGCGAGAGTCTGATCAAGCTTCTTGAGTGCAGACTGGACAATATCGTGTTCAGAATGCATTATGCATCAAGCCGCGCCCAGGCTGCGCAGCTCGTGAACCATGGACACATCTTCGTCAATGGCAAAAGAGTGGATATTCCTTCATGCAGACTTAAAGTCGGAGATGTCGTCACTCTGAGCCCTAAGGCCCAGAAGATGGCTCTTATCAAGGACAACCTTGCAGAGCTTTCCAAGAACGGAACTGTTCCTTGGATCACACTGGACGTCGATGCTATGAAGGGAACGTTCAACGCTATCCCGCAGAGAAGCGAGGTTAAAGAGCTCGAGAACATTAACGAGCAGTTGGTTGTTGAGCTGTATTCCAGATAAGGAGTAACAATGGCTAGAAAAAACCTAATGAAGGGTTTCAAGAAACCTCGTTCCGTTACTTTGGAACATGACAAGGTTGATGCGAACTACGGTAAGTTCATCGCATCCCCATTTGAAAGGGGATTCGGGACGACTATCGGAAATACTTTGAGGCGTGTCCTGCTTTCTTCAATCCAGGGCTGCGCTGTCACCTGCGTCAAGATCACCTACTACGATGAGTCTGGATCCCATTTGATCTCCAGCGAGTATCAGGCGATTCCGGGCGTCAAGGAGGATATCGCTGAAATCCTTGCCAGGCTGAAGAAGCTGAAGATCAGCATGCCGGAGGAGATCGAGTCCAACACGATCCTTGTTGAATGCAAGGGTCCGGGAGTCGTGACCGGAGCTGATTTTGCAAAGAACAGAGTGGAGATTCTGAATCCTGAATTGGAGTTGATTACAATGATGGATGACGCTCATTTCGACATTGAAGCTCAGATTGATCTTTCAAGAGGATACGTTCCTTCTGAGATCAACGAGAACTACAAGGAAGAGATCGGAGTGATCCCAATTGATGCGGTTTTCTCACCGGTTCTTCGTGTCAAGTATTCTATTGAGCCTTATCGTGTAGGTCAGCGAAATGACTACGACAAGCTCATCCTGGAAGTCTGGACCGACGGTACCATCTCACCGGAAAACGCCCTTGCCGAGGCTGCAAAGATCGCCAAGGACCATTTCTCGATTTTCATTAATTTCGACGAAAGCATGGTAAATGCCAGCGACGAGATCGATGAGAGCGAGGAGAATGTCCGGAAGCTTCTCAACACTTCTGTTGAGGAACTTGAGCTGACTGTCCGTTCAAGCAACTGCCTGAAGAATGCAAACATCAGAACCATCGGCGATCTTACAAAGATGACCGAGGATGAGATTGCAAAGACTAGGAACTTCGGAAAGAAGAGCCTCTCTGAAATCAAGGAAAAGCTCAAGGAATGGGGCTTGAGCTTGGGTATGACAGATTATAGCGTCCTCAAGACCTCGATCAAGGTCCCGGGACACAAGGAAGAGAAGAATGAAGCATAAGATTGGATTCAATGCTCTTAGCAGGAAAGCGAGCCAGCGCAAGGCTCTTGAGAGGAACTTGGTGACATCCCTGTTCCGCCATGAGAGAATCGAAACCACTTCAGCTAAGGCTAAAGAGGTTCGCAAGATGGCCGAGAAGATGATCACAAGAGCAAAGGTTGACAGCGTTCACGCTCGCCGTATCGTTGCTCGTGACATCTATGACGAAGCTATAGTCACAAAACTGTTCAAGGAAATCGCTCCGATGTACGTGGACATCCCTGGTGGCTATACCAGAATTATCAAGACGCAGAACCGTCTTGGCGATGCAGCCGAAATGGTGATTCTTGATCTGACTAAGAAGACCCCTTCTTACGATGAGAAAATCAAGAATGCCGAGAAGCTTGCAAAGAAGAAGGCAAAGGAAGCCGAGGCCTGATTTCAGGTTTCAATCAATCCTTACGGAGCAAAGCCGCTGTCTTTTGACGGCGGTTTCTTTTTGCCCTCATGTGTGAATTATTTTCACAGTTGAAGTGTTTTTCACATCAAGATGGCAGAGAATCCAGGTTTGACCAGCAAAATCAAGGCTTTCTTGTGAAAAAAAGTTGGCATGGGAATTGCATGACTATTTACAGAGCAACAATTTTTTCATACCTCCTTTAGTATGGGGTGTCCGGGACAAAACCTGGGCACCTTTTTTTCGCAGAAAAGGAAGACGTAATCTGTTTGTATTTGACCTCTGGGTTTTTTGGCAATACACTGTGCTTATGAAAAGCAAACCTTCTGTTTCTGAGATTCTTCACCACATGGGTGAGGATTCCCTTCCTTTGAATGCCGTCAGTCCTCCAATCTTCCAGACTTCCATCTTCTGCTTCGAGAGCTTTGAGAAATTTCAGGAAGCTCTTGCCGATGAGTCGTCCCATTTTCTCTATTCTCGCGGAAACAATCCGACTGTGAACCTGTGCGAGAGCAAGCTGGCTGCTCTGGAACATGCAGATTCCGCCAAGCTTGTCAGCAGCGGGTCCGCTGCCATTGCGCTTTCGATTCTTGCTTTCGTGAAAAAGGGCGACCACGTGGTTATGGTTGAGGATGCATACTCATGGACCCGTTACATGGTAACTGACTATCTTTCCAGATTTGGCGTGGAACATACATTCGTTGAGGGAAAGGACCCTAGGGATTTTGAAAGGGCAATCAAGTCGAATACGACACTGTTTTACCTTGAGAGCCCGACTACGCTGACTTTCAAGCTTCAGGATCTGAAAGCAGTGGCACGCATTGCCAAGGTGCATGGGATCAAGACTGTGATTGACAATACATGGGCAACTCCGATCTTTCAGAATCCGATTGACTTAGGCATCGATGTGGTTGTTCATTCAGCCTCCAAGTACATCGGCGGCAATTCAGATCTCGTCGCAGGTGTTATTGCAGGGTCGATGGAAGACATTAATCACATCTTCAACACCGAGTTTCTTCCGCTTGGGCCTGCGCCTGATCCGTTCATGGCATGGCTGATCATGCGCAATCTTCGGACGCTTCATATCAGGATGCCGGTTCATTTCGAGAATGCAAAGAAAGTCTGCCGGTTCCTTCAGGACAATCCGAAGGTGGAGAGCGTCCTGTATCCATTCGCTGCCGGCTATGATCAAGCGGATCTGGCTGTTTCCCAGATGAGAGGCGGAAGCGGGCTGTTTTCGTTCATGCTGAAGACACGATCCCGCGATGATGTTAAGCTTTTTGTCAACAGTCTTCATCTGTTCAAGCGTGCTGTTAGCTGGGGTGGATACGAAAGTCTGGTGTTCCCTGCTGCTGTCAAGTTCGCTGATGATCAGGAGATTCCAGCCGGCAAGCTTCCGCTTATAAGGCTGCATATAGGCCTTGAGGATGCAGATGAGCTGATTTCAGACTTGAAACAGGCTCTCGACAAGATAAGCTGAGGTTTCCAGGTTTTGATTTCATCCGATGCAAACCGAAATTAATTATTCTCTGGCATGCAAAATTTGAATTTGCTTTAGCCAATCCCTCATTCTTCGCCACGGGTTTCTGCAAAAACTTTATTTTCCTTATTTAGGGAAATATTCATGCCAGAGACAATGAAAAACTTCCCTAAATTGTTTAGATTGAGCATATGCGTTAGAATCTGTTTAGAATCGTTAGATCAGGTATCTGCGTTAGATGCGGTAGATCAAGCACATGCGTTAGAATCGTTAGATTATCAGGTATTATGAGGTATTAGGGTTTGACCAATCCTGTATTTCCCGAAATAGGGAAATATTCATGTTGGAAACAGTGAAAACTTCCCGAATTATTTCAGGATGCGTAGATCAGGCAGGAGCTGTCCAGAAGTTGCAGAAGTTGCAGAAGTTGCAGGATGCGTAGATCGTGCAGGAGCTGTCCAGAATTGGTAGGATGTACAGATGATTTAGTATTTGATGATGATATTGTAAAACAGGAAATCATTTACGGGCTCAAAGGTAGTAATCATATCAGAACTACAGGGATCGAGGTTTTTGATTTCATCCGATTGACACTGATTGGACTAGGCTTTATTATTGAAAAAGCAATTACAATAGGAGGAGTATCAGATTATGAATATAGTCTTGCAAGTCCTTCTTTGTCTATGTTGTGCAGCAATAGGCTGGTTAGTCCGTTGGATTTATGCAAAATTCAAGCTGACTTCAATTGAACAGAAAGCTGTGAGATTGAATCAAGAGGCTATAAAAGATGCAGAAGCAAAGAGCCGCGAGCTCGTGCTTGAAACCAAAGATCAGCTCCTCAAGGAGCAGCAGCAGCAGGAACGTGAAGCGCGCGAGCGACGGAGCGAACTGCAGCGTTCAGAGCGTAGGCTGCAGCTGAAAGAGGAAAACCTAGAACGAAAGCAGGCTGACATCGATGATGTCAAGAAGCAGCAGCAGGACAATGAAGAGAGATTAGCCCAGAAAGAGAAAGAGATCCATGCCAAGGAAATAGACTGCGAGGAGAAGATCGCGCAGATAGCTTCCCTTTCCAGAGATGAGGCAAAGCGCCTGATCATGGAGGCTATGAAGGATGAGGCTGAGCATGATGCCCAGACGATTCTCAACAAGGTTGAACAGGAGACACAGGCGAAGGCCGACAAGCTGGCACGTGATATTGTCGTCACTACCATTCAGCGTGTTGCCACCGATGTGTGCTCGGATGTCACAGTCAGCTCAGTGAGTCTTCCAAGCGATGAGATGAAGGGCCGGATCATCGGGAGAGAAGGGCGCAACATCCGTGCTCTTGAGACTCTTACTGGTGTGGATATCATCATTGATGATACCCCTGAGGCCGTCGTCATTTCATGCTTCGATCCAGTGAAGAAGGAAATCGCCAGAGTCGCTCTCGAGAGGCTTGTTCAGGATGGAAGGATTCATCCGGCAAGAATCGAAGAGGTCGTGTCTAAGGTCACCAAGGAGATCACCAAGGTCACTGTGGAAGAAGGCGAGAAGGTCGTTTTCGATCTTGGAATCAGAAGCATAAGCCAGGAGACAGTGAAGTCTCTTGGACGGCTGTACTTCAGAACAAGCTATGGACAGAATGTCCTTGCTCACTCAAGAGAAGTCGCTGTGATTGCCGGAATGATAGCATCAGAAGTCGGAGCCGATGTCGATATTGCTCGCCGCGGCGGTCTTCTTCATGATATCGGAAAGGGAATCGAGACAGAGGGTGATGCGAACCACGCAGAGATTGGAGCGGATCTTGCCAAGAAGCTTGGAGAGGATCCGAGGATTGTCAATGCGATTCAGTCCCACCATAATGATATTGAGCCTTCATGCATTGAGAGCGTCATTGTCCAGATTGCAGATGCAATCAGCGCAGCTCGCCCAGGTGCAAGAAGAGAAACACTGGACAACTACATCAAGAGGCTTGAGAATCTCGAGCAGATTGCCATGTCGTTCGAAGGTGTCGACAAGGCTTATGCCATTCAGGCTGGCCGTGAGCTGAGGATTCTGGTCAACAGCGATGTTGTTGACGATGCAAAGTCCAAGGAAATAGCAAAGGGAATCGCAGGCCGCGTTGAAGCTGAGCTGAGATATCCTGGAAGAATCAAGGTCACGATCATCAGAGAGACACGAGTAGTTGAATATGCCCGTTAGCTTTAAAGTCCTGCTTCTTGGAGATGTCTATGGCGCTCCCGGCTGCAGGGCTTTGTTTTTTGGTCTGCCGAAGCTCAGGAAGCAATATGAGCCGGATATTGTTGCAGTCAATGGCGAGAACGCCTGCGACGGCTTCGGCCTCGATTCGGCGATGATGTTCAAGTTCTTTGAAGCAGGTGTCGATGTCATCACAAGCGGCAACCATATCTGGCAGCAGGATGATCTGATTCCTTACCTTGACAGTGAACCCCGCCTTCTGAGGCCTGCAAACTATCCTTCAGGAAATCCAGGCAAAGGGATTGCTTTTTCAAACGGATGCGCTGTCATCAATCTTCAGGGGCGTTACAGCATGCAGCCTGTGGACTGTCCTTTCCGGACTGGGCTTGCCATTGCCGAGAAGGCACGAAAGCAGACTCCGCTGGTGTTTGTTGATTTTCATGCTGAGAATACTACAGAGAAGGAAGCGCTTGGCTTCTATCTGGATGGCAAGGTTACTGCTGTAGTGGGAACCCACACCCATGTTCAGACTGCCGATGAGAAGATCCTTCCAAATGGCACTGCATACATCACGGATATCGGGATGTGCGGTCCTGCAGAGAGCGTCATCGGCTCTGATCCTCAGAGTTCTATTCTCAAGCAGATGACTCAGATGCCATATAAGCCTGTTGTATGCGAGAATCCCGCTTCGATACAAGGTGTTCTCATTGAAGCGGACCGCGAGTCAGGGAAAGCGCTTTCCATAACCAGGATCGATTTTCCCTGTGGAGTCTGATATGGGGCGGACCGTCACGGCGATGGAGCTTGCAAGGAAGGTTCATCCTGAACTGGACACTGATCATCTCCTGGGGCTTTTCTCCTGCAGGAACATACGAATAGGCGATGAGCTTGTGATGGATCCTCGGATCAAGGTTCCATCTGGCTCCGATATATTCATAGAAGAAGCTGACAGTTTCGTTAGCAGGGGCGGTTTCAAGCTTGAGCATGCCCTTTCTCAATTCGGAATAGATGTCTCTGGAAAGATTGTTCTAGATGCTGGAGCTTCCACAGGCGGTTTCACTGATTGCCTTCTCAAGCACGGAGCCCGTGCTGTTCATAGTGTCGATGTAGGCTACAATCAGCTGGATTACTCCCTGCGCAAGGATTCCAGGGTCATAGTCCATGAAAGGCAGAACATCATGACTCTGAGCGAGCTCGATCCGCCAGCGGATTTTGCAGTTGCCGATCTGTCTTTCAGGTCGATAAGCGGTGCAGCCAGCCATATAATTTCTCTTGTGTCTGATGGTTTTCTGATTGCCCTTATCAAGCCCCAGTTCGAGGTTCCTCGATGGGAAGCGGACTTCGATGGCGTGGTCAAGGATTCCGCTCTTCTTCGGAAGGTTATGATTTCAGTCAGGGAAACGCTTGAAAAGGATGATTCTGGAGTCAGAAAGCTCACAGTGTCTCCGATCAGGGGGCACAAAGGCAATGCAGAGTTCCTTGCTCTCCTTGAAAAAGGCCCAGGGCTCTCCGAATCTGAATATTCATCCGTTCTTGATTCGCTTCTTGCTTCTTTGTGATTTATCCAATGATGCTACAGTGAGAGCGGTTCTCCGTCTGCCATGATGATTATCTTCTCGAGGCTTGGATAGGCGTTGCGCAAAGTGGTACGGACCTGGGCGGCTGCTAGGAATGTCGTGTCCGGATCCGAAGCGAACCGGGATGAAAGATTCACGAAAGCATAGTTGTTTGTGATGGTTACGCCGATGAGCTTTGTCCTCTTTGGTATGAGAGTCTCGAGTTCTGAGCCTGAAGGCGGACCGGAGAGGAGCGCTTCAAGAACTGCATGGGCAGTTGTGGGAGCTTTCCTGAGCTTGATATCGATCTGGCGGAACGAGACGTTTTCGGACGATCTGATCAGAAAGCATATTCTTGCTGACTGGGCAGGCTGTGTGCGTGGTGATTCGGAATCAGAGATCAGCTGCACGACGTTTGAATCATCGATTGCCTGGCGGATCTTCGGGATGAAGACGATGCCTGTTACAATGCAGAAGATCAGGAATGCACATATTCCGAAGATAATCGGAAGGTGTGATTTCTTCTTTGGCTTTTCATGCCTGTACTGATCCTGGTCCAAGTCATACATAGGTAAAGAATATACGACTTTACCCACAATTGCGATACCTTTACAACCAAAGCCAAAGTCCTTATTATTCACATGAAAAGGAAAAGGATGAGATATGACTGAAAAAATACCGATGGTATCAATAATTGGCAGACCTAACGTCGGCAAGTCCACTCTGTTCAACAGACTTGTGGGCAAGAGAAGAGCCATAACCGATTCGACCCCTGGCGTCACACGAGATCTTCTCAAGGAAACCTGGCTTCTTGACAACCACCAGATAACCCTTGTCGACAGCGGCGGAGTAAGGGCAGATCAGGATGTGATAGATGACCTGGTGAGCAGGAAGAGCCTTTCCCTCCTGAAAGATTCTGATGTGATTCTTTTTCTCCTTGACTGCACTGAAGTCACTTCTGAGGACAGAATTCTCTTTGAAAAGCTCAGACCATATTCGGACAAGGTGATTCTTGTTGTGAACAAGGTGGATGACTATACAAGAGAAGATCTTGTCTGGAACTACTTCGCCTATGGGTACCAGAGGGTCGTAGGGATTTCCTCTGCCCATGGCCTTGGAATCGATGAGCTTGAAACTACTGTCGCTGGAATGCTCGGACTGGAACAGTCCGATGAGATCGAACCGGAGAAGGAGACGCTCAAGCTCGCTGTGCTTGGAAAGCCAAACACAGGAAAGAGCACCTTTGCCAATCTTCTCACTGGAACGGATATCTCGCTTGTCAGCGATATTCCAGGTACGACCCGTGATGTTGTTTCCGGGGCTTTTTCATATGGGAATACAGATTTCACTGTTCTTGATACTGCTGGAATACGGCGCAAGAGCAAAGTGGATGAGGATGTAGAGTATTATTCTGTGAACAGGGCAATCAAGACTATTGATGAAGCCGATGTTGTCCTGCTCATGGTGGACATCAAGGAAGGCCTTGCCGAGCAGGACAAGAAGATTGCCCAGCTGATAGTCAGACGTGGAAGGGGCATTGTCATTGTCCTGAACAAGATCGATCTGCTCACAGGAATAAAAAACGAGTATGAAGCTATTGTCGACCGTGTGAGGTTTCAGTTCCCTGTTCTGGGATTTGCTCCTATCGTTGGTATTTCCGCAAAGAACGGAAGCAATGTAGAGAAGGTTCTGAAGACTGTTCTGACTGTGTACAAGCAGCTGAACAAGAGAGTCGAAACCTCTGTTCTCAATACAGCCATTACCGCTTGGTCGGAGGCTTACCAGCCACCAAGAGGGGCAACAGGGCATTACAAGGTGCTCTATGGAACTCAGATCAGCGTCAATCCTGTAAGATTCCTTCTGTTCGTCAACAGAATCAAGTCATTCCCTGATGTGTATGAAAGCTATCTGAAGAACTGCATCCGCAGGGATCTGGGCTTCAAGGATATTCCTATCGAGCTTGTTCTGCGCGAAAGACAGAGAAGCGAAAGCAAGAATGCCCTTGGCCCGAAGCCTGGAAGGACCGAGACCGGGGAAAAGAGGAAAGCTCCGGCGAAGTTCAGGACTCCCGCCGAATCAGGCAGGGCTATAGCCAAGCCCAGGCAGAAGAAGCCTGGTGCGAAGAACAAGGCTCTTGCAGGCACCAGGAAATGAAGATAAGCTCCATCTGCTTCGACATCGATGGCACGCTCTATGCAGCTTCGCGGATGAAATCGAACCTTGTCCGGTGCTGGCTCAGGCATCCGCTCATTTTCACCCGTTATCAGAAGATGCGCAAGGATTTCAGGGTGTTTCAGGCAGGAAGGGATTTCTGCAGCAGCTACTCGATGGCCGAGCGTGAGGCGCTTGTCATGCTGGGAAGGCAGGACGAGCTGCTTTGCACCGCTGCTGAGGCATCCGAAGTTAAGGCTGACCCGTTTGTCAGGCGAGCGGTTTCGGACCTTCGCAAGGTTTATGAAACAATGAGCCGTGAGATGGTGAAGATAGTTCCAAGACCCGGGGTGGCAGAGACTTTTGCCATGATCAGGAATTGCGGGCTTTCTGTCGGGGTGTTCTCGGATTTCCCGATCGGAGGTAAGCTTGAAGCCCTCGGACTGGATAGCTTGGTTGATTTCAAGGCGGACAGCATGGGGTGCGGATACTTGAAACCGGACAAAAGGTGTTTTGATTATCTTTGCGAATGTGGTAATATTGAAGGCGACGGATTGCTGTATGTCGGCGACAGCTTCACCAAGGACTATCTTGGTGCCAGGAATGCTGGATGGAATGCAGCTCTTGTGGGGAAAGGGAGAGGCCAGCAGGTCTTTTCTTCTTGGTGTGATTTTGATCGGTGGCTTTCTGCTGCCTTGGAGGAATGATCATGCAGGATCTTCAGCTCATATACATTATTCTCCCGCTTGCTCTGGCGGTTGTTATTCTCACTCTTGTTCTGATTCTTATTTCACAGCTCCGCAAGGAGGTGCGGCTTTCCAAGCTTAAGAGCGTTACGGATCAGTATATGGTCAAGCTGGACAGTGCTTCAAAGATCATGGAGAACCGGATAGCCCAGTACAATGACCAGCTTGAACTTAAGATCAAGGCAGGTGAGGATATCCTTTCCCGTACCGCTTCACAGATCGAGGATCTGTCCGGTTATTCTGAGGATCTTGCTAACCTGAAGGAAGCAATGACGACATACCATCAGGCACTCAATGAACTGTCTGATCTTACTGCCAGGAGCGAGGATGAAATTGCCCGTCTTGATGAACGGGCTTTGCTGGTTTCAAAGGTTCAGGCTGCACTTGAAGCATTTGAAGTCAAGTTCGCTGATATTTCCAAGACTGTTTCGAACAATGAAGCCAGGCTTTCAGCAATGCTCGCTGATTTTCAGCATAGAAACGATGACACGCTGGCTGCTTTTGATTCTTCCAACGACGAGAAGGCTACAGCCTTCGAATCGAGGATCGGCGGCATGATCGGAGCCTTCGAGGCAAGAGTATCGTCGGATATCAAGCTGTTCGATGCTCAGATGAGTTCGAAGATCGGCGAATGCCAGAATGAGATTGCTTCTGATGTCCAGAGGCACGAGGATCGGATCAAGTCGATCAAGCAGGACAACATCCAGCAGTTCGGCGATGAATCCAATGCAAAGCTTCAGGCTGGCATTGAGAAGCTCAATTCTGCTTTTGCAGCCGTGGCGGCAACAGTGAAGGAGCTTTCCAGCGAGCTTGATGAGCGTTCTTCTGCCTTGAGGGATCTTGTTGCAGGGTTTGACTGCGGAGCTGATGAGAAGATCAGGCAGCTTGATCAGAGGTATGCGAAGCTCCAAGGCGAGCATGAGGAACTTGAAAGCCTCCAGGCCGACAAGCAGGCGGCCCTAAAGGAGCTTGATTCTCTCAAAGAGGAGAAGAATCTTCTAGTGTCTCTTATTCAGAGTAAGAGGAGCGAGGCCGAGAGCCAGGATACAGGGGTGGTGTTTCCCTCTGTCCCTTTGCAAGATGAAAAGGCTGATTCGGAAGATGCTCCTAAGCAGGAAGAGGTTGCCACATCTGATCTTGCTGAAGAAGAGCCGGATCCTGATGAGGATGATGAAGAGATCATTGATGATCAGGATGAGGATCTGCCTGAAGATGAAGATCTGACGGATGATCTGCTTGATGAATCCGACGAGCCAGATACGCCTGATGATTCTGATGTTCCAGAGGACGATGTCTACGGCGACGATGATGAATCAGGCGAGCCAGACAAGCCTGATGATGGCGAAGATCAAGGGATTGACCAGAAACCGAAAACGACTGCTCCGGCGGATCTGGACAAGCAGCCTGAGTTCGTTCCTTACGGCGAAAGCGAAGAAATCAAGTTTGACTGAAGATTGTTCGGCTTTTCTCATTTAATACCACTTGACGATTGGATAGGGGTTTTCTATCTTTAACAGGTAAGAGATGAATATC
>JAQUYU010000112.1 GCA_028691695.1 Sphaerochaetaceae bacterium | reverse complement strand
GGCCTTCCTTGCCATCGACAGTCGGAGCGAACCAGGTTGTCGGCCAGGTAGGATCGGTGCGCTTGTTGAGGATATCGAACACCTTGTCAGGAACAGAGCAGGTGTAGCCTTCAGCAAGCTGAAGCACAGGGCCCAGGCCCTTGACGATATTGATCCTCACCATAGTGCAAGGCATGCCGCCCTCGGAAAGGAACGTGGCGCTGAACCCGCCGCCTCTGAAGTAGCCGCCGTTGGCCACAGAGAACTTGCAGTTCTTCAGCGTTTCATCGACATCCTTCTCGGAGATGTCCCAGAAGTGCTTCATCTCGGACTCGCCCTCTTCATTCTTCATCGCGCCGATGGCATCCAGAGTTGTGGCTCCGCTGTTGATCAGGTGGATGAACCCGTTCTTTGCAAGACCATCCGGCTTCCATCCGGTGACACGCTCCACAGCTTCAGGAGACCAGTAGGTTCTCACATCGGAGAAGATCTGGGCACGGTTGGTGAGCAGCTTGTTGAACAGCATCGAAGTGCCGTTGAGGCTGTCGTTCTCAGTTGCGAATGCAAACGGCTCGCGGATCCCGTTCCAGTCGAATGACGTGGTGAGGAAAGTCTCCATGAAGTCGCCGTTCGGCCAATGGTCAGTCCACTGCCTCTGGCCCTGGAAGCCGCCGTACAGGCAGTTGTGCCCGTTGGCCTCTTCCTTGAAGCCAAGCTCTGCAAGCTTCGGGTTGCCGATCATCAGGTCGCGCCCGATCATGACCATCTTGATGCAGTAGTCCAGATCACGGTCAAGGACAGCCTTGTCCCTCTTCCATTCAGGAGGATTGACAGTGTCAGGAGCGATGTTCACATAGTCAGCGACCCACTTCTTTGCTCTCTTGAACTCTTCAGGATCATAGATGCCCTCTGCGATGCGGCGGTCTATCTCGCACATGTCGATGGCTTCGGTGCCCATTCCAAGGTAATCCTTGAAGAACTCCTGGTCGACGATGCCGCCGGCGATTCCCATGGCGCATCCGCCGATGGACAGATAGCTCTTGTGCCTCATCGTGGCGGCAGCAACAGCAGCGCGTCCGAACCTCAGGAGCTTCTCCTTCACGTCCTCAGGGATGGTGGTGTCAGTGGCTTCCTGGACATCATGCCCGTAGATTCCGAATGCAGGGAGGCCCTTCTGAGCGTGAGCGGCCATGATGCATGCAAGATACACTGCGCCCGGGCGCTCGGTTCCATTGAATCCCCAGACAGCCTTGATGGTCATCGGGTCAATGTCGAATGTCTCTGTTCCGTAGCACCAGCAAGGTGTGACTGAAAGAGTGATCTCGACTCCTGCCCTCCTGAACTCCTCAGCGCACTGAGCAGCCTCCGCCTGGCCTCCGATGGTGGTGCTTGAGATGACGCACTTGACCTTCTCTCCGTTGCTGTAGCGAAGATTCTCTTCATACAGCTTGGCAGCCCTGCGGGCCATGTTCATCGTCTGGTCTTCAAGTGACTCGCGAACGCCTCTCTGGCGCCCGTCGATGATGGGTCTGATTCCGATGACGGGGAAGCTGTCCTTGTAGCGCTTCTCCGGCCCGATGTTTTTCATTTTAATATTTGCCATTTCAAAACTCCTGTGCTATAGTAATCACATGTAATCGTTTACACTACTATTATTCCACGCAATTGTGAAATTAGCAAGAAGATTTTTACAAATCATCAAAACCGCACCAGAGTGCGGCAAAAGGAGTTTATTGATGCTTAAGAACGTACCTTCTATCATCTCGCCGGAGCTTCTGAAGATCCTCATGGAGATGGGACACGGAGACGAAATCGTGATCGGAGACGGGAATTTCCCGGGAGCGAACCTTGCAAAGAGGCTCATCAGGCTGGACGGGCATGGAGTGGATGAAGTGCTTTCCGCAATACTTAAGCTTTTCCCGCTCGACACTTACTCTGACAACGTGGTGCTGATGCAGAAGATGGAATGCGACAAGGACCTCGATATAAAGATATGGAAAGACTATGACAGGATCTGCGCATCAGGGGATGCGGGGTACAAGGGATTGTCCTACATAGACAGATTCAAGTTCTACGACAGGACCAGGGACGCATTTGCAGTGATCATGACAGGAGAGACCGAGATCTATGCGAACATCCTTCTGAAGAAAGGCGTCGTGAAGCAGTGAAATATGGGTTTGCACCGGTTTACATGAATTGCACTGAAAGATTTGTGAAAACGTTTACAAATTTTCCTTGACAAATCCAGAAAACCGGGTGAACATGAAATTAAAGAGCGCGAGCAAAGCCCCGCGCTGACATCAAAGGAGAAAAACATGAAAAAAGTATTAGTTGCACTCATGGTACTCGTACTTGCAGTCGGTTCAGTATTCGCACAGGGCGGAACTGAAGCAGCAACCGGAACCATCAAGATGGCCGGAATCATCAGGAACCAGAACGAGCAGTTCGTGAAGAACTACACCGAGAACCTGAAGAAAGTTGCAGCCGCGAACGGCGTTGATTTGGTCATCATGGACGGCGAAGGCCAGGTTGATAAGCAGCTTGACCAGCTTTCAACCCTGATCTCTCAGGGATATAAGTACTTCGTCATCATCATTCAGGACGGATCAGCTTCCGAGCAGATGGCTCAGATGATCAAGGAAGTCGGCGGAGCAGCTGCCTTCTCCAACATCCAGCCGTCAGTAGAAGCCCTCAAGGTTTCCACCAAGATGTACTATGCATCATCCCCAGAGGCTGTTGCTGGTCAGTATCAGGCAAGGATTCTTGATGAGTACTTCACAAAGTATCCTGAAAAGGCACCTGGAAAGGTCCTGAACATGCTGTACCTCGAAGGCCAGCTCGGACACCCAGCCCAGATCAACAGAGAAGCCGGACTTATCGATGAGCTCCAGAAGTTCGGATACACCGTCAACTTCGTTGCCAAGGACACTGCAAACTGGACACCAGACCAGGCACAGCAGAAGATGGACGCATGGCTCGCAGCATTCGGCGGCAAGTTCAACTGCGTCGTTGCACAGAACGATGACATGGCACTCGGCGCCATCGAGTCTCTCAAGGCTGCAAAATACACCAAGGCAGATGCTTCTGACGGCACAAAGCTCACCGTTCCGGTAATCGGAGTCGATGCAACACCGACAGGACTTGCTTCAATGAAGGCTGACGAGATGTATGCAACAGTTCTGCAGGATGCCATCGGACAGTCAGAGACTGCATTCTATGCCGTTCTCGAGGCTGCAAAGACCGGAACAGCAGTCGGCAAGACCATCAACGGACTTACCGCCCCGGCAGCTCCGATCGACGAAGCTCCAGCAAACGATGCTGCTGTCATTGCACAGTGCTTCCTCGTTCCGTTCAAGCCGGTTACAAAGGCCAACATGGCTGAGTTCCTCTAGACTTGAAAGCGTAGGCTACTAAGACGAGCCGGCCTCAATCGGCCGGCTCTTTTCAGATAGACCTAATTTTCTTCCGTTCAGACCTTCTGAGCTGATGGAAGTTCGGTTTAGATAAAGGAGAAAAAGCAAACATGGATTCAGAATATGCCATAGAAATGCAGGGTATAACCAAGCAGTTTCCAGGCGTTCTTGCACTAAACGACGTGACTTTCCGCGTGAAGCCTGGCAGCGTTCATGCCCTGATGGGAGAGAACGGTGCAGGAAAGTCTACGCTGATGAAGTGTCTTTTCGGCATCTACAAGGAAGATGCGGGAAAGATTCTTCTGTTCGGAAAAGAATGCCATTTCACAGGCTCGGGAGATGCTCTCAGGGCCGGAGTCTCAATGATCCAGCAGGAGCTGGCCAACTGTCCTGAGCGGACTGTGGCGCAGAATCTCTGGATGGGACGCGAGCCTCTTACCAAGGCTCATTTCATCGACCACAAGCGGATGCACAGCGATACTGTCGCTGTCCTCAAGAGCGTCGATCTGAACATCAGCCCGGAGACAAGGATGGGAAGCCTTTCGATCTCAAAGCAGCAGAGCTGCGAGATTGCAAGAGCCATAAGCTACGATGCAAAGGTAGTCGTAATGGACGAGCCCACCTCTTCTCTCACAGAAGACGAAGTCGTGCACCTGTTCAAGCTCATACGCCAGCTTCGCGACAAGAATGTCGCAGTGATCTACATCTCCCACAAGATGGAGGAGATATTCCAGATTGCAGACACGGTCTCCGTGATGAGAGACGGCTGCATGATCGGGACCTACCCCATCGGGGACCTTACAAACGACAAGCTCATCTCGCTGATGGTAGGACGCAAGAGCACGGAGCGCTTCCCTGACATCGGAGAAGATCCGAAGACGGAAGTCACGCTCAAGGTCGATCATCTTACTTCAGCCGTCGAGCGCTCGTTCCAGGACATCAGCTTCGAGCTGCACAAGGGCGAGATCCTGGGGCTTGGCGGCCTCGTCGGAGCCCAGCGCACCGAGCTGGTCGAATCCATCTTCGGAATCCGCCCTGTTGCAAGCGGCGATGTCTATGTGAAGGGACAGAAGATCGAGAAGCTCGATCCTCAGACTCTGATCAAGAGCGGAGTCGGTCTCATCACCGAAGACCGCAGAGGATCAGGGCTGTTCCCTCTTATGAGCATTACAAGCAACACCTCCATTCCTTCGCTGTCCCAGTACCTGAACAAGCTTCATCTGCTGAACCATCCGAAGATCGATACCGATGCGAAGAAGTACAATGCAGACCTCAACACGAAGACTCCTTCGATGGATACCCGCATTCAGAACCTCTCAGGAGGAAACCAGCAGAAGGTAATCATCGCCCGCTGGCTGATGACCTTGCCTGACATCCTGATCATGGACGAGCCCACCAGAGGAATCGATGTAGGCGCAAAGCACGAGATCTACCTGATCATGACCCAGCTCATCAAGATGGGCAAGTCCATCATCATGGTCTCAAGCGAGATGCCGGAGCTCATCGGCATGAGCCACAGGATCATAGTCCTATGCGAAGGCCACGAGACAGGTGTCCTCGAGAAGAAGGACATGACTCAGGAGAACGTCCTGCGCCTTGCCGCAACGTTCATGAAATAGAATAAGGAGAAAAACAAATGGCAAATGATAATAAAACCGGGGCCGAGGTCAATACCTTCGGAGCCTCACTCAAGAAAGCAGGCAAGTTCGCCTCCAAATACACAACATACCTCACATTCATCGCCCTTCTGATCCTTCTGGCCATCATGACCAACGGACAGGCTCTCAGATGGATCTCGATCAAGAACCTGATCATTGCCGAGGCCGTGCGTTCGTTCGCCGCTCTCGGAGTTGGAATGATCATCATCACCAAGGGAATCGACCTCTCCATCGGATACGTCGTATGCCTCTGCGCCTCTGTTGCTGCTTCGTTCGCACAGCCGGCCGACTACGCCGGAGCCCTGTACGTCGGAAAGACATTCCCGATCATCGTCCCGATCATCGCTGGA
>JAQUYU010000111.1 GCA_028691695.1 Sphaerochaetaceae bacterium | reverse complement strand
ACCTTATGGATTGCCTCGATCTCGAAGCTGTCATCATCGTCAATGCCGCTTCGCTCAATATTTGCAATCTGCGCACCTGAAGCAATCTTGACATTGTTGGAATGAATGCTCAGCGTACCATTGACCACGCAATCAGGATTCACAGTGACTTTCTGGCCAAACACCTGTGCATCGCCATGGATCAAGCCTCCGAGAATCACTTCAGCACCCGCAGCCAGAAGGCTGTCGGCTTCGCCATCAAATGAAACATATCTGCCAGCAAGCTGCGCTCCGGCTATGACTGTTCCTTCACGAACTATTACGTACTGGCCAGCAGCAGAGATGTTGTCCTCTACATATGTGGAACCAATACGGACTGTGTTCCCGGCGGCTCTGATGCTTCCACCCACCATGCATTCTGAGATATCAATGTCTTTTCCAGCAAGCAGCATTGAGCTTCCGATGCTCTGATTCGAGAAGCTATGGCTTTCTCCGCCCCAGAACAGATCCCTAGCAACATCGCTGTCAAAACCATCGTCAGAGGCAAATACATTTCCAGCAGTATCTGTGATGCTGTCTGGATCATCGGCGAACACTGGCATGGCCAGCATAAGGATCACTGCAAGAAGCGCAGTGAATCTAAAAGCAAAGTTCTTCATATTTCAAACTCCTGTGAATCCACACAAGGGAAGAGTAATATATGCATCTCCGAATATCAATATTCCACAGCCTCGTGATGCAAAATTTGCCGCCCCGGAAACCCAGGGCGGCAAGAAGCAATCGTAGTGGTTTCTATTTGCCGAAGTTCTCCAGAACCGCATCATCGGTTACTTCTTCGATGGTGTATGCAAAGGATGAAGAAGACGGAGTCGATCCATCAGGATTCAGACCTTTGTTGGTGTAGAAGTACGAGCAGAACTCTGTGTATGCATTGTTCGCCTCTGCATCTGCCTTGTAAAGGAATCCGTAATCGCCGAAGTATGCGATTCTTCCCTTGACTGAAAGCACTGCCTTCACGGTGCCGTCCTTGGCGTACAGAGTCTGGGAGTACAAGCCGTTTTCTTCTGTCTTTGCAAAGCGGATGTATGCACCGCCTGAAAGATCGTCCTCAGAGAGCTGGCTTCCTGTCGAGGCATTGTAAAGAGGAGCTGGTCCGCTGACATGGAGCTCTCCACCGGATGTATACCACTGGACATCCTTGCACTGGGAATAGAAGAACTTCGTATCGAAGAAGTTAGGTGCATAGGTTTCCACCTTTGTATCCCACTTTGCATTGAGGACTGTGTCTGCATTCACTGGTGAAGCGAAGTCATAAAGCGCATCGCCTAGCATCCAGCCGCCGAAGATGAATCCGGCTTTGTCAGGTGAAGCAGGAGCAACTGCAGCTGAACCTGCAACCACGGTCTGCGAAGCTGTTTCAGTGCCGCCGGCTGCATTGAATGACACCGAGAATTCCTTCGGCTTTGCAACCTCCCATCCTGCCTTGAGCGAAACGTCGCTGGACACAGCAGATGTGAAATCATAAAGCGCACCGTCTTTGGACCAGCCTGTGAAGTTGAATCCGGCCTTTTCCGGCTGATTGACCTTGGAAACTGACTCTCCGAGTGCTACCGTCTGAGAAGCGGTCGGCGTGCCTCCGTCGGCATTGAATGTGATGGTGAAGGTTATGGCTGATGCTTTCTTTGTAAGCATTCTTACGTAGATGAAGCTGTCCTTTGTGATTCCATCGGAGAGTGTCTCACTCTCGATCTTCGTCATGACAACGGTTCTGTGGTCAGTGCTGACCTTCAGGTCATAGACAGAAATCTGATGCTTTTCATCGGTCCTTCCGAACAGGCCTGCCAGATCGATCTGGTCTGTCCTGCCGCCTGCGAAGATGTCAACAGACGCCTGAGACTGAACAGGTGGGTCCTCCGTGATTGCGATTCCTTCCTGGGAAGTGGAATGCTGGATAAATTCGTCATATGACCATGAACCGATGATCCAGTCAGCTTTCATGTCATCAGTGCTGATGCTGGTTCCATTCTTGAGCATGTATGGAGCTATCCTGTCATATTCAGCTGAGAATTCCTTGAAGCTCGCGCATGATGTCAAGGCGAGGGCAACGAGAACAATAATCACAAGACGATAGTATTTGCGCATGTGATAAACCTCCTTAGGTTCAAACTTGTCCTTAATCATAACACAATTATTGATTACTCACGAGTTTTTTTGAATGTTGAATTGGCGAATTATGTTACTATTCACACCCCTCGCCAATAGGAATTTGGATTTCAAATCAAGCTTTATAATCTGATTTCCGTGAATTCTAGGTCGTCTAGGCCGTCTAGGTCGTTGATAAAAACGCAGGGGTGTGAACAGTAACCGAATTATCAAGGATTGGCCAAACCCTGATGCCTTGAATAAGTTTCCGCTTTTATGCATTTCATATACAGAAAATTCTTTTTTGTTGACATCTGTCTGAGCCGCCGTTTACACTGAAGCAGCCGAAAGGCAAAAGAGGTTTACTATGAAGAAAACAAGATTGTTCGTTGCTCTGATCGTGCTGCTCTGTAGTTGCAGCCTGCTTTTTGCTGCTGGAGCGCAGGAGGCCAAGCAGCTGGAAGACAAGGTCACCATGTATGCAAGCATCACAGGAATCGAGCCGGTGATTGAAGCATTCAACGCCGAGACTGGGATTACCGCTGAGGTCACCCGTCTTTCAACGGCGAATTTCGTCTCTACCGTCCTTACAGAGTTTGCTGCAGGCAAGCTTCAGGCCGATGTCCTTCAGGCTCCGCTTCCTGTTCTTGAGATACTTCAGCAACAGGGCGTGATCAAGGATTACGTGTCTCCTGTTGGCGAGACTTATCCTGAATGGACCAGAAACAATGGCGGCATTTATCAGTTTGGCATTGAATATGTTGCTCTTATCTACAATACGGAGCTCGTCAAAGCAGAAGATGTTCCGAAGCGCTATGAGGATCTCTGCGACCCGAAATGGAAGGGCAAGATCGTAATGGCGAACCCTGCCAGCCATGCCACTACGATTTCATGGCTCGTTGCACTCAAGGAGAACAACGTATTCGGTTCAGATGAGAAATGGTATGATTTCCTAGAAGGGCTTGCTGCCAACCAGCCGATGTTCGTGAAATCATTCGGCCCGACTCCTGCACCGATTGAAAGCGGCGAGAAACTCATTGGAATCTCCATGCCTAAGTACATCATCACCAAGGCTCCGGCTCCGCTCGGATGGGCTCATGTCGAGCAGCCTATGTTCGGATCGCCGAGAGCTATTGCCATCACTGCGAATTCCCCTCATCCGAATGCTGCCGAGGCTTTCATGGAGTACTGGCTCTCTGACAAGACCACTGGAATCCTTGCCGAGCAGGTCGGTGAGTATGTTCTTACTCCTGGTGTCTATCCTCCGATCGAAGGAATCGACAAAGCCGATGTCAGACCAATCAGAGACCTCTCTGATGAGGAGATCGTCAGCTGGGGTGCAGAGTTCGAGAAGATCTTTGCCGCAAAATAACTAGATTTTGAAAAGGTAGCAGGAAAAGTCTCATGGAAATCCGTATAACAGGTTTGAAGAAGTATTATAAATCGGAAGGTAATGTCATAAAAGCGCTTGATGATGTGAATCTGGTGATTCCGTCCAACAGGATATTCACTCTTCTGGGTCCCAGCGGCTGCGGCAAAACCACGCTGCTGAGGAGCATCGTCGGGCTTGAAGCTCCGGATGAAGGTGAGATTCAGATTGGAGACACAGTAGTGTGGTCTTCCAGCAAGAATATCTTCGTTCCTACCGAGAAGCGTGCCCTTGGAATGGTGTTCCAGACCTATGCCATATGGCCGCATATGAACGTCTTCAACAACATCGCATATCCACTTCAGAATCAGAAGCGTCCTAAGGATGAGATTGAGTCGAGAGTTCGCGAAGTGCTGAAGTTCGTTCAGCTGGAAGGATTCGAGAAACGTCCTGCTACCAGGCTATCCGGAGGGCAGCAGCAGCGGGTGGCTCTTGCAAGAGCGCTCGTTGCCAAGCCCAAGGTTATCCTGTTCGACGAGCCGCTGTCCAACCTTGATGCCAAGCTTAGGGAAGAGACGCGCAAGGAGCTCAGGTCTTTTCTGACTGAGCTTGAAATCACCGCTGTTTATGTCACCCACGACAGGGTGGAAGCTCTGGCTCTGTCGGACAATATAGGAGTCATGCGAAGCGGAAAGATAATCGAGATAGGGGAGCCGAAGAAGATATACTTCCATCCAGAGCATCAGTTCGTAGCTGATTTCATCGGAAGGTCAAACCTGATTCCTGCTTCGATTCAGTGCATCGAGGGCGGTTATTCCACAGTGACTACCGACATCGGGAAATTCGTCTGCAGCGATACAGGCATCAAAGCGGGAAGTTCGGCTGTGCTTTGCATCAGGCCGGAGTTTGTAGAAGTTGCCTCAGCAGAAGAACCCAGACCCGTCAATGCGGTTGAAGGCGTTGTACACTCAATGGTGTTCATAGGCGAGGTCTACGAAAGCGAGATCAAGGTCAATGACAGACTTGTCATGGTGAAGCTTCCTGCCGACACTAAGCTGTCATCAGGCGACCCTGTGACTTTCCATGTGAAGCCTGAGCACTGTCTTCTGGTATCGGAGTGAGTATGATCAAATCGCAGACCAAGCTTACGTGGGTGCTGATCGCTATTCTTGCTCTTCTGAGCCTGAGCCCGGTTGTGATGCTGATGCTAGGCAGCTTCTCGAAAGGGCTTGTTCAGCTCGGCGACTTCACGCTTGACAAATACAAAGCCGTTTACGGCGATATCTCATTCTATGGAATCCTTGGCGACACTCTTGTGTTTGTGTTCTTTTCGGCACTGTTTTCCACGGTTCTGGCTCTTTTCCTTGCCTATCTGAACAACCGTACCGACATTCCTGGAAAATTCCTGTTCAGGATCATCTCAGTCGTTCCTATGATGATTCCGCATGTCCTGTTCGCAGTGAGCTGGAGCCTTCTGCTCAACCCATCCAACGGAATACTGAACCTGATATTCACTCAAGTATTCAAAATGGCCGAATCTCCCATGAATATCTATTCGATAGGCGGAATGATTCTTGTAGAGGGACTTCTGGATTTGCCTATAGCCTACCTCATTATTTCACCGGCGATGGCCTCATTTGATGTTTCGCTGGAAGAATCATCGCGCGTTTCAGGGGCTGGGAACATCAAGACACTGTTTCGGATTACTCTTCCAGTTCTTAGGCCGGCCATTCTGGCCGCTTTCATTCTATGCATCGTCCGATGTCTGGCCTCGTTTGCTGTTCCGTCCGTTCTTGGAATGCCGGCCAACATCACAGTGCTGGCAACATATATCTACAAGATAACTACGACTGGTCTGATTCCGGATTATGGCAAGGCCGCAGCAACTGGAATGTCGATTCTTGCTCTGTCGATTT
>JAQUYU010000012.1:20044-26475 GCA_028691695.1 Sphaerochaetaceae bacterium | reverse complement strand
CAGATCCACTACTTGCCACGATGGCTCAAAATTGTTATCATCCTGCTTGTGTTCAACGCATGGCGGCGTAGCTCAGTTGGTAGAGCACCCGGCTCATATCCGGGATGTCAGGGGATCATGGCCCTTCGCCGCTAATTACATAGGAACCTTTCCAGGTTCCTTTTTTTTTGAAGAAGAGGTGTTTGTCCAATGGGAAATTCCGGCACGAATCTGATGACTGAGGGCAAGATAAGCTCAAAGATCATTCAGTTCGCCCTGCCGATTTTCTGGGGAAACCTGTTCCAGCAGCTGTACAGCCTTGTCGACGGGCTCGTGGTGGGCAACTTCGTCGGAATGGAAGCCCTGGCAGCAATCTCATCAACGGGATCGCTTACTTTCCTCATAATAGGGCTGTTCAACGGAATCTTCATGGGAAGCTCAGTGGTCATCTCGAAGTACTTCGGCGCAGGAGACGACGAAAAGGTATCGAAGGCAATCCACACAGACATCGGATTCGCCCTGATCTGCGGAGTCCTGATGACGCTGCTCGGGATATTCGTGGCGCCATCGATTCTCCGTCTGATGAAGACGCCGGATGAAATCTTCGACCTTGCCAATCAGTACCTCACCCTTCACTTTGCAGGAATCATGACGATAGCCCTGTACAACACGGCTTCTGGAATATTCCAGGCTGTAGGTGACAGCAAGCATCCTCTGTACTACCTGATCATCTCATCGGTATCCAACATAGTGCTTGACGTGCTATTCGTCGGCGTATTCCACTGGGGAGTGGCAGGCGCTGCTGTTGCAACGATAATCGCCCAGCTCCTTTCGGTGATCCTTTCGTTCTGGAAGCTGATGCACATCGATGCCGTTCACAAGGTTTCGCTTGGGAAGATATGCCTGGACAAGGAGATACTCAAGGAAATCATAGGCATCGGGCTTCCATCAGGCGTGCAGAATTCGGTCATAGGATTTGCAAATGTCATAGTCCAGGCGAACATAAACATCTTCGGAGCTGCTGCAGTTGCCGGCTACGGAGCCAGCGCAAGGCTCGAAGGCTTCGTGTTCATTCCTATAACAAGCCTCGCCCTTGCCATGTCCACATACGAAGGCCAGAATCTCGGTGCCCGGAACTATGAACGAGCCAAGAAAGGCGCGGACTTCGGAATAATTTCATCGATAGTCCTGGCCGAGACCATTGGAATAATTACATTCATCCTCGCTCCGCAGCTGATCGAGCTGTTCACAACCGATCCTGATGCAGTAGCAGTCGGTGCGCTGAAGAACAGGACCACCGCCCTCTTCTACTTCGCCCTTGCCCTGTCCCACTGCTTTGCAGGAATCCTGCGCGGAGCAGGGAAATCCAAGGTGCCGATGTTCGTAATGCTAGGCACCTGGTGCATATTCAGGGTGCTTTACATCGAGATAGCAACCTACTTCATCAAGGACATAGTAGTTGTGTTCTGGGCCTACCCCATCACCTGGATCATGAGCACAGTCATATTCTTCATTTATTACCTGAAGTCCGACTGGCTCCATGGATTCGAGAAGCACACCCGCTAGATCATTGCTTTCCGTTGCTGTCGCTTTTCATCTTCAAGGTGAATATGGCAATTGCAATCGCAAGCAATGCACCAGCCCATCCGATCACCGGCCAGAGCTCTGGGAATATGCTTCCCCAATCACCGGAAAGAGCTGCCCGGCCTGCATCAACTGCATGGCAGAACGGAAAGACCTTCGCTATGGCCTGGAACGCACCGCCCACCATGTCAAGGTCGAACCAAGTTCCGGACAGCCATGCCGAAAGGTTCGTAAGCAATGCGCCGCACACCCCTCCGACCTGCTTGTCATTGAGCAGCGTTCCGCATATCAGGCCGATAGCTATGTTCAGGACAATGCTTGGAACAAGGGTCAGCACGAGCATCAGATTGTTCAGGATGCTTGCCCTCAGGCCCAGGATGAAAGCGACAATCAAGCAGACGGCAATCTGTCCGAGCGACATCAGTGCCAGAGGCAAGGTATAGCCGAAGATGAAATCGCTGCCCGTCATCGGTGAAGTGAAGAGCCTAAGCACCAAAGACGAGCTTCTGTCCTTTGAAATCAGCATCGATGCGAAAAGCGCTATGAATGAAAGCCCGAAAACGCAGATTCCAGGGGTGAGCCTGGGAAGAGGGAAAATATCCACAGGGACATTGGCCTGAATCGCAGTCAGAAGCAGAAGCACTACAACAGGGAATCCAAGCCCGAACATCAGATTGATCCTGTCGCGGACCATTTCCTTTGTGTTGCGTGATGCAAAGCAGATCATCCTCATTTCACTTCCTCCTCTGCTATCCTTATGAAAGCCTCTTCGAAATCGTCAGTCCCTGCCTTCGCCCTGAGAGAATCCGCTGTTCCTTCAGCCATCAGCCTTCCATGAGCCATTATGCCTATCCGGTCCGCAATCGCCAGAGCTTCTTCAAGATAGTGAGTCGTGAGGATGATAGTCATCTTCTTCTTGAGGTTCTCGATGATGTGCCATAGCTCACGCCTTGCAATGACATCCAGCCCGATGGTAGGCTCGTCAAGGAAAAGCACTTCAGGCTCTGTGATCAGCGACATGGCTATTGAAAGCCGTCTCTGCCAACCGCCAGATAGGGTTCTGGCACGCTTTGAAGCTATTTCAGAAAGATTGAGCTGATCGATCATATCCTGGGCCATCTTCGCTGATTCTGCGGACTTGTATCCATAAATGCCTGCGGAGAATTCAAGATTCTCTCGAGTGCTGAGCATAGGAGCAATTGCTGTCTCCTGAGGTGACACGTTGATCAGCGCCTTCACCGCCTGAGTGTCATGGATTATGGAATGACCCATGACAAGTGCATCTCCGCCTGATGGACGGCTGAGGCATGACAGCATCTTGATTGTTGTTGTCTTTCCGGCGCCATTCACACCAAGAAGCGCGAAAAGCGTGTCCTGCTGAATATTCAGCGACAGACTGTCAACAGCTTTCTTGTCTCCGAAATTCTTTGAAAGTTCCTTTATTTCAATTGCGTCCATCTTTCTTTTCCTTTTCAAACATCCTTATCGCAGATGCGAGGGCATCCGAACCCACAGGCGTCTTGTTCGCTTCTTCATTTCCAGAAAGGATTGCATCCGATATGGCTGAGAAATAATCGAACCTGTGAAGGGCTATCCCCTTCTCCGGATCCGAAAGAATAATGAGCTGATCGCCGGCCTTCAGGTCGAAGCTGTCCCTTACTTCTTTCGGAATGACTATCTGCCCTTTTGGACCGAGCTTTGCAGTTCCTATGTACCTGCCGTCTTTTTCCATGCAAGACCTCCTTGAAAAGCCATTAGTTTTACTTTTCTTACTTGTTTTACCTTTCCAATGGTTTTTTGTCAAGCATAAGCACTGTCATCGCCAAAAGACAGACAAGCGAGGCCGATCCGAACAGAAGCCCGATGCTTGCCTGAGCAATTGCCCCATAGACAGAACTGAGAACCATCTCAGCAAGCTCCCCTGCCAAGGCAAAGGAACTGAGAGTCACAGCCTTGCCATCAGGGTCTGCCATGGAGCACTGAATGAATCCATAAATGGGAACCACAGCGGATACGCCGGCCTTGAGGATGCAGATTGCAACAATGCAGGAGATTGCACTGGAAGCAAACAAGGCCAGAATGCACCCGGCAAGGGATGCCGCAAAGCAGATTGCAATCGCATTGCGCTTGCCGAACCGCTCAGAAAGACGATAAGAAAGGAGGCTTGATACGATTCCAGTGCAGATCATGATTATATGGGCGATTCCGATGATCGAGGAAGTCATTCCAACGGATGAATACTTGAGCTGCGAAATGAAGACAGTCAGCGACTGTCCTGTAGCAAGCACAAGAGAGCAAGAGACAAGCACAGGGGTCATCGCCTTGCTGATATGCCATGAAAACTTCTTCTTTTCACCTTGAACTGCCCTGCGTTCCTCTTCAGGAAGAAAGAGCGAAAGCAAAAAAGAAAGAGCATAGGCAATCATCGTGAGAAACGCAGATAAGGAGTAGTTGTCCTTCAGAAAAACCGAGAAGATCAGCGAAGCGCACAGAAGACCCATAGTCGAAACTCCATTGTAGCGTCCGAAGAAACGTGTCATCTGGTCAGGCTTGAGAAACGATGAAATATAGGCATAATCAACGCCTGATATCCCTGCAAGGGCGAAGGACAGTACGATCCGTTCCAGAAGAAACAGTAAGAAGCTGTCCGCTTTCCAGAACATGATCTTGGATACCAGGGACAGAAGGCTGCAGATCATCAGTGTCTTCTTGTATCCGATTTTCTCTGCCAATGTGCCCCAAGGTATTTCAAGTGCCATCATAACAGCAAGGCTTATGCTTTCTATTATTCCTATCTGGGATATATTAACCCCTCTAGATTGCCTGTAAAGTGTTGAAACGGGCGAAAAGAACACAAGTCCGCTGCAGAATTCAATGACAAGCAGCAAGGCACAGGCCGCCCTGGCTTTCAAATATAATGATTTCATGATTATCTCCGTTGATTTTTTGATGAGTAATGAAAATGAATCTGTTTTCCATCAAACCGGAGTATGCAACATGCCCCAAGTCTACAGGAAAAAGCCTTTCCTGTAAAGCTTGGGGCAAGCATTGATTCAGTGAATGTTATTACTCTTTGCTGAAGCTGCTCTTCGGAGCTCCGCACATCGGGCATACCCAATCATCTGGAAGAGACGAGAACTTGGTTCCGGCCTTGATCCCGTTATCAGGATCGCCGACGCTCTCATCATAGACATAACCGCAAACGTCACAAACGTATCTCATATTCTGACCTCCTGTCAGTTCTTCCAAAGTCCGTGAAGGTTGCAGTAAGCATATGCCTCCACCACTTCGTCATTCTCAGAAACATAGAAAACGGCCTCTGGCTTGTCTTCTGGCTTGAGGTTCTTCCTCTGTGTGCCTTCCTTTGTTTCAAGGACGATCCACTCTATGTAATGCTTCTCAATCATAGGATGAGCGACAGCACCGACTTTCACAGTGACCTCGTTTCCTTTCCTGGTCACTACCGGAACATGCTTCTCAACAGCGGCATCCACTGTATTCGGAACAAGCTCCTGCATCTTCTCGCCGCAGCATACTACCGGCACTCCGCTGTCAACGAGCTTCGTGATGATGTTTCCGCAATGCTTGCAAATATATAATTTCATTTGATTCCTCCCGGATATTTCAATAATAATTCAAACTTGCACAATTATCCAGTGATTTTATCACAATCTTCCATTTTCAATATGGAAGCTTTGAGGCTCCACCGCCCTGAAGGAAGTCGACGTCAAATGACACTTTGTTCATTATTCCATCTAAATCAAAGCTGACCCACACTTTCTTCTTGTGCCGGTCCACCTTCACCACCAGTGCATCAAGACCTTGCATCGGCCCATCTATGATATGAAGCTTCTCTCCAGGATTGTAGACAACCTTTGAAATGGCTATGTCCCCGCCGTTCCGGTGAATCCATTTTGCGACAGAAAGGTCCGGTCCTCGCAGATCAATCGTCCCATCACCGTAAGTGAGGATTCTGACTACGAAAGGAGTCCTGCGGATATCAAAAGCAGGAAGGGCATCCTGTTCATAGCCGAAGAAGAAGAAGATGTAGCCGGGGAAAAGCGGACGCATCTCTTCGCTGATCTTTCCCTTGACCCTGAGGCGAGTGACCTTCTTCGGAAACCAAACAATTGTATCGTCCATCCCGTTCTGGTGGAATAATCTCTCTATAGAGGAAGCAGCTTCCGGTTCCTTGCCTGTAAGGCAGTGAATACAGCAATACATGAAGACAGTATCGGATAATCAGTCTTAAAATTCAAGGCGGCTTGAGAAAAAACCTGCTGTAGGTTACAATCCGAGCTGATGGAAAATGAACTTCTTCAAACATTGATCTGCGGTTTTCAGCAGACTGTCCGCGACCCGCTCTGGAAAGACATCAAGCTATCTCAAGGGCTGTCGCAGGTCTTCCGGGATCCTCTTGTCCAGAACCTTGATGGAATCAGGCAGCTGGGGCCTGCAGCCCTTGTGTATCCTGGAGCAGTCCATACGAGGCTTTCGCATAGCCTCGGGGTGTGCCACATCTCGCGCCTGATGCTGATTTCGCTTCTTTCAAAAGGCTGCAGATGCTTCTCGATGGAAGGGGCGATGAGCTTTCTCGCATCTGCGCTCCTGCATGATCTCGGGCATTTCCCATTTGCCCATTCGCTTAAGGAAGTCATAACAGTGAGCCATGAAAAGCTCGGTTCTTTGATGATCCAGTCATCTGCCAGTCTTGGAAAAGCCATCTCCGAAAGCGGTGCCAGGCTTTCATGGGTCTGCCAGATCATAGATTCAAGCCTGAAGCCGGACAACAGCGAAATCGAGCTGTACCGCAGCATGCTCTCCGGTGCTCTCGACCCTGACAAGCTGGACTACCTCTGCCGCGATGC
>JAQUYU010000012.1:0-19944 GCA_028691695.1 Sphaerochaetaceae bacterium | reverse complement strand
CTTGCCCTTGCCCTTTCGGTGCGCCGCAGATGGCTCCCAATCGACTACAGCATGAAGGCGGTCATGATAAACTGGACAGAGCATCCGATTCCTGATGAAAGACGCAGCATGCTGCACGATTACTTCGATGCCCTTGACATAGAATTCACGATAGTAGACGAGCCTATGTACCCTGAAAGCTTCAAGGGCGACTTCAACTGCTATCTATGCAGCAGGAACCGCAGAAGAATCCTGTTCACAATAGCAGACAAGGAAGGCTACAGGAAGATAGCCCTCGGGCACCATCTGGACGACCTTGTGGAGACTACGATGATGAATCTGTTCTTCAGGGGCGACTTCTCGACGATGAAGCCGGTTCAGACCTTCTTCGACGGCAAGCTTGAGATCATCAGGCCGCTTATACAGGAAAAGGAATCAGTTCTTTCACGAATCAGCGCCACATGGGACCTTCCGGTGGTAAAGCCGGTGTGCCCGCACGACCAGACCAACATCCGATCAAGCCTCAAGCCAGTGATTCATGAAATATCCAGAATGGACAAACTTTGCCGCGAGCATGTTTTCGAGGCGTTCGATTTCAAGGAAACAGGCAAATAATCAGCAAGCTTGGCTTTTTCATTCATTGCTAATATAGTATAATGTGTCTCGAAGACATGCCCTCTGGGCAAGGCAGGTAATTTGATGAATAAGTTAGTTAAAACAGCACTTCTTTCAGCAATCATTGCAGCAATGGCTGCATTTTCAGCTTTTTCCGCTCCGCTGTCAGTTTCCGCAAGGGAACTTGACAGAGTGACAATCTATGACCAGAGCGGACAGGCTCTTGAATCAAGCGCAAACTCCATCACGGAGATCCAGGATGGATTCAGCTTTCAGACTGGAGAGACAGAGCTTCAAATAGAAACAGAGTCGGCTTCGATCCTGCTTCGCAGCAACTCGCTGCTGCTGATTCTGAGCTCCAGCTCGGACAACCCGCAGTTCCTTCTGCTGGAAGGCGCGGCCGAGTTCAAGTCGCATGATGTCTCCAGCCCTGTGCTCGCATCAACGCCTGCCGTATCGGTTTCGTTCTTCTCCAACGGTCTTGTTTCTCTTGTATCGACATCCGATACAGAGCTGGTCTTTGCAGACGGGACTTCGGCTGTGATCTACAGCAAGGTTTCGGGAAAGAGAAGCGCGCTTGCCGATGGCATGTACAAGAACCTAGGAAAGCAGAGTTCAAAGGCAGAAGCGATTTCTCTCGATGAGTTCAGGCTGCTTGAGATCAAGGCGGTCTGTTCATATAAACTCGACTTCGGAACAGGTGAAGCCACGGCAGTGATGCATGACGGAAGCATAACTGTATTCTATCCCCAGAAGATGAACAGCGATTCCGTCTCTCGCTTCGCAGCATACAGCCCTTCCGCCTCTTATCTTTCAGACATGGGCATTTCAATCGTCTCGATCAACAAGAGCAGCATCGATCTGTCATGCCCGTCCGGCATGACATCGGCCGCTTTCTCGGATGCATTGAAGAAATCATATTCCCTTTACAGTTCAGAAATGCTTTCCGACAAGACGAATTTCAATGGGTTCCTGATGGGATCCAGGATAACCGGTGTCATCGGTCAGGGAAGCGCAGTCCTTTCAGGGCCTTCATCCATTCCGTCCGAAGTCCTGTCCCTGTTTGCAGAGTACGCTCAGAGCAAGGCAGTCAGCAAGACATACACAGTCAGCTTCGATGGAGCCAATGTCACTGTCAAGTATGCTGATTCCGTGTCATTCTCCCAGGTTTCAGGCTTCCTATCGGATACTCTTTCTGCATTCAACCAGGCCAGGTCTTCCAAGATTGTCCAAGGAGCTTCGCAAACATCCATAGCCATGAGCGCTCCTGCATTCAGCTCAGGAGAATACAGCACTTACAAGTACACAGTATCAGCTTCTGACGGGAAAGCGGTTGTCACATTCCCTGAAGCGGTTTCAATAGATGTCATCAAAACCGCTGCCTCATCAGTATTCGCAGGAGCACGTGTATCAAGCACCGGAGCAGGAAAGGCATCAGTGACATATCAGGCGCTGATTTCAGACAAGGATGCATCAAGCCAGCTCTGCACAGCGATAGGGAATGCCATCAAAACTGCAATCAGCAAGATAGATGCCGCCTCTGCCAAGGCTCAGCTTTCCGCTGCGGATGCACAGGCCATCAGTGCTGCCCAGAGCGACAGCGCAAAGGCTCAGAACATCGCTTACCAGAAGCAGCTTGCCGGTGAGAAATCCACTGTAGTGGCATGGCAGCCCAGTTCTGATTCCATATCTGTCCTTGCAAACGCATTTTCATTGTACAAGGACAGCAAGATCTCAGAGGATGCTCTGAAGGCAATGATCACTGGCAAGTCCGCCGTCGAAATGACCGAGAACTCTGCCAAGTTCAAGCTTCTTTCCGCCTCCGGAACTTCTTCATTGCTGATTCCGGATTACGAGACAAGCACCGAGACAGCCTTTGTTTCCGATGGGGTCTCTGTGCATCAGATCTCTTCCCTTTCCGAAACAGATGAAATTGCAATCACGCTTCTTGGAGAGCAGTACGCTGCCCTGTTCACAGACGGCGTTGCATCATTCTCATATCCGTCATCGGCTACAAGCGATCAGATCAGCGAGGCAATCGCGCTCATGGGAACAGCGACAGGAACTTCTCTTGCAGTAACCTTCCCGTCCGAAGGCGTCGCTGCAGTGGCATTCGATTCTGCTCAGTACACAGAGCAGTCGCTCGCCTCTCAGATCGAGCAGTCGCTCAATGACTTCCTGAGTTCATCATTCGAGGTAAGCGTTCTCGGGCAGAAAGTAACGGTGATTGCAACGGATGGGATGCTTATTGTCCCATACAGGAACCTCCCAGCTGATCAAGGCACAGTCGCCAAGCTTGCAACCGCAGTTTCAAAGCACAGCGAGCTTTTCCTGGAAACAGGATACATGGCAGTTTCCGACATGATCATCTTCAAGACCAGAACGGATATCGCATCCGACCAGATAACATCGCTTTTCACTTCTGCGTTGGAAGAGGAATACACAAAGATGTTCCCGGCACAGGAAGCCGCACCAGCTCCGGCACTTTCAGCCGAACCGGCGCCTGCACCAGTTCTTGAAGCAGAACCAGCAGCAGTTGCCGCCGCTGCTGCCGCTGAGACTGAAATCAAGCCTGTTCAGGGCAAGAAAGCTTCTTCGTTCGATTTCGGCGTGAAGACAGACCTTGCACTGGACTACAACTTCGGACTCAGGGTTTCGGCAAAAGCCGTGGCATTCCTCAGATGGAATTCGCTGTACATCGGAATCAATGCCTTCGACAGCGTTCTGTATCCATTCAGCGCCGCTGACATCGCAGCCAGATACAAGCCCACAGGAACGACTCCTATTGCCATAGGACGTTACGTTCTTCAGTACATCGATGAATTCAAGTTCGGAACTACAGACAGCACATTCCACCTTTATCTTGGATCGAACGAATCGCTCAAGTTCGGCAACACATCATTCATCTCCACTTTGGATCATGGATTCGACCTTTTCCTTGACTCCGACAGAGTGTCGTTCTACAGCAGCCTGAACTCAGATGTGTTCGATTACACTCTCTTCATCGATGATGTCTCAGCTCTTGCACGGGATTCTGTCTGGGGCGGGCTCAGATTGTCGGTTTCTCCTTTCGCTGGCTATCCTCTGGAAATCAGTGCAGGGGCTTTTGCCAGAGCCGGAAGCTTGTCGCTTTCAAGCGTGAGCCTCTATCCTATGATCGATATCGGAATTCCTGTTGTCAGGAGCAGTTCCTTCTCCATGACGCTTTATGCTTCAATGGTCCACGACAGCATCCTTCCGTTCAGTTCTGCTGACTTCCTTGGGAACTTTCTGGCAGAAGCCAGAGTCGGAATGAAGGCAGGCAAAGGCAGCTTTGATCTTGAAATCGGTGCTGCATACAACAAGGGCAAGAGATTCTCAAGCATGATAAATGACACCCAGGCCCGCAGCGTCGGCGGGTACTTCGATGGAGCCAATTCATTGAACGGAACGTCGCTTGACCTGATTGTCAAAGGAAGTGCAAAGCTCTGGAACAGATTGTCGGTCTTCGGATACGTCGATATTCCTTTCGATACAGAGTCGTGGTCCATCAGCGACAGCAACATTGCCTCATTGAATTCCGATGTTGCAATGCTCAATCTTGATCTGGACTTTGACAAATGGGGACTTAGCCTTGACTTCAGCCAGATGGGAATGACTACAAGAGTTTCAAACCTCATCAAGGGATTCAAGAGAGAGTATTCCATCAAGACAGCCCTGAAGGATTTCGTCGACAGCCGCTACTCGATTCTGACATTCGGAGCATATGCGAACTTCGGAATTGCCAGCGTCCAGCTGAATGCAGGCTTCAACACCAAGGAAGGCACCACCCAGCCGGTTGTCTCCATCAAGGCTGTCATAGACCTGAGCAAGGGAACTCTTTCAAAGTAATCATCAAAACGCCATGCATTCCCCGTTTCTTGAGGGATGCATGGCAGATTTGATTGAATATGCTTTTATAATGCCTTTTTTTGGTTTATCATCATCTCATGATTAAACAACTTGATGCAGCCCTTGTGCAGCGGATTGCTGCAGGGGAAGTGATAGACAGGCCAAGCTCCATAATCCGTGAGCTTCTGGACAACAGCCTCGATGCTGGTTCATCGAGCATAACAATCTGGATTGAAGGCGGGGGAATAGATTCAATCACAGTCCAGGACAATGGATCAGGGATGTCGGAAGAAGACCTCCGCTCTGCCTGCCATGCCCATGCAACAAGCAAGATATCAACGATAGACGACCTTTTCAGAATCAGGACGATGGGATTCAGGGGCGAAGCGCTTTACAGCATCGCTGCCTGCTCTGCAATCACAATAGTCAGCAGAGGGAAGAAGAAGACAGTGGACAACACCTCAGAAGGGCCTGTGCAGGATGACCTGTCATCCGAATCAGGAACCAGAATCGAGGTGAAGGACCTGTTCTCGCAGATTCCCGCACGAAAGATGTTTCTAAAGAGACCTGCAACAGAAGCAGCGATGTGCATGAACATGGCTGTGGAAAAGGCTCTTGCCTTCCCTTCCGTCGAGTTCAAGCTGTTCTCTGATCAGGAGCTCAAGGTGCACCTTCCCTCCGCTGAGCCTCGACAGAGGGTGATCGATGTCCTTTCAAGGGACCATGGCTTTCTCGGTTCGGATACCGATGAATTCCGCTCGGACAGCGACACATTCAAGCTTTACGGAGTCGGAACCACATCAGAGTCCTACAGAAGCGACCGAAGCCAGATCAAGGTTTTCGTCAACAGCCACTGCATCGAGGATTTCTCGCTGGTGACTGCAATAACAAACGGCTATTCAGAGCAGTTCCCCGGCGGGAGATTCCCCTACTTCTGCCTGTTCATCACGATTGACCCTGAACTTGTAGACTTCAACATCCACCCCGCCAAGCGGGAATGCCGGATTCGGATCAAGGCCCAGCTCTCAGGATGGGTGACGACGATGATAAGAAGCCAGCTTCGAAAGAAGATCAGGCAGGTGACTTCACAGCCGAGGCATGAAGAGCAGCCATTCCTTCCCGACCAGAAAAGCAGCACAGCAGAAGCATCCCCGAGCTATGGCGGGCAACATGGGATTGTCCAGCATCAGGGATTCGAAAGAAGCGACTTGAAGTTCGACCAATCATGGTTCGAGAACGCCCGCAAGGTGATGAAGAAGACTGAGCCGCCCAGCCAGTTCGAGGAGATTGCAAAGCGCCTGTACATCTACGTGGGACAGGTCTTCAGGCTTTTTCTTGTCGCCGAGAAGGATGGCAAGCTCATGTTCGTCGACCAGCACGCCGCACATGAACGGATCCTTTACGATGAATTCTGCAACAACAAGCAGATTCAACGCCTTCTGATTCCTTATCGCTTTGAGGTAGAAAGAGATACAGATGCATTCCTTCTTGAGAATTCGTACATATACAGCGATTTCGGGATTGAGCTTACCAGACCAGAGGACCTGATCTGGGAGATTGACACGATTCCGCTGATTTCAAAAGGCGTCGAGGACAGGATTGCTTCATTCATCAAGGACAGCACCGGTGATATAGAAGAGATCGAGAAGAACCTGTTCTCCACCCTGGCGTGCAAGGCTGCAATCAAGGCTGGAGATGAAGTGGACAGCCTGACGGCAATTGCCATTCTGGACAAGGTGCTCAAGATGGAGAAGCCTGTCTGCCCGCATGGAAGGATATTCATAACGGAAATCACCGAGCAGAGCCTCAGAGAAGCAGTCGGCAGGTTCAAGTAACCGGCTCAAGCACAGCCTGGCGCCGTTCGGAAGAATACGCAGAGGAGAAAAGCTGACCGTAGTAAGGTTCGGATCCTGATGCTGAAGCATAGCTGTCATAGTCCACAGTGAACGTCTCATCGAAGACCCTTCCGTCAGGAATGGCTATCTTCAGCTTCCATGTGCCCATAGGCAGCTCGGAGCCTTCAGGCATGCATATGTCCGGGCTTCCAGCATAATCGGTGCCATCGAATGTCACGGCCTTCGCATCGAAGCTCCATTGAAGCAGGCCATCGGGAGACTGAAGCTCAAAATGCATAGGATGATCCGCTTCTGAAAGCGATGTATCAACAAAGAGCGCCATGCCCATCTGGTCGTAAGCATCAATGCTGTAAGGAATCGCCTTGATGCCATCAACATAGAACTCTTCCTGGGAGCAGGAAAAGAACAGAAGCGGAATGAGAAGCGCAATGAGGATCTTCACTTGCCTTCACCCTGTGCAAGATTCTTCTCATGAACCATCGATGCAACTGGATTCGCATAGCTTTGGAGGATGAAATTCACGACATCCTTGTCTATCCCCTTATAGCGGTGGAAGAAGGCACGTTCCTTGAAATCATCATACTCCGAAACGAAATCCTCGCTGTTGTTCACCCAGTCATAGCAGAAATAGTTTGTATCCCAGAGCCTGTAGTTCAGATGAATCTGACGGTCAATCTCGCGTGCAGCATCAGAGGGAGCAGCATAGTCACCGTCAAGGACCTTTCCGGCGGTGATATGGACATTCCCCTTCCACTTGCGCAGGCCCCTCAGAAGATTCAGCACATCCTCATAGCGGCTCTTGCTGTAAACCCCTTCGTTGCGGAGCTTCTTGATCACCTCGCGGCCCTTCGTGATGTCGCATGGGTCATACTGGTAGCTTATTGCAATCGGGACTATGTGCATCTGGCGCACGGCTTCATTGAACGGAATCTGATTCTTGCGGTAATCAAGGTAAATCATCTTCAGGACAGCAGTTGAAGTGTCATCAATTCCATCCTTGCTGCGTCCGCTCTTCTGGGCGATCCAGATGTTCTTGCCCTTCTGCTGAAGAGCGTATCTCATGTATTCGGAAAGAATCCGCGATGCTTCAAGCATCTCATGAGTAGGAAGGTTGCGCATGACGGTGATCCCGCCATTGAGCTTGAACATGTCCTTGGAGAACTGATTCACCATCAGGTTGTTTCCGAGGCACATCTCGCAAAGGTTGGAAAAGCCTCCGAAGAACAGGGCATAGTCAAGCAAAGCGCAGTCCAGCACTATATCCCTGTGATTTGAAATGAAAGTGTAATGCTCATCAGGATCAAGCCCGTCGAGGCCTGAGAAAGAGAATCGGTCGATTGAATTCTGCTCGATTGACGGCAGGAAGTACCGGCAGACTATCTGTTTCTGGAAATCATCATAGCTTCTCACCTGGGAAAGCGCCTCAGGAAGCCTCTTCTTCAGAAAGGAAGAAAGCCTGGCAGTCGAAAAACGATTTCCCTTGTACAGGCAATCCGCCAGATTGTTCAGGAACTGCGGATAATCAAGAAGCCTCTTGATTGCTTCCTGAACCTGCTGTTCGTCATACGGCGCTATGGACTTCAGATCAAAGCTTTCCATGATGCAATCCTACTTGCTCTCGATCTTGATGTACTGAGCCCGTTCCCACTGCTCAGGATGCTTCATCCGCTCCTGTGCCAGCAGTCCGCGGAACTGATCTATCGTATCGTAGCCATGCTGATCCATCCAGCTTGCGATTTCCTTGTTGAACTTGCCGATGACTTCGAACCCGTTCTGGAAAACCGCTGAAGCCAGCTGTGCGCAGCGGGCGCCAGCCAGAAGCATCTTGAGCACCACCGAGCTGTCCTTGATTCCGGTGCTTGCGCAGAAATCCACATCAGTCTCGGCAGCCATCAGGGCAATCCACCGCAGCGTCTCGGCATAGTCGCCGTTGCGGTTGAGCAGAAGCTTTGTATCCACCTGAACGCTGTCCAGGTCTATGTCCGGTCTGACGAAGTGGTTGAAAAGCACGATGCCATCCACCCCGATTGAAGCGAAATTGCGGATCATGTTCGAAAGCGATGAGAACTGATATCCGATCTTAAGCACAAGCGGCAGCTTAACAGCCTTCCTGGCTTCCTTGACCAGGTTCAGATAGGTCTTCTCCACCTGGGATCCGGTCACCGACGAATCCGAAGGAAGGATATAATAGTTGAGCTCAAGGGCATCCGCACCGCAGGCCTCGAACCTCTGTGCGTAGTCGATCCATGAGCCTTGTGTATTGCAGCAGATGCTTGCAATTACAGGAATATCAAGGGATTTCTTTGCGTCCTGAACAAGCTTCAGGTACTTGTCTATGAAGTAATCCCGGCTGGCTCCCTCAAGGAAATTCTCAGCATCGGAATGGGTCAGGAACTCAGATGCCGACTCGACCTGCGAGCGTGCCTCGTTGACAATCAGCTCCTCGAAAAGCGAACGGATCACAACAGCTCCTGCACCGTTGTCCTCCGCCTTCTTCAAGTTGACAAGCGTTCCTGTCAGCGGAGAGCTTCCCATTATGACAGGGCTCCTAAGGCCAAGGCCAAGATATTCGGTATTCAGACTGCTCATTGATTCCTCCTTGCAAAGAACACTTTCAATATAGCACTTTTAGCAGAAAAAAACACCTTTATTGTTTTATTCAGGCCAATTCTTCATACTTCGCCTGCTTTGATGCATATCAGAAATTGAAAATGATGGAAAATTCAATTTTCCTTCATAACACTGATTTTTCGCTTAGTTTTGGAAATAAAATTTGACTTTAACGTAAGTATGATTTAGAATGAATTTGAATGACGGAATCATGAGATTTACAATTAGCCATGAAAAGCCGCCAGTTCAAAGGAGAATTCATTCAATGCTGATTCTGATTTCAGATGCTTTCGATGCATCTCTGCCTGAAAAGCTCGCCGCTTTCGGAGAGGTCACCACTGACAAGACACGTCTTGCAGAGGCTGACATCGTCCTGGTAAGGGCGAAGACACAGTGCACGCCGGAGTATATTGACCAGGCTCACAACCTCAAGCTCATCATCCGCGGAGGCGTCGGTATTGACAATATCGACAAGGCCTATGCCGAGAGCAAGGGTATTCTGGTCCGCAACACGCCCAAGGCCAGCGCAGTAGCCGTTGCAGAGCTCACCATGGCTCTGATGCTCAGCGTTCCTTGCAACCTCACTGTCTACAATGATGGAATGAAGCGCGGCGAATGGCTCAAGAGCATAAAGAGAACCGAGCTCTATGGAAAGACGCTTGGGCTTCTTGGCATCGGCCACATCGCATCAAAGGTAGCCGAGAGAGCAAAGGCCTTCGGAATGAAAGTCGTTGCCTATGACAAATACGTTCAGTCCTCACCGCTCGCAGAGATGGTTCCTACCGCTCTCGATGCAGTCAAGGATGCCGATTACGTATCGGTCCACCTTCCGCTCACCGATGAGACACGCGGCATGGTGAACAGTGAAATGATTTCCAAGATGAACCGCAAGCCTGTTCTGATCAACACCTGCCGTGCACTCGTCGTGGATGCCGATGCTGTCAAGAAGGCTCTTGATGACGGCAGCCTCAGATGGTACTGCACCGATGTCTATCCGACAGACCCTGTCGACTTCGATTCTTATCCGATTCTCAAGTCGGACAAAGTAACACTTACACCGCATGTCGGCGCCAACAGCGTCGAGAACCTTCTCCGCATCGGAGACGAGGTATGCGAACTTATTGCACAGCTTCACAAGGAGGGCAAGATCTGATATGACCAGGAAACTCAATTTCTTCGCCGGCCCTTCCACGCTTCCTATGGAAGTCCTGGAAGAAGTACAGCGCCAGATAGTGGATTACAACGGCAAGGGGCTTTCGATGATCGAAGCCAGCCACCGCGGCGGAATGTTCGAAGACATGTATGATGAATGCCTTGCAGACCTTCATCAGATCATGGGCATTCCTGAGAACTACGATGTGTTCTTCCTAGGCGGCGGCGCCACCTTGCAGTTCACTATGATCCCGACCAACTTCCTCCTTCCAGGAAAGGTTGCCGATTACTGCAAGACGGGCACATGGGCAAACAAGGCCTGTGCAGATGCCCAGAAGCTCGGAAAGGTCAACGTATACTTCGATGGAACAGATTCGAAGTTCACCACCCTTCCTGATCCGAAGAGCGTCAAGCCAAGCAAGGATTCAGCCTATGTATACCTTTGCAGCAACGAGACCATCGGGGGCATCGAGTGGCAGGATTTCCCTGACACAGGCGATGTTCCTCTGATTGCCGACATGTCCTCTGACCTGCTTTCAAGACCGGTGGATGTATCAAAGTTCGCAATGATCTACGGCGGAGTCCAGAAGAACCTCGGACCTGCAGGTGCTACGCTTCTCATCATCAGGCATGACATGCTCGACAAGAGAAACACAAACCTCACCGCATACATGGACTACGGCCTACATGCGAAGGAAAAGGGTCTTTACAACACTCCTCCAGTATTCTCCATCTGGGTAGTGAAGCTCGTCCTCGAGTGGATCAAGCGCAATGGCGGAGCCGAGGGAATGCTCAAGAGAGCCCAGAAGAAGTCTTCGATGATCTACAACGTGATAGACACAGACAAGGACTTCTTCAGAAGCCCGGTGGATCCGCGCTACCGTTCAAGAATGAACGTCGTGTTCAGGCTTCCGAACGAGGAGCTCGAGGCGAAGTTCGTCGAAGAGTCCAAGGCAGCCGGAATGCTCGGTCTCAAGGGCCACCGCTCAGTCGGCGGGCTCAGAGCCTCCATATACAATGCCCTTCCTGAGGAAGCAGTGGCAACGCTTTGCGACTTCATGAAGGATTTCGCAAAGAAGAACGGATAAGCGATGAAAAGACTGGATGATACCAACATAGAGATAGTGAGGAAGCTTCAGGATGGACGCAAGCCGTTCAGCCAGATAGCTTCTGAGCTCAACATCACTGAGAATACCGTCCGCGCCAGAGTCAACAAGATGATGGACGACGGCATCCTCAAGATCCAGGGTCTTGTAGACCCTCAGATGATGCCGGACGTTCAGATCGTGTTCGTGGGCTTCAGATTCAAGACACGCGACCTTGAAACCAAGGCACGCGACCTTCTGAAGCTCAAGGGCGTTCAGTTCGCAACCGTCGTCACCGGAAGGTATGACATTATCTCGGAGGTGATGCTGAGCGAATCGCAGGATTTCACTCTGCTGGATTTCTTCAAGAAGGAGCTGGTGAAGATCAGCGACATCTCAGAAGTCGAAACCTATGTTGTGTATCAATCCCATAATCTGAACGTCCCGTACATTCTCTGATGGAACGCAGCATAACAGTCCAGGCCGTCGTCATTGGGACACGGAAAGCCGGAGAGATCAACAGGGAGATCACCCTGCTCTGTTCCGACCTGGGCATTATCAGAGTTCTGATCTACGGAGGCCAGAAGAGCCTGAAGGCTCTGAAGCCTCCGCTTTTTTCAATCGGATCATTCTTCCTCACTGCCGGAAGAGCCGAAGGGCGGTACACCCTATCCGATGTCCGATATGAAGCTTCATGCCCGTTCGAATTCGATCTTGGGCAGGTAGGCATAGCCTCGTTCTTCGCAGAGCTTGCACAGATAGCAGGCGGCTCTGATCCTTCGCAGGCATTCCCTCTCATCAGAGAAGCACTGGAACGCCTAAGCCTTGCAGCGGATGAAACGCAGCGGAACATCATTCTGATCCAGTATGTCTGGCAGCTATTCAAGATAGCAGGGATCGTTGCCGATCCTGCTGTCTGTCCCATCTGCGGCAAGACCTATGGCGCAAAGGAAATCTCCTATTTCTCTACATCAATCAACTTCTTCTGCTGCGAGGCATGCGCAGACTGCAAGTCTCTGTTCATAGGCCCGGGTGCCAGGAAATACCTTGCACTCACCTATCCTATGAGCTTTGAAGAAGCATTGGACATACCGCTTCTCCCATCAACTGCACTACGCATGCGACGCATAATGATCACATACAGCATGCATGTTTCCGGCCATATGCTCAGGACCGTCCAGAGCTCAATGGTCTGATTCAAAGAAAGTCCCAGCGCTTTATTAACAACGCATTGCTTTTTGTGATAAGCTAAAGAGAAAGTACGATTATAATATTTAAGGTTGATATATATTGATGAAATGGACTATGGAGAACCAGGACAGCGCACAGGCTGCCGAGATCAGCAGGCAGTTCAACACTGACCCTGTGCTGAGCATGATTCTTGCAGGGCGCGGGATCACCGAACCTTCGCAGCTTAAATTTTACCTCACCCCGGACATTGCAATGCTTCATAACCCGTTCCTTTTCGATGACATGGTTAATTTCTGCGACAGGATAATGCAGGCTGAGCAGCAGAAGGAGAAGGTCTTCATATTCGGAGACCGCGATGTAGATGGAATAACATCGACAGTCCTGATGAAGACCGAGCTTGAGAAGCTCGGCCTCGAATGCCGCTACTCCCTGCCGGAGAACGATGCTCCATACGGCATGACCGCCGAAGGAGTGGAGGAAGCGGCCAAATGGGGCGCAACGCTGATCATAACAGTTGACTGCGGAATTTCATGCTTCGAGGAAATATCACACGCCTCGAAGCTCGGCATGGACACCATCATATGCGACCACCATCTTTCAGGGGACACCTTGCCTCCTGCATTCTGCATAATAGACCCTAAGATTCCAGGATGCGGATATCCGTTTGCCGATCTTGCAGCCTGCGGCGTAACTGCTAAATGCATCTGGGCGCTGCGGTTTGCGCATACCGACCTGTACAACGAAACAATGATCCTGCTTCATTGCACCAAGAATGACAAGCTCATAGTGATCGAAGCTGCCAGGCTTGAGAATCTTGTCACTGTAGACCGTGTCATCGAGGAGATCATCCCGGGCGTGGTAAAGCCTTCGGACAGCAAGGTCCTTTCATTCATCGGGTCTTCGACTCCGATCGTTGTCCTTGATGCTGACTATGAGAAATCGCTTCTCGATGAAGCATTCCTGAAGAAGATTGACATAAACCTTATAGACATCAGGCCACAGCTTGAATCAGTCATGCCAGTAGTAGCGACCTCTACCCTATTCGGATTATCCCAGCGGAGCAAGGCAGCACGGTACATGAAGGTGAAAAGCGAGCTGGACACTCTCATCTCAATGTTCTGCGCATACGTGAGGCTGAAGCACCCTGAACTCGGAAAGGACTACAGCGAAGTGCTCGACCTTGTCGCAATAGGAACAATCAGCGACCTTATGCCGCTTTCCGACGAGAACCGCGTCCTTGTGAGGACTGGCCTCCAGGTGCTTGAGAGCGGCAAGCGAAAGAGCATGCAGCCATTCATGCTCAAGCTCGGGCTTGCAGGGAAGCATCTGAGCTCGACAGACATCGGATGGCAGATAGCCCCTTGCATCAACGCCGCTGGAAGGCTCGGAAGCCCATCAGTCGCATGTGACATGCTTCTTGCAAAGGATCAGGATACTGCAGAGCTTCTTGCATGGAAGCTTGTCGAGCTCAACAAGCAGCGCCAGCATCTCTCTGAAACAACCTGGAGCAAGATCCTCCCAAAGGCACGCGAAAGCTATGAGACTTTCGGCTCAAAGATGATTGTCCTTCGAGACGACGATGTCGTACGCGGGATAGCAGGCGTCATGGCGAACAGGCTCATGAAGCAATTCAACGCGCCTGCGATGATCATAACTTCCATTTCCGACGACACCTGCTCGGGCTCTATGAGAAGCTTCGGGGACATGAACACCCGCGAATTCCTGATGAAGTACTCCGACCTGTTCACGGATTTCGGCGGCCACAAGTACGCCGGAGGCTTCTCCATCCCGAAGAACAAAGTCGATGAGCTGGTGTGCCGGATAGCCGATGATGCCGATTACATGGACTGCCCAGCCGAAGAGGACGAGACCATACCGGTCGATGCAGTCCTGCCTCCTGAATACTTCACCCCTGATCTGATCAAGACTGTTGAGCTTTTCGAGCCCTACGGCGAAAAGAACCCGCCCCTTATGTTCCTGATCAGAAAGGCAAGAATCGAACAGGCGGAAATACTCAGAGCTCAGAAAGGCCCGAAGGCGCATCTAAAGCTGACCATAAGCCACGGATCATACCAATGGCCCGCTGTCTACTGGTTCGCTGCCGACAAGCTCAATACAGAGTTCTCCGAAGGCGACATAGTGGATGTGGCATTCAAGCTTGGAAGGAATTCATTCCGCAATCAGGATTCGCTTCAGCTCACCATTGCGGGAATCAGCAGAGTCGGAGCCTAGATCATTTCCGAGTATTCAACTGGCTTACGCTTTGCTGAAGACTTGCTCTCTGGATCAGCCTTCCGGAATGGAACGAATGCTCTCACTGCATAGACAGGCATTATGCTTATCAGCGCAAGGGCATTGTTCTGTGAGAAAACACCAGGAAGCGCAACCTTGAGCACAACCAGGGCAAATGCGAGGAAGAACATGAACCGGTCCTGCTTCTTCAGGACCTCCGCTCTCATCGTCTTCTTGGTTGCAAATACAATATTCGAAACGGCAAACACCAGAAGCAGCGGATTGGCAAAGATCAGGTTCTCGTTGAACCATGTCACGCTGTGATTGGTGAAGATGCACATGAAGAACAGCAGGCTTGAAAGCAGTCCAAGCACAAGATAGACAATGAATCCTGCAATTCCGTATGCCTTCCGCTTCCCCTTGACCGAGAGGAATGCAAAAAGCGCACAGACAAGAACCATAATGATTCCGGGAATCAGTATCTCACGCCAGAAACTGTACTTCTCAAGCGTTGCAGGCCTTGGATCGGATGCAGTATTGTCAAGGAGCATCCCTGTCTCTTCCCCCATTCCGAATTCAATGACCGCCTTCTCAAGCTCGTCGGGAAGGAACATCGCATCCCATCTGGTGATGGGCTTGTCAATCTGACCGCTCTGGAGGAAATTCAGCAGGTAATCCCAGAAGGAATCAACCTCAAGAGCACGGGCCGCTTCCTTTCTGAACGACGTGCTGGCCTGGGATTCCGACCACTTCCTGAATTCTCCGCCTGATGCATAGTCCAGGATGTCTCTTATCCTGGTTGCGCAGTTATCAAGATAGTAATGGTACATGTAATGGGAATTCTCAGGCTTGACGTTGTAGGCAAGGTAGTTGATCACTGCATACTTCTGCTCAGGAGTCAAATCGAGCTTCACATAGCGCATGCTCCGGTTCTCAGAATCGTACTGCTCGATCTCATCCTCTTCATAGCAGGCACAGACGCTGTACCAGAGCCTTCCCATCGCGAAGTTCTTGTAGAAGTCATCATTGTAGGAGAAAAGACCGTAATCGAAATTGATCCGGCTTCCGTTCGGATACTGCACCATCAGCCCCGTGTGCCCGAACCAGGTGAACACCTGATCACCCTTGGTTATCGTCACAAGGTAGATCTCATATCCGTCCATGATCGAAGCATCCTTCAGAACAGGATTGAAATCGCAGTTTCCAAGCATTACCTCGGAATCATAGCTTTGAGCTCCGTCATCAGTCCTGAGGCTTGCAGCCCAGGCCAGCGGGATGCATATGAGAATCAGCATAAGAATTGCAATGACTTTTCTATTCACAGGACTAATGTAACCGCCAAAACCTTTTTATTCAACTTCAGCATCAAAAAAATCGCTTTCAAATCCGATTACGAACTGACTTCCCTTCTCCGTGCTGTACCTGTAGCCAGCCTTCACGCCAGTTCCAAGGTGCTGGATATCCACACCTAGAACCGGAGCAAACTCAAGATGAGCCATGACTTCCGCCAGGACTCCTGACGATTTGGCCTTTATATTGTAGGAATACTGTCCAGAGGCCATGACGTATGCTCTGGAGAAATAAGTCGATAGCCATGGCACTGCCTTCTGAATCTCATATCCGAAAACCACGGCCGACGCTTCATAGGTCATCTGAGAAGCCCGGACATCGAATCCAGCTTCCAGCGTCATCGGAAGGTTGAATACCCATCTTGATGGGTTCTCAGCCGGAATAAGATGCGGGATGCCTGCAAGCGCGCTGAGATAGACATCCACGGCATTTGCAGCACCTTGATTAAGCCAGATGAACTTAGCATCAAGCTTGAATCCCCTGATCTCGAAGCTGCTTTTCCCGCTGCGCTTGAATGAATGAAGGCTCGCCTCGATGCTGTTCTGAAACAGAAGCGCATCATTCCGGTACTTAACACTCAGGGTATCGGACAGATCGAGATCCAGGCCGATCGTGCGGCTTAGCACAGCAGTCCATGAAACCTTTGCATCCGCGCTTATATCTGCCTTGCGGCTTTTGAAGCTGTATCCAGCCTGAAGCCCGCTGTCAAATGAAACAGGGTACAGCGAAGAATCATTGAATGATGCGCTTATTCCGAGAACGCTAAAGGCAATGTCGTAACCCGCACCGGCGCTGAAGCTCCGGCTTTCGGTCGGATCGCGCCAGTACCAGACAGGCCCCAGCATCGAAACGCCGTAAGGCGAATAAGGAAGGAGGCTCCCTCTGCCCAGGAACGACGACATCCTGTATTCTTCGGAAGCGGCAACGAATTCAGAAGCATCAGGCCTGTCTGCATCAAGCCCATCAGAGCTCAGAACAGCAATCATGACAGGCTCTCCAAGCTCAAGCTCAGACTCATCGGCCACCATAACCTTGTCCTCTTCGAAGAACCTTCCGATGAAAAACACCTTTCCATCGGAAAGGACAGGGCATCCTACCCCGCCGGATACCGCAAGTCCTGACACTCGCAGGCTTGCCCCGCCGTCATTCAGGTCGATCCGCCCGTAGCCTGAAAGCAGGCTGTCCGGGCCATAGCATGAAATGCAAATCGAACTTCCCGAGACCCGCATGCTCCGGATCTGGATTCCCTCTGGAATCTGAAGTTCCCAGAGCTCATCATCAGGGACGCTGTATTCAAAAACCCGCCATGTCTTGCCATCAGTGACAAGGATTGCAGCCTTCGAAGTGCCGATATCGCAGATTTCCATGACGTTCATTCCGCTTGGAACATCAAGGCTCCTGACAAGCTTCACGCTGGAAAACTCATAGATGCAGACAGTTTCCAACGCCCCATCATTCTCAACGCCTGCAATGAAATAATGATTATCATCACCGATGATGCACGGACGCCTGAGCCCTTGGAATGCTGTGCTTTCTGAAAACTTGCCATCGGTTCTTTCCACTCTAGTGAATACGGTTCCCTCATCAAGGAAGCTCTGGGCTCTCAGCATGCCATCCGAACTGAAGCAGACGTTCATCTCCTCGGAAGAGAACCCGCTCCGTCCTGCCCTTTTCAGCGATGCAATGTCGATTGCAGAAAGACTCTGAGTCCCGGAATCGGCCACGAAGAGCCTTCCGCCGCTTTCTGTGATGCCGTTTATGCTCCGCGAGCTGTAGACTGGGCTTCCTATCTCCCTCACGTCAGATGGAACCGGTATGGAATCGATGAATGCAGAAAATGCGTCTTCGATGGACATCGAATAGACCTTCCTGAATTTCCGGCCAATCAGCCCGAACTCGATCTTTCCGGCGTTTCTGGCCAAACCCGCATACTTCTCCATGCCGTAGGTTTCAATCAGGTAATCGGCAAAAGCTCCTCCCCAGAGGTACGGCAGGTTTCCAGCCGGCTTGATGTCCCTCTCGCCTGAGATATCCAGCCATCCTAGGCTTGCTCCTTCGATCTTTCCCTGAGTGAGAATCTGCATAGAATAAGGATCATTGAGCCGTCCTCCTCCTGAGCGGCTCTCGAAAGCCACAGCAAGACCCTCCACGAACGACTGGTTAATGTACAGCAGCCTTGCAGGATTGATCCAGGCTCCGGCGAAATCAGAAACTGACTGCCAGAATGGAGTTCTTATATTGAGCGACACTGCATGTGCCAGCTCATGGAAAAACACATCTTCTATTCCATTTTCCAAGCAGGCAAGCTGATCATTGTAGGCTACTGTGTCATAAACCACAATCCGCGGATACGGCATCGGGGAATAATATGCATTCAGGCTGCTCTGGGCAGGTGTAACCACAACAGGAATGCTCAGATCAAGATCCACACCCAGATCCGCTTCGATTCTTTCATATGCATCTTCGCATGAAGAAGCAATCTTCATTGCAGTCGGTGCGGACTGCTCGCTGTATATTATGTCAAAGTGCTCAGTGCTGTACACCAAAGCGGAGATCCGACCCTTGAACACGTTCTCGGACGAGGCCGGCATCATAGCCATGATCACAGCAAGAACAGCAAGCAGTATTTTGTTTCCAATGCGCATGGTTCATGATATCACGGTTGCAGTTGACAGAAAAGGGGTGCCCAAGCACCCCCTTCCTGAATGAATTGAAATTATAGGAACGAATCCTAAGGTACCATTCTTGTTCCGCGTCCGCTGTACACTGCATCGTAAAGGTCTTCAGGATCGGTGATGATTCCGATGTTACCTGTCTCCCTTACGAAATCAGCCATGGCATTGACCTTCGGAAGCATGCTTCCAGGAGCGAACTGCCCCTGCTTTGTATACTCTGCGGCCTCGGCAAGAGTCATCTTGGAAAGCTGCTTCTGATCAGGTTTCCCATAGTTGAGGCATACTTCAGGAACTGCAGTGGAAATCACGAACAGGTCGGCATGAAGACGCCTGGCCATCAGTGAAGCTGCATAATCCTTGTCAATCACGGCCTCAAGTCCCTTGAGCGTTCCGTCTTCCTGCCTGCACACGGGGATTCCGCCGCCGCCTGCTGCAATCACAATGACGCCATTGTCCAGAAGAGTCTTCACCGTCTGAAGCTCCACGATCTCGATCGGCTTCGGGCTCGGCACTACTCTTCTGTAACCTCTTCCCGCATCCTCCACGACTGTCCATCCGTGCTCCTTCACCCGCTGTTCTGCGTCCTCCGCTGTCATGAACGATCCTATAGGCTTGGTTGGCTTTCCAAACGACGGATCAGTCGGAGACACTTCAACTTGAGTAACCACAGTTGCGACTTCGGCCTTGCACCCGATCTTTCCAAGTTCGTTGCGCAATGCCATCTGCAGCTGATACCCTATTGCTCCCTGGGTGTCTGCGACGCAGGAATCCAGAGGAACCGGATGCAGGATGTGAATGCTGTATTCAGCCCGCAGCAGAATGAACCCTACCTGAGGTCCGTTTCCATGAGCAATGACCACCCTGTGGCCTTCCTTGATCAGTCTTGCAATATGAGCAGCCGTCTTTCTGGCCGCTTCATACTGAGCGCTGACAGAAACATGCTTCGGATCCTCGATAAGCGAGTTTCCTCCGATAGCAATTACAATAAGCTTGCTTTCCACTTCAAATCTCCATCTTGAAAACATATATGCAGGATGCAAAGCTTCCTGCCTGATATCAGCATAACACATCTGCAACAAAATGCAACATAATTTGAACGCCAAAAAACATTCCGCGTAGTCCGGATATGATTATTTCCCTTGAACCCGTAAATGATTTCTTTTTTTGCAATATCATCATATCGACGACCTGCCACTCCTGCCACTCCTGCAACTTCTGGACAGCTCCTGCCTGATCTGCAACTCCTGCAACTCCTGCAACTTCTGGACAGCTCCTGCCTGATCTGCAACTCCTGCAACTCCTGCAACTCCTGCAACTCCTGGACAGCTC
>JAQUYU010000110.1 GCA_028691695.1 Sphaerochaetaceae bacterium | reverse complement strand
GACAGCATGGCACGTACAATCGCAACGCGGCGCTTCTGCCCTCCGGAAAGCGTGGCTGCCGTCTGGAATTCGCTGCCAGAAAGCCCGACTTCGTCAAGTGCGGCAACTGCCTTCTCCTGAGTAGTTCCGGATGCAAAGCGCACATTGGCAGCTGCGCTTAGATTGGAGCACAGACGGTCCTCCTGGAAAACAGCTGAGATCCGCAGGCCTTCCATTCCAGTGACAGTACCGCTGTCCGCCTGCTCAAGCGAGCAGAGAATCCTGACTATCGTCGTCTTGCCAGAACCTGACTGCCCAAGGATGCAATTGACCTTGCCTTCCTTGAACACAGCAGAGAAGCCATCAAGGACCTTCTTCTCTCCGAAGCTCTTGGAGATTCCATCCATTCTGATATCGCCGTTCATCGTTCCACTCTCCTTCGGACGAGGTCCAGCAGAAACAGCACAAGCTTCTCGAATCCGTAGCTCACAAGGACTATCGCAACAGTCCATGCAAGAAGCGCAGGAGTATCGAGGAAGATCTTTGCCTGATACAGCCTCTCACCCATCGAGCCTAGCGGCATTCCAATCACTTCTGCTGCGATTCCGCTCTTCCATGCAAGCCCCAGCGACACGGAGCATGCGCTTCTGAAATACGGGAAAGCTTCTGGGATGTAGATGTACCGGATCCTCGAAGACTGCTTCACACGGAACACGGAGGCCATCTCAAGCAGCTGGCTGTCAGTCTGCTTCAGGCCTTCAAGCGTGCTGGAATAAATCACTGGAAGCACAATGAGAAAGGAAATCATGATAGAAAGATTCCTCGAGGAAATCCAGACAAGAACAAGAATTATGAAAGAAGCAACAGGTATGCTCCTGATGATTCTCATAAGCGGCTCGACCAGTGACTCGAATGCACTGTGCCTGAAAGCCTCAGAAGCAAGGATCACTGCAGCAACTGCGGCAAGGAAGAACCCTGCAGCTATCCTCACAAACGAGAACAGCACTTCAGAGTAGAATGCCGCAGTCCCGGCAAGCGAAGCCAGCGTCCCGATCACCTGGATCGGAGACGCAAGCAACAAAGGCTCGCCTATGGCCATTGCGGCGACCTGCCATACGGCAAGCCAGACCAGGATGGACCACCAGGCGATTTTCTTCTTCCTAGGCTTATCTTGAGTAATAGAACGCATCATCAGGAAGCTTGCCGCCGACTGCTGCTGGGTTCTGCCTGTACAGCTCGGCTAGGTATCCGGAAAGCTTGGTCTTCATTTCCTTGCCTTCGATGAAAACGATGTTGCAGTTAGGAATCGCCTTCAGGGCTACCTGCTCGGCGACGATTCCGTAGTTTCCTATGATCTTGGCCGCTTCTTCAACGTTGCCGTTCACAAAGTCCACAGACTCCTTGTACTGATCAAGGAACAGGCTCACAGCTTCTGGATTGCTTTCAAGGAAATCCTTCGTTCCAACAATCACGCCTGTGACCATCGCACTTGGATTCTCCTTTCCGTCCTGAAGCTTGTCCCACTCCTCGGTAAGGTCAAGCACCGTATGAATCGCCGGGTTCTTCATCTGGCTGGTGGTGACGAATGGCTCAGGCAGCATTGCAATTCCGCTGTCCGCTGCGGTAATCGCCGCCACGCATTCAGCATGCTCGCTCTTGAACTGGATATCGACATCCTTCACCGGATCGATCCCGTTCGCCGAAAGGATGTAGTTGAGCGCATACTCAGGCGTCGCACCCTTCCCGCTTGCATAGATCGTCTTCCCCTTGAGATCAGCCACTGACTTGATTGAATTGCCCTTCTCAACGATATAGATCACTCCAAGCGTATTGATTGCAACGACTTCAACTTTTCCATTCGTCTTGCTGTACAGCACGGATGCCAGGTTGGCAGGAACTGCTGCAATATCTACATCGCCCTTGATCAGATGAGCTGTCACTTCATCGACAGCCCCTGCAAGGGTGAACTCATAGGAGTTTGCCCCGGTCTGTCCAGCATCGCTGTCCGAGATGAGCTTGGAAAGCCCCATTCCTGTCGGCCCCTTGAGTGCTATGACGCTTATCTGGGTCTGTTCTGGTTCCATCAGGTTCTTTTCGCCGGCTGCCTGAGCAAATGCCATGGCAACGGCAATCAAGGCAACGGCCGCAATGGCCATCACACGTCTGTTTTTCATATTATCCTTCCTTCGCACCATCTGCGGTGCCTTTCTGTTCAAGCAGCAGGATCCTGCGATTCTGCACCTTGATGATTCCTTCTTTCTGGAGCGTCGCCATCTGAGCGAAGAGCGCCGCCCTGCTCATGTTGAGCATGCTGGCAAGAGCGTCCCTGGATCTGTCAAGAACGACAGAGCCGTCTTCCGATCTTCGGCTTGCAAGGTAGCTCAGCACCCTGTCTCTTGCGCTCTGGACCGTAAGCTCGCTGATCCTTCCGAGCAGGAAATGGATCTTCTCGTTGCAAAGCGCCGCATAGCCCGCCATCGCCTTCGGATCGCACTCGAGCAGTCTCCGGCATTCGTCCTTCGACATGCTCAGAAGCACTCCCTTCCTGCGGCATAGAATCTTGGATTCGACTTCCTCATCCTCGCTGTACAGGCTGTTTATCCCGAAGCAATCGCCTTGGCAAAGGGATGCAAGCAGCACCTCCTTGCCCGAGCTATACACTTCGAACTCGCCGCTGCAGACGAGAATCACATTGCTGCGAGCCAGATCGGACAGAATGTCGCCCTTGAGCGCTTCGAAAGCACGTGATGGAGAATGAGAGATGTCAAGAAGCCTGAAGAATGGCGAAGCTTGAACTGCCTTGCTTATCATCTGCTTCTGCATCTTCTTTCTCCTTTGCTTGCTACGATGCAATAATACAGGAAACTCAAGCAATAATCAACAAAAACAGTCCAAATCTGGACTGTTTTCGTGAATATCCATCGCATCCAGCTATATGCCATCAAGCCTAGCGAGTCAGACGCCTTGCAATCACTGCAATTGAATAATTGGCCCAACCCTTATGCTTCAGCAAATCGCTGGCAGAGGAAAAAATGGAAAAGCAACGATCAGGCCATGACCCACTTCTGCTTCCTGGCAAAAGACAGGAAATCGGAAAGAGTCTGGACAATCGGCCTGTTTCGGTACCCAAGCTCCTTGCGAGCCTTGTCCGACGAAAAGCGGATGTTCTTGCCAAGCAGCCTAGTTGACTCGGCGGTAAGAAGATTGCGCTCCTTGATCAGCCTGAAATACAGCCCTGCGAAAGGAAGCACCGCCTTGATGAACCAGACCGAAAGGCTGTGCTTTATCTTCTTTTTTCCTGCAATCTGAAGAAGCTCATTCAGCAGATCCGTGGTATTCGAGAAAGTATTGGAGAGAATGTACGCTTCGCTTGTCTTGTCAAGCACAGCAGTCTCTGCGACCGCCGAAGCCACATCTCTGACATCAACGAAGTCAAACCCTCCAGATATCCCCGCCTTGAGCTTTCCATTGATGTAAAGCGAGAACACAGTGCTCATCAGGCCACGCTTGTAATCATCCGGCCCGATCATCCCTGACGGCAGGATTATGCAATGGTTCAGGCCTGATTCAAGAACAAGATTGGAAGCCATTGCCTTGCTCTTCGCATAAGGACTGGACAGCTTCTCCGGGAAGAAGCCTTCTACTTTATCTACAGTGCAGTTACGACCTTTTGAATAGAGCGAATCCACCGAGCCTATGTATACAAGCTTCGACGCCCCATATTCGCGGCAGAGCTCGATGACGTTCGCAGTGCCGCCTACGTTGACTCCGTAAACCAGCTTCTCACCGCTCTTGCCGATGGAGATCACCGCTGCGGCATGAATCACTATTGGACTCACCGTGCCCTTGAAAAGCGGCCGCATCGAATCAATGTCCCTCACGTCCCCTCTCACAATCGGGATCCGGGGGTCTAGGAACCCTACATCCTCACCTTCAAGCGCCAGTCCCCTGACGTTCATTCCCTTATCCAGCAGCACCTGCGAAAGGCAAGCCCCGAGATGCCCGCATATTCCTGTGACGATTACTGTTCTGCTTTCCATGGTCCACCTCTTCAACACCATGTTCATTATCTATCTATCTGACGGTTTTTGCAATTGGTAATTATTAACCATCGCACGTTTTTCTGGCCAAACCCTGATTCCTCGTCCCGTCTCTTTCGAAATTCAAGGTAGTTCTTCGGCCAAAGATTCCCAATTATGGGGTTTTTTCGACAAAACAAGTGAAAAATGGATGACGAAATCCCAAATTCGGGTAATAATGGAGTTATATGTATAATGATGAAGATAAAAAGCTTAATAGCTGCACAGACTGCATAGATGAGGAAGAACGCAAGGACCGGCTCAGGGATATCGAGGAAAAGCTCGCCCCTGATTTCTGGAAACGCTACATTGAGATAATCCGACGCGAGCACAAGGGCGGGCTTACCGAGGTATGCAAGGAAACCGGTCTTCCATACAAGACTCTGGCAAACCAGATTTCCTCCAACAGGCTCCCAAAGACTTCTCTGATGATGGAAATTGCAAACAGCGCAAAGACCACTGTTCCGTTCCTTCTCTACGGAGACGAATCACGGGCGATGGGAAACGAGGAGTTCCAGCTTCTGCAGCAATTCAGAGCTAACTCTTCTTTCAAGCTGCTCGTTTCCATGATTTCATCTTTGAATCCAGAGCAGATCCGATCGCTTGCCGTGACCGCAGGGCTGCTATTTCCTGAATTCTTTTCATCCAGAAGCCATTAGTGAAAAGCAAAAAAACAGGGTCCGCCAAAAAACTTCGGGAAAGTGTTGACAATTTTCCGAGATTAAGGCATATTAGGCATCGTTGAAACGCACAAGTCTTCGGCGAAACTTCCTGGTGGACGTAGTTCAATGGTAGAGCCCCAGATTGTGGATCTGGTTGTTGAGGGTTCGAGCCCCTTCGTCCACCCTTGCGAATCGCAAAGAAATTTGCGCTCGTAGCTCAATTGGATAGAGTGCTGGACTTCGAATCCATAGGTTGCAGGTTCGAGCCCTGCCGGGCGCGTGAGTTTTCAATACTTTGGGCTGCTAGCTCAGCTGGTAGAGCAACAGACTCTTAATCTGTGGGTCAAAGGTTCGATCCCTTTGCAGCTCAAATAAGACTAACCTCCAGAAGTGATTTTGGAGGTTGTTTTTTATCCAGCGAGAATGGTGGAATTGGCAGACACGCTAGACTTAGGATCTAGTGCTTACGCATGGGGGTTCAAGTCCCCCTTCTCGCAACGAAGTGAAGAGAACGGGCGGACTTGACCTGAACGCCCGGAAAAGCTGCCTGTGGCAGGTTTTCAGTGAAGGCGGCCTTCCGTTAGAAGGCAAGTCCCCCTTCTCGCAACGAAGTGAAGAGAACGGGCGGACTTGACCTGAACGCCCGGAAAAGCTGCCTATGGCAGGTTTTCAGTGAAGGCGGCCTTCCGTTAGAAGGCAAGTCCCCCTTCTCGCAACGAAGTGAAGAGAAGGGGCGGACTTGACCTGAACGCCCGGAAAAGCTGCCTGTTGTACGAAAAGGTCGTC
>JAQUYU010000011.1 GCA_028691695.1 Sphaerochaetaceae bacterium | reverse complement strand
AACAGGATGCGGGAAATGCCGTGCCAAAGCGGAAGCTATGATTGCAGAATTCAAGCATATCTACGGAAAGTGAGTCCTTGTCTGCAGCATAGTGTTTGAAAACGCAGGAACTGAAAGTGTTTTTTTTCTTAAAAAACAACAATCAGTTGCCAGAAAGTTCGCATCGTTGTATTATGATGTAATTGAATTTCACTGTTGTCAGGGGTGAGGACAGTAAAAATTCATCACATGAAAGAATACCAATTGTTTTTCATGCTACAGCATTAAAGGGAGAAAGCTATTATGGAAGAGAGAACCATCATTTCTCAGGCGGACGAAGGGGCCGTAATCAAGGAGAATCTAAGGAAATCTGTCTCCGATGACATTAACAATGCAATGTACGAGAAAGGCGTTTCAAAGGCCGATCTCGCCAGAACCATGGGAACATCACGGTCAAATATCACACAGATTCTCAAAGGCGACAGGAACTTCACTATCGACACCCTATGCGACATTGCCCATGCTATTGGAATGTCGGTGAAGATTTCTTTCAAGAACGAGCATGGCTCGCGCAGAAAGAAGGACTAATCTCCTAGCTCGCTTCCTCCGATGAACTCTCGCAGCAGGGAATCCTGCGGCACGAGCGAAGATTTGATCGGATGGATGAAGTCCAGGATCTTGAGCAGCCTTCTCGCAGTTGTATAATATTCCTCATTTGTTGGCTTGACTTGCTTCAGCAGGGGCACGGCGAATCGTGCAAGCACTGCCGTTTCATAATCGAGCGCACTGTTCAGCATGATGTTTGCATTGTTCTGATAGGGGAATATGTACTTCTGAGCACCTTCCTGAACCGATGGCCACATCCTGAGTGTTGCAAGTGCATCGGTATTGCGGGTTCTTGAATCCCGAACGAGGCGGCGAAGCAGACGGCTGTCGGTTGTTGAAAGCCTTGTGTGGTCATCAAGGTTTATCTGGGTCAGAGCGGAGATGTATATCCTGTAGACTGAATCATCATTGAACGATGGAAGCAGCTGCGGGTCGAGTCCGTGGATGCCCTCCACGACTGCGATGGATTCAGAATCAAGATGACTTTGCTTTCCATCGTAGAACCGCCCTAGACTTGAAAAATCGTACTTCGGAAGCTGAACCTGATCGCCGTTCAATAGGTCTGCCATGTTCTGGCGGAACAGATCCAGATCAAGCGCTTCAAGCGCTTCATAGTCAGGCTTCCCGTCAGGCCCGATAGGTGTCTTGTCTTTTGAAACATAGTAGTCATCAAGCGAGATGCGAAGGGCATCGTGACCAAGCATCCTAAGCTGCACGCAGAGCTTGTTTGCAAAAGTTGTTTTTCCCGAAGACGACGGGCCGGCTATCAGCACGATGCGGACCGGCCGCGAGCTTATGTCGTCGGCTATCGAGGCAATCTTGCGTGCCTGGAGAGATTCGCTCAAGCAGATGTAATCGCGGATCTTCTTCTCGTCATAGCATATTCGGTCAAGGTCTCCTATTGACTGCACCCCGAGGATGCGGCCCCATTCCTTGTATTCGGTGAAAACAGAGAACAGCAGCGGGTTGTCCTTGAAAGGACGGATCTCCATTATGTTGGAGGATCTTGGGTACCGCAGCAGCATTCCATTGTCCCCGTATGGCTTCAGTTCCCAAAGCGAGAGCATTGAAGTGTTGGGTGCCAGTACTTCCATGCTTATGTCAAAATAATCACGGATTCTGTAACATTCAATATCAGGGTCATTGGTGTACTCAAGCAGCCTGATGGTGTCCGCAAATCCCTGTTCAGTGAAGTATTTGAGTGCAGAGTCATATGATAGGAAGTTGCGGTCGATTGGAAGAGCCTCGTCCGAAAGCGCATGCATCTTTGCCGAAATCTGTTTGATTGTCTGGCTTGTTGTCACAAATTTGTCTTCAAATGTGAAATAGTAGCCATCGCCGAGCGAATGGCAGATTACCAGATGCCGTTCCGGAAACAGAACTCTTGTGGCGTATGTGAGCAGATAGCATATGCTGTTTCTGTAGATTCTCTTGCCGAGCTCCGAAAAAAGCGGAACTGCTTCAAGCTGGAAGCTGTGGTTGAGTCTTGCCGAGAGGGGAAGAAGCTCGCTGTTTGCCAGGCCTGCAACAATAGGATTGTCCTGATAATGAGTCGCCTTCATTGCCTCTGGATCGTATTTTTCAAGAAATTCGCCCAGACTGCAGTATTTACTGACGTTGTAGTTTTTTTGCTTGTATCCGATGGTGATCAAATGATGGCCTCCTATGAAGAAATATACTCCAATTATACTGTTTTTCCAAATTGTTTCGGTTATAATGAGAGCCATGGGCATAGCAGTTGTTGTTTCTGACATCCATGGTGATGAGAAAGCGCTTGAGTCAGTCTTTCGCAAGGCTCTTGAAATCGGTGCCTCAACCATTTTCTGCGCCGGAGATCTTGGGCTCTGGAATCCAGCACTTATTTCCATTCTGCAGTGCCGTCCACTGCCTTTCATCTGCGTGAGGGGAAACTGCGACAGCCCATGGGACTATGATGCGGCGCAGCTGCCTATTGCTCCGCTTTACCGTTCTCAGAAGTTCGGATCGCACGAGATATTCATCACCCATGGCGACAGATTCTCCCTCCCTGAAGATGCTGGGCTTTCAAGCGAAAAAGGCATGGTGATCATCACAGGGCATACCCACGTTCCATCCCTTTCTGAAGCGGATGGCAGATTCTTTCTCAATCCTGGTTCGGTCAGCCGACCGCGGGGCAGATACAGAGCAAGCTATGCGACTCTGGACGATGAGGCCGTATCTGTATTGGAGCTGGAAACCGGAAAGCGGATCTTCTATCGGAAGTTCTGAGTCAGACGTTCCTTTTCATAGCATTCCACAAGCTTCGTGAATTCAACTATCTGCGGCTTCGGCGCAGCGCTTGACGGGTCTGTCATGAAGAAAGAAGGCATCTGAGGCTCTGCCGAGCTTATGACTTTGTTGATTCCTGTCTCAAGGAGGTAGCACGACCTTCCGAGGTCTCTGAATGAATTGCGGCGGATCCGCTTCCCTGTGGCCTCGAAGAAGCGCCTTGAAAGCACCATCGGGCTGAATACCGGCAGGATGGCCGATGGAAAGAAGTAGGCAAGAGAGATTCCCACGCTGTCGCGCTCGCACATCACTGGTCCGAGCAGGAGATGGGAGAACCCTGCCGACTCAAGCCCCTCGGCGAGGTTGTTGTTCCACACTATGTATTTGGCCAATCTTCTGGGCTTCTCCTCATACAGCGGGATGAACGGCTCACCTGGGCAGGTGAGGCAGTAGCCGTAATAGTCCTCGATGGCCATCGAACGGTATCCGCGGTAATCGAACGGACCGCATTCAAGTCCAGCTATCTGAAACAGCCTTTCAGTGTCGAATTCCTTGCTTTCAATCGTTGCCTTTGCACCAAGTGCAAGAAGCCCATAAAGCTTCCTGCCACGAGGATTGGCCAGCCGGTTGATGATTCTCAGCACAGTCTTGTTTGAAAGATCGTCCAGCTCAGGATAATCTTCCAGCTTTCCATGTTTGCGTTCGTCAATTGCCCAGCCGATCACGTTGCCCGCCGAAACAGGATCCAAGCCAAGCTCGACGCATTCTGTAATCCAGTTGCGGATCTTGGAGATGTCGAAGCAGGCGAGGTTCGAGCCAAGCATCGAAAGCTGCGAATAGGGGAACTCCTCAGCAATGTGTGAAAGCAGCGGGGTGTCGACTATCCGCCTCTTGTACAGAGACTTGATCACGTCTTTCTTGGAAAGAAGATAGAATAATCTAGGGTCGGTTCTGTACCGGAAATTGCACACCGGCACGAAGCCCGCATGGCTGCCTTTGTCCATCATGTTGAATTCAGTTTTGCCAAGGTAACGGCTCTGGGATACAAGCTTTGCAATTCTGTCCAGCGCCGGCTCTTTTCTGGCAGGCTTCAGGCTTACAATGGTCTGAAGCGGGGCTCTGAGCTTGCTCTCATCCGGTGTGAAGATCATCGCCTTGATGTTCTTCTTCATCATCAGAAGTCCGAGCCCGCCTCGCCCTAAGGTCTGGGCATCGCAGACAGGAGCGGCGAATGTGGCACCGTTGTCCGCCGCCGGCCCGGTTGTTATGATGCTTTGCTGCTCTGAGCCGCGAAGATGCTTATCCAGCTCTGAGGTCGTCATTCCCGACAGGTTCGCTTCCAGGCGGATCGATGGGCTTGAACTTATGTTCACCGTCACTGTATCGGGGCTGGAATCTAGAAGAATTATTGCATCAAGTCCAAGCGTCCGCATGCATGTTCCGACGCGGCAGATTGAAGTGAAAACTGTGAATCTTGTTGTCACAGGACTCTGAAAAGCAATGGTGATGTTGTCCGAATATGGCGTGAGAGTGTTATTCATCGGCGCGGAAGCGAGAATCATCGGATTGGCTTCGCTCTGATCGCCGTTTGCATATTCGGCGAAAAGCCGGGTTGCAAGAGCCCTGCCGCCGACGTATGCATCCATGATCTTGTCAGGTATCTTTATGGACACCATGGCTCCGGTCTTGAGGTTCACTTCTATGGCATTGGGAATCCCATTTTCTGGGCGAGTAGGATTATTCTTTGCATAGAAAGAAGAAGATTGTTCATCTATTGCATTTGCAAAGTCAAATTTCCTAGATTTCATACCGTCCCGCCCTAGACTGAATCTACCCTTGAATCGAACGGGTGTCAAGAAAAATAGGAAAGGGCTGGTTTTTCGAAAACATTTCCCACAATGTGGCTTGTTTAAATGCAATTTTGATGTTAGTATCATATTACAGTTATATGAAAACTATGAGGTCTTGGGAAAATGGAAAAACGAAACTTCACTTGCAGCGATTCTAGAGTGATCGCATATAGGGTCTGGCTTCCTAAAAAAGGAAACAGAATCATTGCTGTTGTTCATATTCTTCATGGGATGGCAGAGCATAGCGCCCGCTATGATGAGTTCGCAAAATTCCTTGCTTCCAATTCGATTGCAGTATTCGCCCAGGATCACCGCGGACACGGAGATTCGATTCTCAACGGCGAGAAAGGCTTCTTTGCCGATTCCAACGGCTGGCAGCGAGTCGCAGATGATGCGTTCGAGCTTTCAAGCAGCATTGCAGCCGAGTTCCCTGGTATTCCTCTTTTCCTGATGGGGCATAGCATGGGCAGCTTCCTTGCCAGAACTGTAATGGTTCAGCATCCGGAGCTTTACGATGGCGTCATTATCATGGGTACCGGTGCAAGCCAGGGAATCGTTGGTTCAATCGGGCGGCTCATCGCCAAGGGCGAAGTGAAGAAGAACGGCCCTCATCAGCCTTCAGAGAAGATGAACAAGCTCAGCTTCGGAAACTACAACAAGAAGTTCGAGCCAGGTGCAACAGGATTCGAGTGGCTTTCACGAGATCCAGAAGCAGTGCGCAAGTATGTTGAAGATCCACTTTGCGGCTTTGTCTGCACCGGCGAGTTCTACATAGACATCATTGATGGAATCAAGTTCGCCAATTCCGGCGATAACGCACAGAAGCTTCCGAAGGATCTTCCTCTGCTCATCATCAGCGGAAGCATGGACCCAGTTGGCAATTTCTCCAAAGGCGTGAAGAAGGTCTATGCTCTGTATCATGATGCCGGAATCACCGATGTCACACTTAAGCTTGTCGATGGAGCTCACCATGAGCTTCTGAATGAGACAGACCGCAAGGATACTTACAAGTATCTTCTGGGATGGATCAGCGATCATATCCAGCAATGAAATCCAAACAGCGGGCATCATGGGGCTCGTCCGGCAGGATCAGCATCAGGGATTATTTCTCTTCATTGATTTCGCGTTTCGAGAAGGACAATGTTACCATCCTCGCAAGCGGGATGGTTTATTCTACCCTGATAGCTCTTGTTCCATGCATTACGTTCTTCATGTTCTTCTTCAGTGTGCTTGGCGTTCTTGATCCTTTCCTTCAGGTTCTTTCCGATTTCCTTGTAGAAGTGTTCGGCAGCAGGACAGGCAACACGATTTCACAGGCGATAACCAGCATGACCAAGAATGCAGGCACGATGGGCGCTTTCGGAATGGTTTCATTCATTGTCACGTTTTTGTTTCTGATCAACAAATTCTGGACTGTAGTCAACAAGATATACCGCACTTCAGTGGAGCAGAACCAGTTCAAGAAATTCCTCACATTTCTTGTCGTGCTGATAATTGGCACGATCCTCATGGGCGCATTCCTGAGCCTCAAGACAAAGTTCAGCGATTGGTACAGCACTGTATTCCAGATCACTCCACTTGCGGATGGACAGAAGGTGCTTGAGTGGTTCGTAAGCAAAACGGTGATCTGGGCAGTACTGTTCTGCCTGATGATGTCCGTCCCCAATACTACTGTCCGAGCCAGTGCCGCTTTGATCAGTTCTGCTCTTGTGACTATTGCGATTGTACTGCTTGATTGGCTCTTCTCGTTTGCTACGAAGCAGATGGTGAGCTATTCAATAATCTATGGTTCGCTGGGAGTGGTCTTCGTGTTCCTGCTATGGATCTTCATTCTATGGATGATCGTCTTCATGGGATTCGAGTCCTGTTTCGTGATCCAGTTCCGCCCTTCGACCAAGGAAAAGAAGGCTTCTGCGACTCCTTTGAATCAGATTTCAGATGTCATTGCAATGATGACCTACATTGGATCACGCTACAGCGGCGGTTTCGGCGCTGCTTCTATGAGCGAACTTGAGAGGGTGCTGGTCATAACCAACATCCATCTTACAAACGATATCAATCTGATGGAAAAGTCTGGGCTTCTGATTCCGGCCGGGGCTTCAAAGGATTCCTTTGTTCCTGGCAGACCTCTTTCCGAGATACGCGTTTCGCAGATTATAGAAGCTGTTTTCGGGAGCGCCGGTTCTGATTCCAGCGATGATATTGCAAGGTCTTTCCGCCAGGGCGGTCTTGATTCTGTTGGCAGCATTACTCTTGAGGATCTTGTCCTCAAACAGGCGGACAAAGGGGTTTCTTATGAAAAGAATTGAAGGTGTGATCAAGAACTATGACTGGGGCAACAGCTACTTCATTGACGATCTTCTCGGGCATGAGCCCGATGGCACTCCAAAGGCTGAACTCTGGCTTGGCTGTCATCCAAGCGGACCTTCGACTGTCTGTGATACCAAAGAGACGCTTGCCATCAAGGGCTTTCCTTTCCTTTTCAAGGTTCTTGCAATCAGCAAATGTCTTTCGCTTCAGGTTCATCCGACTCTGGCTCAGGCTGCTTCAGGACGCTATCAGGATCTGAATCAGAAGGCTGAAGTGTTCTGTGCTCTTACTCCTGTGACCGCCCTCTGCGGCTTCCGCCCTCTTGATGAAATCCGCCGGAACATGGCGGAGATCTTCGGCCGGGACTCTGCTCTGGCCAAGTCGTCTTCAATCAAGGGCTTCTTCGATCTTCTTTATTCCAGTTCGGAGGGGCTTCTCCCTGTTTACCATGCTTATCTGAACTCCCACAGTGATGTTTCTTGCTCTGATGGTTTCAAATCTGCACTTCAGGTTGCCCGTGAGGTTTCTTCTGACTATCCTTGCGACCCTGCAACGCTTGCTCCATACTTCCTGAATCTTGTGCATCTTTCTCCAGGACAGGCGATTTTCCTGATGCCACGGGTGATTCATTGCTATGTTTTCGGCAACGGGGTGGAGCTGATGAACAGTTCGGACAATGTGATCCGTGCTGGCCTCACTTCGAAGAAGGTCGACCGCAGCGAGCTTGAGCGCGTAGCCCTGTTCGAGCACACTCCTGTTTGCTCTCTTGCGGTTCAGGTCTGCTCTGAGGGTGCAAAGTATGTAATTCCCGACAATCCTGGATTCGAGCTTTTTCGCCTTGAATCCGGGCTTTTCTCTGCTTCGGAGCCCAAATATCGCATCTATCTCTGTACTCGAGGTCTGGCCAAACTCAACGGCTTCGCCCTGCAATGCGGGCAGGCGATGCTGACAGAGCCTGGCGAAAGCGTTATCATCGATGCGACGGCAGCACAGGTTTTCGCTGCTGCCGGCAAGGGGAGTGCTATATGACAAGAGATGATGCAATGGGTCTTCTTCGGAAGTACAATGACAATGAACACCTGATCAATCACGGCAAGGCTGTTGAGGCTGTAATGCGTGAATTCGCTTCGCTCAAGGGCGAGGATCCCGAATACTGGGGCCTTGTAGGACTTCTTCATGATGTTGATTATGGCATGTTCCCGGATCAGCATTGCAAGAAAGCACCGGAGCTTCTTAAGGAGATTGGCGCAGATGATGATTTCATCCGTGCGGTTGTCTGCCATGGCTATGGCCTGTGCTCTGATGTTAAGCCAGAAAAATACATGGAAAAGGTTCTTTATACCATCGATGAGCTCACCGGCTTGGTTTATGCAACAGCTCTGGTCCGTCCTGAGCACATGGCTGGCATGACTGTCAAATCAGTTAAGAAGAAATGGAGTTCACCGACTTTCGCTGCTGGCGTTAACCGTGACATCATCATCGAAGGCACTGCAACACTTGGCGACATGGAGCTTCCCGAAGTGATTCAGCACACAATCGATGCAATGAGCAAAGTAGCCACAGACATCGGCCTCTAGCTCCTTAACTCATCCAGTTTTACTCAATTCTCCCATGATTTCTCTTCCTGCCTCACCCCAGAGTGGCTCAAGTCCTTGGGGGTTGCTTTGCTCCTTGATGTCCTCTTCGTCCTTGGAGTGATGGTTGAGCTCTCTTTCGTCCCTGTCGTCCTTGGGGTTGCTTTGCTCCTTGACGTCCCCGTTGTCCTTGGAGTGATGGTTGAGCTCTCTTTCGTCCCTGTCGTCCTTGGGGTTGCTTTGCTGCTTGACGTCCCCGTTGTCCTTGTAGTGCTATGTTTTTTGTGACGCGGAGGATGCGGAGGACGCAGAGGACCAAGAGATGGGCACTGAGGATGCGTAATTCGCGGAAGACAAAGAAGACGCGGGGGATGCGGAGGACGCAGAGGACCAAGAGGTGGGCACTGCGGATGCGGAATACGCAGAGGACGCGGAGGACTCAGAGGACGCAGAGGACCAAGAGGTGGGCACTGAGGACGCAGAGGTCGCTGAAGACGCTGATGAGCACAGACAAGCTGAAGAGGCTGGGCAGCAGATGGGTTTATTGAAAAAAGGGGGTGATAGTTCCGCCGGTTTGCCTGATTTCAACAGAAATGAAATTACGCCGCTTTATTGGGTATATACCTAATGGAGGTGCACAATGAATAATGGCACAATCAACGGAAAGAAGGAATTGAATGTCCGGTATTATGGAACAGCGGATCACCTGGCTGGTAATTTGGTGCTGCTTGGATCGGTGGAAGCTTCGAATCTGTACAAGGATAAGATGTACAGCGCTGCGGAGATGACGGGAATAGATATTGTCTATTACACTATTCTTACGAATCATGTTCACAAGATCATCGGAGCGGAAGAACCGGATCAGGTTTCTGAATTCTATAAAAGACTGAACGGTTCGTTCTCTCGATCAGTGAAGTCCTTGAAGAAGAAGGATGGAACTCCGCTTTTGATGGAAGGTGACAAAGTGTTTGCTGGTGCACCGTTTCTGACGCCGCAGTACGGACCGGAGCAGTTCCTTTTCACGGTATGCTATCAGTATCACAACTCAGATGGACATGATCCGTTCAAATTCACAAATGGGGAGTATAAGAGATCGGCAGCCTGGGAATACGAAAGAGGAATCAGAACTCCAGAGAATGATACCCTGCTGAAGATGCTGGGCTTGACTTGGCAGAGACTGCATGATGAATTGCTGGTTCTGCCGGCAAAGGAGAGAGCCATCAGGATCCGCGAGATTGCATCGTGCCAGGATCCTGAGAAGATGGACAAGCTGTTCAAGCTTGATCCGGATAAGCCGTTCACTGCTCAGCTTGATCATAGGTTGAGCAAAGGCAGCATAGTGCAGCTTGAAGATGAATGGTTTGAAATCTAGATTCCGAACTGTGCCTTGTAAAGCGCAGCGTATTGGCCGCCTTGGGCAAGAAGCTCGGAGTGGGTGCCGCTCTCCTGGATTGAGCCATGGTCAATGACCAGAATGCGTGAAGCATTGCGGATGGTGGAGAGGCGGTGTGCCACGACGAAGCTGGTGCGGCCACTGGTGAGAAGACGGATTCCGTTCTGAACAAGAAGCTCGGTGGCAGTATCTATTGCGCTTGTTGCCTCATCTAGGATGAGGATTGAGGGATTGGCCAGAAGAGTGCGAGCCAGAGCAAGAAGCTGCCGCTGCCCCTGGGAAAGAGTCTGGTCAGTGACCTCAGTATCATAGCCTTTCGGAGTTGCAAGAATGAAGCTGTCGGCGCCGATTGCCTTGCATGCGGACTTGATCTCATCGTCGGTGGCATCGAGCTTTCCGTAGCAGAGATTGTCCCGGATCGTGCCAGAGAAGAGATAGCTGTCCTGAGTCATCACGCCGATATGACGGCGGAGATCTGGAATTGCAATACTTGAAAGCGGCGTGCCATCAATCATGATTGTCCCAGAGACAGGATCATAGAAGCGTGCGAGGAGGTTGATGATTGTGGTCTTGCCAGCTCCGGTCGGTCCGACGAGTGCAATCGTCTCGCCCTCTGATGCCTTGAAGCTTACATCATTCAGAACCATTGTCTGAGGCTCGTCCGGGTAGGCAAAGCTCACGTGCGAGAATTGCACATCTCCGCGGACGCTTGGCATCGATACTGGATGCTCCGACTCAAGGAGAGTGGGCTCGGTATCGAGTATCTCGAAGACTCGTTCGGCTCCTGCGATCTGGTTGCCAAGCTGGTTGTACATGTTGGCAAGCTGGCGGATCGGCTGCCAGAACAGGCTGATGTAAGTGGTGAATGCAAGAAGAGCACCGACTGTTGCATTGGTGCGGACTGCCATCAGATAGAGCAGGAAATAGCCGATTCCCTGGCTTGCATGGATGACGACATCGATGAAGTCGACACGGATTACAGCACTTGTGAAGCTCTTTGTCACCTGCGATGCAATCTGAGCAAAAGAGTTCTTCATCTGCTTTTCGGCGCAGAAGCTCTGAACTACGCGGATTCCTGAAAAGGTTTCATGGGCGAACGCATTGACGTTGGACTGCTTCTGCCTGAACTCCTGCCAGAATCGGAATGCCATGCGGAATACGATGAACGACCCGCCTGCCATCACAGGGAGGGCGACGAACACTGCTCCGGCGAAAACCGGGTTCTTGATGAACATCACGACTGTGATTGCAATGAAGAAGAATATGTTTGGAATCAGGGTTGTGACCAGCTGGCGCAGCATGTCCTTGAGAGAGGTGATGTCGCCGATGATCCTTGCAAGGATCTTTCCGGTAGGACGTGAATCGAAGTAGTGGAGGCTTAGCTTCTGCAGATGGGCAAAAGCCTCTGAGCGGACCTGTAGCACAACCGAGTTGGAGATGCTTGCCATGATGCGGACACGTATGATGTAGAATGCAGACCAGAGGAGAGCAAGGCCAAGGCCGATGCACACGACGGTGATGAGACCTTTCTTGTTTTCAGAGGCGACTTGCACATCGACTGCATTCTCGATCAGAAGAGGGAATACGACGCTTATTGCCGATGCAGCGATCATCAGAGTTATTACAAGGATTACCTGCCATTTGTACTGCTTCATGTAGCCGAGGACGCGTATGACTGTGGCTCGTTTCTGAGTTTTTGTCCGGGCTTCATCAGCCGAAGCGCTATTTACTGCCATCTGCATCCTCCTTTGAATACTGGGCTACGAATGTTTCGTAGTAACGGCCATGCATGGCCATCAGGCTCTGGTGGGTTCCTCGTTCGACTATCCGGCCGCGGTCAAGATAGATTATCTCATCTGCTCTTCTCACTGCGGAGATGCGGTGGGCGACGATGATCGTGCTCTGCTTGTGCTCGAGAGCGTGAAGCTCGTGCTGTATCTCGCGTTCGGTTTCCATATCAAGGGCCGAAGTTGAATCATCAAGGATAAGAATCGGAGCATTCTTCGCCAGTGCTCTTGCTATGCAAAGACGCTGCTTCTGGCCGCCGGAAAGCCCGACTCCTTTCTCGCCGATCACGGTGCTGTACCCTTCTTCCAGATGGGTAATGAAGCCGTCGGCCTTTGCTGAAGCAGCTGCATGCATCGCAATTTGATCGCTCATGTCCGGATTGCCTATCTTGATGTTGTTCATCGCAGTGTCCGAAAAGAGGAAGATGTCTTGGGTAACTATAGAGAATGCGCTTCTCAGAGCATGGAATGTGTAATCCGTCGAAGGCCTGCCGCCTAGCAGGATCGTGCCCGAAGTTGGATCGAGGAACCGCAATGCCAGGTTGGTGATGGTGCTCTTGCCTGATCCTGTGGCTCCCATTATTCCAAGGGTTTTGCCCGAAGAAACGGTGAATGAAATATCGTCCAGAATCATTGTATCTTCAAGATTCAAGCCGACGTGCGAGAATACAAGCTCGTCATCGGCGACTGAATCAATAGTGCCTTCTGTCAGCCTGCTCTTGCGCTTGAAGATGTTGTCGATCTTCTTGCTTGAAGCCATCGCCGATGAAATCTCGTTGAGGATCCATCCTATTTCCATCATCGGCCAGACGAGGTTGTTTACATATTCCACCGATGAAGCCAGAGTCCCGAGGCTCATCTTCTTGCTTATCACGAGAAGTCCGCCGGCGAGAATCGAAAGGAAAAGCATTGCCCGACCGAGGAAGCTGACCCCCGCATCGCAGTTGCCGAACATCCATTCCAGCCTGACAGAAAGGTCGAAGAAGTGCTTGTTGCGCTTCTCGAATCGTTTCTTTTCATGCTCTTCCTTGTTGAAGGCTTTCACTGTTCTGATGCCCGAGATAGCCTCTCCGGCAGTCTTGTTCATAGTTGCTGTCTCTTCGCTTATGTCTCCGTACAGGGCATCGCCTTTCTTCTCGCCCTTGTACCCGAGAACCGCAATGAACGGCATCAGCACGATGCACACGAGGGCCATAGGGAGACTCAGCCTGGCCAGGCATGCAAGCATCACTATCACGTGGATGATGATCTGAATCATGAAGATTCCTATGAATCCGAACGTGGTTCCTACTGATTCGGTATCGCGCTTTACCCTGCTCATCAGTTCGCCCGGCGTGTTTTCCCTGAAAAAGGTCTGATCCTCGCCCTCGATATGCTCGAACAGGTCCACTCTGGCGTCCTCGGCAACCTTCCAGCCCACCTTGTCCGACGAGAATTCCTGGAGGTAGTCGGTCACGCCGCGCAGGACGAAGCATCCGAGCATGGATAGCAGAAGGGTCATCAGCTCGCCTGTTTTCTGGCCAATCATCACATCATCGACCAGCTTTCGCACAAAAGAAGGAATGACAGCATCAAGAGCGATGCCGCCGAAAAGCATGAGGAAAGCGATTAAGTAAAGGCCTTTGTGCCTTGCGGCGTAGACCATGAATCTTTTCATTGCTGAACCTTGGAAGAGCGGATGAATTCATCCGTCACAGTATCTGGATTGTATTATTACACTGCTTTCATGTCAACGAATGTTGCCATCTGGTTGATTGCTGTCTATCTGAGGCTGTTTCTTCCTGGACTGGAAGATCCATGTCCCGAGCCATGAGCAGATTACCTGCTGGAACAGAATCAGCATCACGACCGAAAGGGCAGCCTCGGATGAGAAGAACGAGGTGGCAATAACCAGGCTTGCAGTATTGTTCTTAAGTCCGCAGCAGAATGTCACTGTTACAGTCCTGTCCTGCTCGATCTTGAGCATTCGGCACGCAAGATACCCGATGAAGAATGAAACAATCACAACGATGAAAGCCGATACGACGATGGTCCAGTCGCTCCATGTCAATGAAGTCACCGCATCGCGGACCTTGCAGCAGTTCAGGACAAGTGCAACGAACAATGCAAGCTTTCCAATCGGCTTGAAGTAGATGCTGTACTTTGTCTTGAGCTTGTTCCCCGAAAGTTCATTTGCACCGATTCCGACTGCCATCGGCAGCACTACAAGCTCGACAAGGGAAAGCATCATCGAAAGGACATCGATCTCGACATGCTGCCCTGAAAGAAGCGAGGTGTACAGCGGCATCGAGAACGGGGTGATGATAGTATCCAGCATGATCAGCGTAAGAGCCAGGCTTCCGTTCCCCTTGTAAATCCCGCTCCATATGAATGAAGTGACGGCAATCGGTCCGGTGAGCACCAGTATGTAGCCCAGAACCGATTCCGGCATGTCTGGCATTATTAGCTTGATCAGAAGGGTGCAGATAAGCGGGCTGACGATCTTTCCTGCTACCAGGAAGGTGATTATCGCCTTCGGATGCTTGAGCACGTTAAGGAACTCACGGGCCTGCATCGAGATTGCACCTGAGAAGGTGAGAATCATGAAGATGTACTTTCCGAGGTATGCCGCCGATGAAATGCTGTCGCCAAGCAGAAGCCCGATCACGACTCCAAGCGGCGCTACAAGCCACATTAGCTTGTCCTCTATCCTATTAAGGCTCTCTACACGTTCTCTGAGCATGGAAACGATGATATGACTTTTGAGCTCAAGATTCAACTGTGCTTCATTAGTGCCTGAAAGCTCAATTATTCCGGGCCAATCCCTCATCCTTCGCCAAAGCATCTGCGTTAGAATCGGTAGATTATCAGGTACGATGAGCTATTGCAGGATGTGCAGGAGCTGTCCAGGATTGGCAGATGAATTGTAAAACAGGGCATCATTGACGGGTTAATCCTATCAGGCTACGTGAAATGTAAAATCTGAATTTTTAAGATTGACTTGCTGCTTGTTCTGTAGGATAATATTAATAGTGAACATTTGTTTTGAACATTTGTTCACATTTTGGAGGCATCATGACAGGACTTGATAGAAGAATGGCGAAGCTGCTGGCAAACAAAGGGAAGCTGTTCCTTGCTGCTTTCGACCATCCGCAGATATACGGAGTGATGAAAGGGCTTGAAGATACTCCTGCTCTTGTGAAAGATCTGAAGGATTCAAGGCTTGATGGATTCATCCTCAATCCTGGCATGGTGAGCCATGTCTGCCCGAAGAGCATGGATGACAAGCTTCTTGTTCTCAGAGCCTCTGTCGGCGGAACGATGTTCTCAAAGAACTACAGCGACTGCCATGAGCTCATTGCAAGCCCGGAACGGGCCATCGAACTCGGATCTGATGCAGCGCTTGTGATGTTCGTTCTCGGAGGAGAGCATGACCAGCAGAGCCAGGTTGAGCTTTCGAGGGTTGTGGAAGAGTACCATGAATACGGCATACCTGTGATTGCTGAGGTTCTTGCAGCCGACTATGAGAAGAACAACGATACAGAGTTCATTGCAAACGGAGCAAGAGTGGCTGCCGAGCTTGGAGCCGACATGATCAAGGCCTTCTACTGCGAAGGATTCGAACGGGTGGTTTCGAACTGCCCGGTTCCTGTGATTCTCGCAGGCGGGCCCAAGGGGACTGATATTGTGGATACTGCAAAGACTATTGTTGCAAAGGGCGCAGTAGGATTCGCATTCGGCCGGAACATATTCCAGGATCCTGATCCTAAGGCTTTGATCCGGAAGCTTGATGAGGTGCTTAGATAGATGCACGACGACTCTGATCTGCTGTACAAGACTGCCGTTCTCTACTACAAGGGGAACATGACTCAGGAAGAGATTTCAGTGAAGCTTGGAATCTCCCGCCCGATGGTTTCAAGGGCTCTTTCAAGGGCTGCAGCTGTTGGAATAGTTAAGATTGATGTGATTCCGCCCAAAGGGGTCACTGAACTTTCAGGCTGCCTTGCAAAGCTTCTTGGATTGAAAGAGGTGATCATCGCCCCTGCCATGAATACAAGCGGATCTGATGTCGAGGACAGGCTGGATGATGCAGCGGAATTCGGAGCGAAGTATCTTGAGAAAGCCATAGACGGAGAGACGAACATCGGAATCGGATGGGGCATGACTGTCTACAAGACCATCATGAATCTGGACCGGCTTCCGAAGAATGCAGAGCTGAGGCGGTTTGTCCCGCTCGTAGGAAGCATGGGCCGCAACGAGTCGCACTTCCAGGCCAATGCAATGGTCAATACGGCAGCAAGCAGGCTTGGCGGATTGGCATTCTACTACAACGTTTCCAGTCTGCTGGCAGGTGATAATGCCGAAGCCCAGGTTCTGAAGGCGAAGTTCAGCGAAGTCTATCAGCTGTGGCATGATCTTGATGTCGCAGTGATCGGACTTGGAGCATGCGGCCCGAAGCCGAGCTTCCCGATAAGCGATTATCCGAAGGTCGAGCTGGATCAGATTTACGGAAGGAAAGCAATCGGCGACATTCTTGGACGGTTCTTCAACAAAGAAGGGTACATCGACCTGAAATACGAAGGAGGGGGTGCCTATCTGGGAGTCCCTGCCGAAGATCTTAAGAAAGCAAAGAAGATCATCTGCCTTGCCACCGGAACTAGCAAGATAGAAGGAATCATAACCGCCGCACGGCTTGGATTCTTCAATGTTCTGGTCACCGATAGCAGGACTGCTTCGGAAATGGCAACTTATCTGGAGGAGAAAAACTGATGAAAAGCCTGATTTATACTGAGCTGGGAAAAGTGCAGGAAGGGGATACCCCGAGACCTGAAGAAGATGTTCTGATCAGGGTGGCGGCAAGCGGCATCTGCGGAACCGATGTCAAGGCTGTGTTCAAAGGACACCGTTATTTCAAGCCGCCTACGGTGCTTGGCCATGAATTCTACGGTCAGATATGCAAAGCCCCTGATGGATACAAATATCCTGTCGGAACCTGGGTTGTAGCCGCTCCTTACTTCGAGTGCGGCAAATGCAGCTGGTGCAGAAGCGGCAATCCTGATCTATGCGAGAGCAAGCATTATGTTACAGGCGGATCATTTGCAGAATACGTCGGGATTCCTGAAGGATATGAAGATGGTCTGTTCCAGCTTCCGGAATCCGGGGACCGTGATGTGTTTGCCTTGACCGAGCCGCTTGCCTGCGTGATGAATGGAATCGAGAGGCTTAAGATCACCAAGCTCTATAGCCGTGTTCTTGTGGTCGGCGGCGGACCGATGGGAGCGCTTTTTGCTTTCTCCCTTGGACAGAGGGGAATTGATGTCTCAATTGTCGAGCCGTCTGAAGAAAGAGCAAGCATTCTTCAGAGCTGGGGCATCGATGTTCGGCAGCAGTCGGATATAAAGGCCGGAGAATATGATAATATTGTCATTGCTGTGAACAAGGGCGCGCTTCTGAGCGCCTACATGCCACTTCTCCGGCAGGGCGGAACGATGCTTCTGTTCGCCGGTCTTCCAAGCAATGAGATGCTCAGCATAGATGCCGGAGCAATCCACTATGGCGAAGTTTGCCTGACAGGATGCTCTGGGTTCCATCTGAAGAACTTCAAGGATGCGTTCGAGACGATCAGCGCTGATACAAGCCGCTATGCAAGGCTCATCACATGCCGGATGGGATTCAAGGATGGGCAGAAGGCGTTTGATATGCTTTCCCATGCTCAGGCATTCAAGATTCTTCTTGGGAGCAGTTTCTGATGAAAGCCGGTGTGATTGCAAAGCCAGGTCTTGCTTCTCTTCCCGTTCAGGCTCAGCGCATTCTCTCAGGAATCGACGAGCTGTTCTGTTCACGTGAATTCGGAGGCAGTCTTCTTTCTCAGGCACGGCCGCTGGATTCTGGTTCAGAGGGACTTGGGTACAAAGAAAGGATTGCCGCTGCGATCCGGGCTTTTGAAGATGCTGGTGCGGATCTGATAGTGACCATCGGCGGAGATGGGCTTGCCTCGTATGCCGCATCGGCTGCAATCCTCAATGGCGGAAAGCTGCCTGATTTCCTTGGAATTCCCGCCGGGACTGCCAACATCGGTCCTATTGCCGGGCCATTGGATGCATATAGCATCGCAGAACTGGAACCTTTTTGCCTGGATGCAATCGAGGTGTCTGATGGAGACACTGTCATAGGTTATGCATTCAATGATCTGGTAATCGGCGATACTTTCCTTGGAACGCTTGGAACAAGGATGGTGAATTTCTCGGCAAGAGCGCTTGCGCTGGAAGACCGGCTTGAAGTTCAGGATCCGTCTGATGATATCCTGACTAGCGATTTCTCAATCAATATGAACAGTGTGAAGATTCCTTTCGGAAACTGGGATGATGTGAAGCAGATCTGCGTTTCAACGCTCCATTGTGCAGATATTGCCGGAAGAGCAGTATACGGCGGATTGATTGATTCCGTGGGCATGGATCATGCCGGTGCTCTTGCAATGCTCGACCGCATTGCCGTGGATAGCCGAGAGGAAAACTGGAAGTACAAGGGTTTGACCAGAACCGCTCACATATGCTTCGAGAATGGAGACTGCCTGGTGCTTTCAGGGCTTTCGGACAAGGGACAGCTGATCATCGACGGGAACCCGTTCATCAGGAAGAGCGCCGATGTGACGATCAGAATCAGACCGGACGCCATCAGGGCCCTGAGGAGGAAACATGAACACAGGTAAGGCCGCCATGATCCATAGAAGGGTGATATTCGGGAAATCCTACGATACCGAGCAGCTTCATGCTGCAATGATCCTGCTGATTCCCGTGCTGGTTTCAATCATTATGATCTTCATTGTCCCTGTGGTACAGGTGGTGCTTTACAGCTTCACTGACATGAACATAAACACCGGAAAGTGGAAGGTGACCTGGTTCAAGAACTTCCAGTTCCTCTTCACCGATGAGAAGTTCGGCAAGGCTCTTCGTAACACTGCGGTATTTGCCGTTCTCAAGCTTGTCTTCGATACGTTCCTGTCACTTGGAATCGCGCTGATGCTTGATACGAAGATTCCTCTTCGCCGATACCTCAGAAGCAGCTATTTCGCTCCTGTTGTGGTTCCTGTCGTTGCCTCTTCGCTGATCTGGATCTGGTTCTTTGATCCAGGAGTTGGGCCGCTGAATCAGATTCTGGCTTTCTTCGGACTCAAGCCGCTTCAGTGGCTGTACAGCGAGAAAACGGCGCTTATTTCGATTCTTATGTTCTCTGTCTGGAAAGGCATCGGATACAATGTGATGCTGTTTCTCACTGGTCTTCAGAATATTCCTGATTCATACCTGGAAGCCGCGAAGGTCGATGGGGCTACGAATGCCCAGTGCCTGTTCAGAGTGAAGCTGCCGCTTCTGAGGCCTATCATGAACTTCGTTGTGATGATAGGAATAATCAATACGTTCAAGGTTTTCGCCGAAGTCGATGTGATGACTCCCAAGGGAGGCCCGCTGTATTCGACTGCGCTGATAGTGAACTACATTTACGAGCAGGCTTTCACCAGAGGCAAGATGGGCCGTGCCTGCGCCGCTTCGATCATTCTCTTCCTGATCATCTTCATCCTGACAACAATTCAATCCAGGATGAATGCCAGGAAGACGGTGGACTACGAGTAGGAGGTGGAAAGATGGCAAAGAAACTTAAAACCAGAGGTGTAAATCGTACAAACTGGGTTGTGTTCGTGATCCTGATGCTCGGTTCGCTGTTGATGATCTTCCCGTTCATATGGATGATCCTATCGTCGTTCAAGACCGTGAGCGATGTCTATACTTATCCGCCGAAGTGGCTTCCGTCGTCTTGGAAATGGGACAACTACAAGACTGTGTTCGATATGATCCCGTTCGGAATCTATTACCTGAACAGCATCTACACTTCGGTTGTCCAGACCATACTGATGATGGGAATCGCAGTATGCGGAGCATTCTGCCTCGTGTTCCTGGATTTCCCTGGCAGAAGGCCGCTGGTGTCGCTTATCCGGAGTACGATGTTCGTCCCTATGGTCGTGACGCTTGTTCCGATGTATCTGCTGGTGAGCAAGCTTCACGGGGTGGATACATATGCAGGAATCATGCTCCCTCAGGTGTTCTCTGGATTCACTATTTTCCTTCTCGTATCGTTCTTCACGACGATCCCCAAGGATCTGTGCGATTCGGCGAAGCTTGATGGCTGCGGATACTTCAGGATCCTGTGGAATGTAGTGCTGCCAAATGCCAAGAGCGCTATGTCCACGGCAGCCTTGTTCTCGTTCCTTGGTCATTGGAAGAGCTACACCTGGCCCTTGATCATCACAAACAAGGATAAGTACAGGACTCTGCCTATTGGAATGAAGTACTTGGTTCAGGAGTCGTCTTCTGAATACCAGGTTATGATGGCCGCTTCTGTAATGGCGATCCTGCCTGTGCTGGTCATCTTTGTGATATTTGAAAAACAACTGGTGAAATCAATTACTCTCACTGGCATGAAATCATAAATAGGAGGTTGTTTATGAAGAAGATATTAGTTATTGCGTTGGTTGCTCTTGCAGCGTGCGGCTTTGTATTTGCAAAAGGTGCAAGCGAAGCCTCTCCTGCAGCGGAAGCAGGCCCGAAGCCTGAACTCACGACGCTCAAGGTGTGGTACTCCATAAGCGGAAACAACGGGAAGTTCTTTGAAAGCCAGGCTCAGGCTTTTGATGAGGCTCATCCTGAGATTGCTTTGGAGCTTACATATACTGGAAAGTACTCTGATACTGCCACTAAGGTAAGTGCGGCAAAGGTCAGCGGAGAGGCTCCTGATGTCCTGATTACCGCAGCTTCACAGCTTTATACTGGTGAAGATGGAAATTTTACCATCGAAGAAGATGTGAAGGATGCCGAGTTCAAGTTTGACGATATTCAGACAGGAGTGCTTGAGTATGCGAAATACAACGACAGGCTGGCTTCTCTTCCGTTCGGAATCTCAACTCAGGTGATGTACTACAACAAGAACCTTGCAAAGGCTGCTGGAGTGGATCTTGAAAAGAATCCTCCGAAGACCTGGAGCGAGTTCGTCACTGTTGCATCGGCTATCCAGAAAGCTTCCGGAAATCCTGATGTCTGGGGATTCGATACTTCCGATGGCGTGTGGCTCATAAAGAGCATGCTTAACCAGAACGGGAACTCAGTTGTCCAGATGAAGGATGGCAAGATCGAGCCGGTGTTCACAGAAGCAAATGCAATCGAAGTTGCAGATTTCTGGAAATCACTTGTCGACAGCAAGTTAATGCCTGCTGGACAGCACGACAATGCCGAAAAGAAGTTCCTTGCCGGGAACCTCGTGTTCGTAGCCGCCACCAGCAACAGGATTTCGAAGTGGGCGGGTTCGACCGATTTCGAACTTGGCGCCATAGAGATGCCTTATTTCAAGAAGCAGTCCGTAGCAATGGGCGGAAGCACCGCAACGATAATGGCTACTGATTACTGGAAGCATGATGCCTCATGGCAGCTGCTCAAGTTTGTCCTGAATACGGATAATCAGACTGCATTTGCTCTGACAAGCGGCTATCTCCCAATAAGGAAGAGCTCCCTCGAGATGGCTGACGTGAAATCATACGTTGCCGGCAGCGAGCTCTATTCTGTTGCAATCAAGCAGCTTTCCTACGCATGGGCTTACACCCACTTTGCTGAAATGGGAAGCATGGATAGCTTCTTCTGGTACGCGCTTGACGAGATCGAACGCGGAGTGAAGACTCCAGAGCAGGCTTTCAAGGATGCTTCGGCCTCGCTTGTGGCCGAGATGGAGTAAAACTAGACCCCAGACACGGGATGCCCTTCGCAAGAAGGGCGTCCTGCTTTTTTTGAAGAATTGATAACCAAGAGGATGATGAATGAGTAAAATTTCTTTTTCCACCGGTGCCCTGTATATTCTGGAAACCGTTGATGCCTTTGCCCGTCTTAGAAAAGCAGGGTTCGAGAACGCTGAGCTGATGCCTCAGTGTCAGGCCGATCTGAGCCTGAAATCGCTTTCTGAATTCGATAGGACCGGAATTCATATTTCATCCATTCACTATCCGCTTGCATTTTTTGCGTTGCTGTACAATGCAAATCCTGGCATGTGCCGGGAGGGGCGAGCCTTTGCCGACAACTTGGCGCTTTTTGCCAAGAAGGCTGGAACAAGCATTGTGGTGGTTCATACTGAAAGCGAGTACACCGGTCTGATGAAGACCTTGGTGGGTGATGTCATCACGGCCAATCTTCGCTACCTCTCCGCCTGTCTTGAAGAGGCTGGAGTCACTGTGGCAATGGAGAACCATCCGGAAGGAGTAGGGCAGAAGCCTGATACTCTGGACAGCTATGTCCAGAAGCTAGCAATTCCAAACATGAAGATCATGGTTGACACCACCGAGGTGATCGAGGGCGGCGGGGATCCGTATGAATTCATCAGGGATCTCAAGGATACAGTGTGCCACCTTCATCTTAGCGATTTTGCAAATGGCACCAAGCATCTGCCGATAGGAACCGGAGACATCAACTGGAAGAAGCTCTTTGAACTTCTGAAGCAGCGGGACTACAGTGGGTACTACACGCTTGAGCCAAGCTACCGCCATTATCTTGAAGATATAGATTCTAAGCTGAGGAGGGACTATGACTTTATCTCAAGCCTTGTCTAGATTCTATCTGTTCTATGCCGCAGGTGATGCAGTTGGAAAAGCGACTGAGTTCATGACCCTTGATGCTATACGCAATGACATTGGGCACATCAATGGCTTGGTTGACAGTTCCAAGAGCCAGAACCATAGTGATCTTCCCTCTTGGGCCATCACTGATGACACAGAGCAGAATCTCTATCTGATTAGAAGATACCTTTCCGATGGCAATGTGACCATCGATAATACTGTTGATGCCCTTGTACGCTGGATCGATGAGACAGATGCTGTATCCAAGCATTACATCGGGCCATCCAGCCTCAAGGCTCTTCAGAGAATCAAAAGCGGCTCTGATCCTCTCAAGGCTGGCCTTGGCGGAGTCACATGCGGCGGCATCATGAGAGTCCCTTCAGCGGTATTCGCTTCGCTTATCCTTGGTCTGGATCTCGACAGCTGCATATTCAATGCCATCGCTCCTACCCACAATACTTCGGTTGGGATGGAGGCCGCTTACGGCTATGCATATGCCTTGAGAGCTACGGTTCAGAAGAAGGACTGGATCACTGCTGCCATTCAGGGCTGCCAGATTGGTCTTTCAAAAGCACCCTACATAAGCGCTTCGGCCACGCTTCTCGGAAGAATTGATTATCTTCGCGGGCTTGATCTTCCCTCATGGGATTCTGAGAAGCTCAAGAGCTTCCTGTATTCAGTGATGGGAACAGGGCTGCCAAGCTATGAGACCGCAGGTGCCGTGTTTGCTCTCGCGATGCACACAGCAAGTCCTTCCAAGGCAATTTTCATCGCCTCTGAGACAGGAGGGGACACAGATACGATTGCTGCCCTTTCAGGTGGGCTTCTGAGCATGATGAATGAGGATGAGCTGCTTTCCCTATCAATCAGAGAGCCCCTTGAAGGGCACAATGATTTGGCAGTGAAGATATGAAGAAGATGGAACACAACGCACGAATCTGCACCTTTTTCTTTCCGCTCTGGGCGATTCCTTATACTGTCTACACATACTATCTTAGTCTGTTTCTGATGGACTGCGGGGTGAGCGAGTCTCAGCTTGGACTTCTGATGACTGTCTCGAATACCTCTGCTCTGGTCTGTTCTGTGGTTGCAAGCCCGATAGTCGACCATCTGGGCCGCAAGAGGGCCACTCTTGTCTTCGACCTTATCTCATCGGCGCTTCCGCCGCTTCTGTACCTGGTTTCTCAGAATTTCATCGTCGCCTTGATTGCAATGGCAATTGCCGGCATGAACAGGATCATGAGCGTTGGATACTACCTTCTGATGGTTGAAGACAGCAGCGAGGAAAACAGTCTCGCAGCCATGAACTGGTTCAATCTGATTCTCGTCGGTTCCGGCCTTGCAACCAGCATTGCCGGTGCAATCGTAGCGAAGCTGGGCTTGGTGCGAAGCGAGAAGCTCTTTTTGCTGATATCGTTCATCTGCATGACTGCTCTTTCGATCTCCCGCAATTTCCTGCTCAAGGAAACACCGACAGGAACGGCTCTGATGAAGGAACGCAAAGGGTTTTCATTCAAGGCCGCAGTTGATTCCTACGCGGGGACTTTCCATTATATTGCCCGCTCCAGAAGGGCTCTTTCTGCGATGATCGTGAACGGAATTGTCTATGTCTACTATACGATAGGAACTTCGGTCAGCCTGTTCTTCACCCCGTATTTCTCCACTCGTGCCGGCTTGTCTGGCGCTGAACTTGGAATGGTTGGGACGGTTTATGCAATTGGGACTCTGGTCTCAATGTTCCTGATCAATCCTTATATCACAAAAGAGAACATCTATCGCTTCACAGTCTTCTCATGCATAAGCTCGCTTGCCGGCTTTGCAATGATAATCCTCTGTCCTGAAGGCAGCACGGTGCTGCTTTTCGTCTCTATCATCGTGATATCTCTGAGCTACGGCGTTCTCAAGACTGTCGCCGACTCCCTTCTTGCAATTGAAACCGAAGGCCAGTACCGCTCAGGAGTCTATTCATGCTCGTTCTTCGTTTCTTCGATCCTGAGCATTCTGGCTATTTCGGTGGTTCAGGCGCTTTATGCAATAAGTCCGGACTGGCTGTTCGGATCATCGGCGGTGCTGGTGGCTCTTGTTCTTGTAAACTGCCTGCTGGTCGCCCCAAGGAGGAGAAAAGATGAAAAGCTTTGAATACAGCTGCACGACAAACATAGTTTTCGGAAACGGAAGGACTGCTGAAGCCGGCTCAATGTGCAAGGGGCACGGGAAGGTCCTGGTGGTCTACGGCGGCGGATCGGTGGTCCGAAACGGCATTCTTGCCAAGATCACGGCTTCACTTGATGAAAACGGGGTGCCGTTTGTTCTTTTCTCTGGCGTGAAGCCGAACCCTGACCTCGGGAAGGTCCAAGAGGGTCTGGATGTTCTTCGAAAGGAGAACTGCAGCTTCGTCCTTGCCGTCGGCGGTGGTTCGGTGATCGATACCTGCAAGGCTATTGCTCTTGCTGATGCTGCTGGTGATGCGGTCAGTATATGGAATCGTGCCTTCCTCAACGGCGAGGGTTTGACTGCTTCAATTCAGATTGGAGTGGTGCTTACGATAGCCGCCTCCGGAAGCGAGACAGGCGAAAGCTGCGTCATTTCCCATGACGGGGCCAAGCTGATTGCCTCTTCTGATTCCATGATTCCGCAGTTTGCCATCCTGGATCCAGAGAATACGCTGAGCCTGCCTGCGTTCCAGACCGCCTGCTCATCTGCTGATATCCTTAGCCACCTTCAGGAACGCTATTTCGTCAATGTTCCCGGAAACGATCTGTCTGACCGTTTCCTCGAAGCGGCAATGCGCCTCGTGATCCAGACTGCCATGATGCTCTCTTGCGATCCTGGAAACCTTGCCCTCCGCGAACAGCTGATGTGGACTGGAACCCTGGCTCACAACGGCCTTCTGGACCGTGGACGCAACGGCGGCGACTGGGCATGCCACATGATCGAGCATGAGGTTTCGGCCCGTTTCCCTGTCACCCATGGCGAGGGACTTGCGATGATTACTGCGTCATGGATGCGCTTTGCTGCAAGCAAGCCTGAGTGCAGGAGCCGCTTGCTTCAGTTCTCGCAGCGTGTCTGGGATGCCGGGTTTCCTGATGACAATCCCGATCTGAACATCGCCTATGCCATCATGATGCAGGAGAACTGGTATCGAAGCCTCGGCTTGAAGACGAGTCTTTCGCAGGTCGATGGAATCACGCCTTCGATGCTCGAGCAGATTGCTTCTTCGTTCTCATGGCAGCCTGGCCAGTTCGTTGTTCTGGACAATCCCTCGATCCTCGCAATTCTGATGAATTCATACAATCTGGACAAACAGCACTGAATCCAACACAATAAGGCGGTGGAGATGCTGAATGAAGATTACTGTTCTTGATGGATATACTGAAAACCCTGGAGACCTTAGCTGGGATGCTCTTGGCAGCCTTGGGCAGCTTGCTGTTTACGACAGGACTCCCACTTCTGAAATTGCCTCTCGCATAGGCGACAGCGAGATCGTATTCACCAACAAGACTCCGCTTTCGGAGAAGATCATCAATGAATCTTCAAATCTCAAGTTCATCGGGGTTCTTGCTACTGGATACAACATAGTCGACATAGCAGCGGCTCAAAAGAAGGGCATTCCCGTATGCAATGTTCCTGCCTATGGGACAGACAGCGTGAGCCAGTTTGCAATAGGTCTTCTTCTTGAGCTGTGCATGCGCATAGGATATCACGATGAAGCTGTCCATAAGGGGCGATGGTCTGCATGCCAGGACTTCTGCTTCTGGGATTTCCCTCTTGTCGAGCTTGCTGGCAAGACTATGGGGATCATCGGATTCGGGCGCATTGGCCACCGCACAGGAGAGATTGCCCGTGCTCTTGGAATGAATGTGATAGTCAGCAGCCCTCATGAGAAGAATGATGGCTTCAGCTATGTGAATCAATCTGAGATCTTTGCCAAAAGCGATGTTATAGTCCTTCATTGTCCTCTAGTGCCTGAGACTAGGAATCTGATCTGCAAGGCTTCTATTGCCCAGATGAAGCCGGGTGTTATGATCATAAACAACAGCCGCGGCCCGCTTATAAACGAGATGGATCTCTCAGAGGCTCTGAAATCCGGCAAGGTTGCCGGTGCCGCAGTCGATGTGGTCTCTTCTGAGCCAATTGCTGCTGATAATCCGCTTCTGAGTGCTCCCAACTGCATCATCACTCCTCATATGAGCTGGGCTCCGAAAGAGGCTCGCCAGCGCATCATGGACACTTCTGTATCCAACCTTCGTTCATTCTTGGATGGGCATGCTGAGAATGTAGTGAATAAATGATTCTTACATAGGTTTTATCTTTTTAGCGGAATGAATCTTATCTTTTTAACGGAATGAATCTTATCTTTTTACAGGAATTGATTTGTTTTTAATTAATACTTTCCCAACGAGTGAGACTATATTTTGACTTTCTTAGGTCTTCCAGGCTTCTTTTTAGGGGGTTTTTGAGGTGCATCGAGAAGTGCGAGTGAGGTCAGTATCTTCTCGTGCGATGG
>JAQUYU010000109.1 GCA_028691695.1 Sphaerochaetaceae bacterium | reverse complement strand
CTCTTGATCGGGCTGTCCTTTGAAAGGCTCTTCATGTCATCAGGATGAACGCCGCCTTTTTGAAAAGTAAGGTACCTTGGCATTCGCTCCTCCTTGAACATAGTGTTTTTGAAAAAAGAACTTTTTTCTGTTCCATTTTATCTCAAAAACTCTATAATGAAAACATGTTTGAACTGATTAAGAGACTATTTTCAACTGTCCGACCAATCAAAGTATATGCTCTTGTAGGAAAGAGCGGGACAGGAAAAAGCTTCCGTTCCCAGATGATAGCCGACAAATACCACATAAGCCTTATCATTGATGACGGGATTCTGATCAAGGGGAACCGTCTTATTGCAGGAAAATCAGCCAAGCAGGCAGCAAGCTTCATATCTGCCATGAGGTGTGCCTTATTCAGGGATGAGGACCAGCGCAGCGAAGTGATGAAGGCCCTCCAGAAAGAGAAATTCACAAAGATACTTATTATAGGAACAAGCGAGAAGATGGTTCGTGTAATAGCTTCAAGGCTCAATCTGCCCGAGCCTATCCATGTATTCAAGATTGAGGAGTTTGCAACTCAGGAGGAAATCGAAACAGCCCTTCGCACCCGCTACACAGAAGGAAAGCATGTGATTCCGGTTCCTGCCATCGAAGTTACCCGCACCGCACCAAGCATAGTCTACGATACGATTCAGGTTTTCTTCACCCATCTGCCTTTCAGGAAAAAGGCCCGTACATTCGAGAAGACTTTGGTCAAACCCGGATTCTCCGTTCCTGAGGCCAAGGTCCTCTCAAGGAACGTATTCATGCAGATGATCAATCAATGCCTTTACGATTATGACAATACAATCAAGATAAACACTCTTGAAGTCCAGAATCCGGATGGGAAATACAAGCTTCAGATCGGGCTCAGGTCTCCTAACAGGATTCCGAAAGAAGAGATTCCAGAAATCAAGGAATACATAATCGATGCCCTTGAGAAGTACAGTTCAATACAGATCGCCGATGCTACCGTCACGATAGATGAATGGAGCACCGGCAATGTTCAGGAAGTCCTGAAGAAGATGAACGAGCAGATTGAGCAGGTTCATGAGATAAACATCAATCAGAACTGATTTATCTTGTTCATCACCCTGTTGTAGGTTCTGTTCAGGATCTGATTTCCCTTTATTGATTCCTTCAGAAGCATAAGGCTGTAGCTTGTGTTCGTAAGGCTGTCATAGAAGTCCCGGTTGGAATTGAAGAAGAAGCTGTCCTTGCCCGAAGCAAGAAGCTCGACGAAACCAAGGCAGTCCTTGTCCTTGGGAAGTATTGCAAGCCTCCCTATGAGGTCAAGCTTGTCTGCAAAGCTCTCGAATTCATCAAGATGAAAGCTCTTTTCCTTTCTAAGGTCTACCGGAAGCATGTTGTCAGGCAGCTTTCCAGCAAGGTCTATGATATTGAAAAGCGAATCACCCTTCTGCACAAGCTTTCCATTGACAGAAAGCGCAGCCTTGAAGTTCTTCGGATGTCTTCTGGCCTTTGCTTCGGCTTTTGCAAGGAAACGAAGATCATCGAAAGGAATCTCAACCATTGTTTCTGACCGGCCATTGCGGGAGACGGTTTCAATGGCATTGTAAGCCCTTCCATAGATCTGTATGCTCTTGCTGCTTTCACGCTTGATTCCTTCATCCCTCAAAGGTTTCTTCCTGCTGTCTCCTGCGACCGCCTTCTTTGAAAGGCTTTCATAAAGATCAGGAGACACCCTGTCAAGGATTTCACGGCTCAATGGAGAAACTGTTCTTGCATACATCCTTGATGTGCTTACTATCTCGCCTGCGAGTATGAACTTAGGCATATCCTTGAAATATGCGCTGCCCGGATGAATATAAATACGGTCGATTGTCAGGCTCTTGTAGCAGTTGGAATCTGTCTTGATGCATACGTACTGCTTGAGACCTGTAGCCAGACAGCAGAGATAGTCCTGCTTGGTTCCGCCCTTTGAAAGGACGAATCCCAGCTCTGAAACGATCTCGCCAAGCTGATCATCGACATGGACTATCTCGTTCATTGTCTGAAGATCAAGGAAATTCCTTTCACAGTAGGCCGTCTTGCGTGAAGTCGTATCAAGAGCAACGAACTCATTGAAGATCTCGAGATAGGAAACGAAATCTCCATCGGGAGAATTGAAACGACGATGGGCATTCCTGGCTTCATCCTCTCTGTCGACAGGAAGAATGAACGGTGTTCTCACTGAAATGAAGCTTACAGCAATTAGAATCTCTTCCATGACATCAGGATAATTCATCATAGCTTCCACTATTACTCTGCTATGCCGCGGAGCTAGCGGGAAATTGACCATAAGCTCGCCGATCTTCGTCAGATGCCGCGTCTGGTCAATTGCTCCTATGAAGCTGAGAGTCTTCTCTGCACTGAGAATCGAAGACCTGTCAGGACGGGTTATGAAAGGAAAATGCTCGTAATCGTAGATTCCCAGGTCGCTCATCCTCAGAATGACTTCTGAAAGATCTGTTCGAAGAATCTCCTCAAGAGAGTACTCTGGACGTGAATTGAAGTCATCTTCGCTGTAAAGCCTGTAACAGAAGCCTGGAGCTACCCTTCCAGCCCTTCCCTTGCGCTGCTCACAAGAGCTCCGGCTGATCTTCTCTGTGACAAGTGCGCTCGAATAATCCTTCTGATTGTAGAAGTTTATCTTTGCATAGCCACAGTCTATGACGTTCTTGATGCCATCTATTGTGATGCTTGTCTCAGCAATATTGGTAGCAACGACTACCTTGATCTTCTCTGGATCGGTCTGGTTGAACACCTGCTCCTGCTCATCCTTGTTCAGCCTTCCATAAAGCGGATAGATCTGAAGATGCTTGTAATCGCACCTGAAAGAAATTTCCTTGATGCAGGTCTTGATGTCGAACTCCCCAGGAAGGAAGATAAGAATATCGTCACCGTTCTTATAACCGCTTTTCTCGAAGATCTTCATCTTGAAGTTCACAATCTGGACTATCGAATCCATCACGTCATCCATCCGGCCAGGCATGTATTTGACAGAGACAGGATAGACTTTTGATTTGATCGAGATGACCTTTGCCCCATAGAGAAACTTGGAGAACGCCTTGGTATTGATCGTTGCGCTTGAGATGATGACTTTGAGATCAGGACGCTTGGGCAGGAGATTCTTCAGCAGCCCAAGTATGAAATCTATGTTGAGGCTCCGCTCATGAGCTTCATCGACCATGATAACCGAATAACTAGAAAGCATCGGGTCGTGCTTGAGTTCCTGAAGCAATGTGCCATCAGTCATGATCTTGATGCGGGTGCTTGAATCTGTCGTATCATAGAACCTCATCTTGCATGAGCAGAAATTGCTTGTTTCATCAATCTGAAGCTGCTTTTTTATGAAGTCAGTAATCGTCAGAGCTGCGATTCTCCGCGGCTGGGTGATTCCGATCATTCCCTGAGTTGCATAGCCAGCTTCAAGCAGGATCAGCGGAAGCTGTGTTGTCTTTCCGCTGCCTGTGGGGCTTTCAATCACAATGGCCTGATTCTCGCTCAGCGCCTTGAGTATTTCATCTTTATTCCGGTAAACCGGAAGATCCTTGAATTCCACTAAAACCTCTTTTGAATCATCGAAGCAGCCTGATCTGAATCAAGTCCTGACAGGATTTCCCTTGTTGCCAGATTCTTGATATCGGCCTTCGAATCCTTTATTGCCACTATGGCAAATTGTGCGCCCTTTGACTGGGCATATTCATATTGTTCACGCATCTTGCGATCTCCAAGATAGATATCACAACGTATTCCCTTCTTCCTAAGCTGACTTGCAAACGCCACCGAATCCGAAGCGCTGATTGAAGAATCGGCGAAGATCACTGCATCCACCATTCCAGGAGGAACTGCAACGCCTTTCTCAAGCTCTTCCTGAGCAGCGATGAGCCGGTCGATCCCAACGCAGGAACCGACACCCGGCAGGCTTTCGTTTGAATAAAGACCTGTGAGGTTGTTGTATCTTCCACCCGAGCAGACCGATCCGATTGATGGAATTGCATCCAGGAATGTCTCGAACACAACTCCTGTGTAGTAATCCAGTCCCCTTGTGATCGATGGGTCGAATGCAAACAGGCTCTTTGTACCTTCTGCATCCATCAGAACTCCGATATCCTTCATTCTCTGGACTGCCGCAGTTGTCTCGCCAATCAGCTCTTCCAGGTGGGTAAGCACTTTATCATAGTCGCTTTCTCCTGGCTGAATGAAAAGAAGAAGCGAGTCAATCTTGTCTTCTGTGATTCCGTTTTCAAGGAGCTCAGATTTCACATTGTCAAGGCCGATCTTCTGAAGTTTGTCAATTGCTCTGAGAATTTCAGAGCTTTTGTCTGAAATCCCGATCTTCTTAAGAAAATCATTCAGAAGCGCACGGTTGGAGATATGGATCTTGAATGAACCGGCATCCAATGCCTCAAGAGAAGCAGCCATAAGGGAAAGGATCTCATAGTCAGACTGGGCGGTGTCTGCTCCTACGATGTCGAAATCACACTGCTTGAACTCGCGGTAGCGGCCTTTCTGCGGCTTCTCGCCTCTGTATACCTTGGCTATATGGTAGCGCTTGAATGGGAACTGAAGCTCGCTTCTATGGGCACTGACAAAGCGTGCAAGAGGCACTGTGAGATCGAACCTAAGCGCCACTTCCCTTCCCCCGTTGTCGGTGAAATGGAATATCTGCTTGTCCGTTTCTCCGCCGCCTTTTCCGAGGAGGACCTGGGTGTATTCAAGCACTGGGGTGTCAATCGGAACGAAGCCGTAGCTTTCGAAAACCTGCTCGAGCCTGCGCTCGAAGTTCTTTCTCTTTATCTCCTGTTCGGGCAAGGAATCTCTGAATCCTTTTGGGATCTTAGGCTCTATCATTGAATACTCCTGTTGAAAAAAAAAGACATATGATGTACAAATCTAATTAAGAATAAAGAAAACTTGCCTAACTGTAAAGGGATGTATGCGGATAAGATATAAAAAGGACAGCGACGGACTCAGGCCCGTTGCAAGGATATACACGAAAGAAGAACATAGGATTGACAGCTCACTGATTGACCAGGATGCAGTGAGAGCAATCTCAAGGCTGAAGCAGAATGGATTTTCCGCATATATTGTCGGTGGAGCTGTACGTGATATTCTTCTTGGCCGTGTTCCAAAGGACTTCGACATTGCAACTAGCGCATCACCCAGGCAGGTTCACAAGCTTTTCTATCAAGCACGTGTCATCGGCAAGCGCTTCAAGCTTGTCCATCTTGTATATGGTCAGAAGATCATAGAGGTTTCCACTTTCAGAGGCGAATCAAATACTGATGACAACACGAATAATGTGTTCGGGACTATCGAAACGGATGCCAAGCGCAGGGATTTCACGATCAACAGTCTTTACTATGATCCGATTGATGAGACTCTTGTCGATTTCAACAACAGCATGGAAGATTTCAAGCACAAGAGAATTCATTCCGTCCTTCCTCTTTCAACCACATTCACCGAGGATCCTGTTCGCATGATCCGTGCTCTCAAGTACAGCGTCACAACCGGCTTCAAGATGGATTTTGCCCTCAAGCTTGCGATAAGAAGAGATG
>JAQUYU010000108.1 GCA_028691695.1 Sphaerochaetaceae bacterium | reverse complement strand
GAGGTTTTTTCAAAACTCCAAAACAGTGGCATCTGATTGCATAAAAATACAGTTTCTCATTGTTGCTTGGCATGCATGAGGAAATCACAGCATCTATATAAATAATTCGTTGTTATTTGCTTGTATAATATAGAATAAAGTCTCCATTTGTGTTATTATGAATTTGCAAAAAAAAATAATAAAGGAGACTTTATTCTCATGAACAACTTTACCATCTCAGCCCGTCCGATGCAACAGCTTCTCTTCGATTCTTCCGACTTTTCCGGATGTTTCTTCTCCTCCCCGACACAGAAGGAGCTGCTGTTCAAGTCATACATGGATACAGTCAGCTCGATCGTTCCATCATCGATCAGGGAATCCAGGAAGTCGAGGACAGGCCGTCCTGAATACCCGCTGATCGACATCCTCGCGATCTGGATCGCCAAGGAGGTCTTCGGATTCGACACGATCGCATCCACGCTTGATTTCGTCAAGTCGGATTCCAATGTACGCATGATCGCGGGGCTCGGGCATGTACCCAGTGCCGCCGTGATCAGCAGGCGAACCGGCGAGCTCAGGGAAGCGATGGGGATACGGCACATCAGCGACATGCTGTGCAGGGATTTCTACAAGTCAAGGCTTGTCTGCAATCTTTCGATCGACAGCACGCCGATAGAGGCCAGGGAGATGCCTGTTTCTCCTGAGAAGCCAAGGATGGAGCTGAAGAAGGGGCGCAAGAAGCGGGGAAGCAAGGAGGCCGCGGATCTCGAGGCCAGGCGTGCCGAAGATCGGAGGATCGAGGAACTGGAAGAATCCGGTCCCATCGATGAATACCTCTCGACGCTCAACAAGCAATGCGCCCTCACGGGGAAGAAGAACTCAAAGGGGCACATGCAATGGAGGATAGGGTACAAGGCGCATCTTGCCGTCGACGATCACGGGATCATAGTCTCGTATGCCGTCACAGGAGCCAATGTCCATGACAGCAGGCTTGCGATCCCGCTGCTGCGCATGGCGGACATGAACTGCACCTTCCTCTATGCGCTTATGGACGGGGGATACAGCAGCGGACGCATCGAATCATTCGCCAGGGACTCCGGGAAGATCCCGGTCATCGATTTCAAGGCCAGCAGGAACGGGGACAAGCCCGAGATGGATCCTGCGAAGAAACTCAGATACAAGGCCAGGACTACAGTAGAGCGCACGAACAGCGAAATGAAGGAGTGCTTCCTTCCGGCGAAGCTCTATTCCCGGGGCAGGAACGCCCTGCTTGAGATCGAGCTTGCCATACTGCTGACGACGATCAAGCGCATGGACATGGTGCTGAAGGAGGAGCGGGCAGCCCGGCTGCGGAAGCCCGCTTAGCAGCTCCTCAATTGAATAAGGACAGGAAAGGCAAGACCGCTTGAAGAAAAGCGGCGGACCTGCTTTGCCTGGAAACACGCCAAAGCCTCAAATGATCGTTGGAAAACAGAAGAATACTGAATCGGTTTTCAGGAAAGAGATTCAATGGATAATTATTCACAATTCATGAATCTTTATTCCGTCGCTTTTGAGTTTTGAAAAAACCTCTCTCATGTTTTTTTGATCTTTCGGCAGAGGAAGGCGAACTGCAAGGGTTTGGCCAAAAGAAGACATGATGCCTACAAATGTTGTTTTTCGACTGAAATACCGGGCAAATAAACAAAATCATATTAACGGTTGATTTTGTTGATTTTCCTGAGATTTCTGATATGATTAGTCCAGAAGGAGCACCTATGCCAAAGGCAGAATACCGAAGTTCAATCCGTTCGAAGAACCTGATCAAAGAGGCGGCCATCGAGCTGCTTGCAGAGAAGAAGTGGGACAAGATCACAGTGACAGACATCGTCACGAAGGCGGATATCAACCGCGGAACATTCTATGCGCATTACTCCAACCCGCTTGCAATGTTCAAATCGATCGAAGAGGAAGTGGTACAGAGAATAATCAGCGCTCTCACCTCTTACCCTATTCTTGACGTTCTCAAGCATCCAGGGATAATGCTTTCGCAGGTCAAGAGCTTCATTGAGAACAATCCAAAAGCCGTGAGGGTGTTCTTTTCTTCCGATATTTCGAGCCAGCTGCTCGTCGATCACAAGAAGCATCTTGGCGATTACTTCGTCCAGCAGACGCGTGAAGTGCCTGGCATACAGGACAGAGACAACTTCGAAATCGTGCTTCGGATGATGCTGAGGGGAATCCTTGATTCCTACATAGCCCAGATCAGCGGCAACATGGGAAATGCGACCCTTGAAAGCGTGACAAATATGGCAGAATGGCTCTCAAGGAATGCTTTCAAGCCATATCTGCCGATAAACTAGAAATCAATGTCTGCTTCCTGGCGCCTGTCCTGGGAGCTGGATCCAAGCCTGATGGAATAGCGGCCGCGGTCGGCTTTCCAGACATGCTCTTCTGCGTCAAAGTAAGAGAAAGCCTCGATTCCAAGATGGAATTCGACATCCTTGTCCTCCCCTGGATCGATTGTGACCTTCTCGAAGCCTTTGAGCTCCTGATCCGGATGGAAGATCCTTGAATTGACATTATGAACATACAGCTGGACAGTTTCAGAGCCACGGACTTTGCCATCGTTTGTGATGTTTATCCTGACAGTGACATCATCCCCGGTTTTCTCGACCGCCATCCTCCGGTAGCCGAACGAAGTATATGAGAGGCCATGGCCAAACGGGAATGCTACGTTCTTGCCTTCCGTGTCGAACTGACGGTAGCCTATCTTCAGACCCTCCTCGTAACGGGTGTTGGTTATCTTGCGGCGCTTCGGGTTGCCTTGGCCGACCATGACTCTCATCAGGCTGAACGCAGCTGGCTTGCGGGCATAGTTGCGCACCGAGAGGTAGTCCGAATAACGCTGAGCCATCGAGAACGGAAGTTTTCCTGACGGACATGCATCCCCAAGAAGAACATCGCAAAGAGCCTGAGAACTGGTTTCTCCAAGATAGTAGGCATTGATTATAGCCGGGACATCGAAAGACCATGAAGAGGTTTCATAATCGCCTCCGCTGTGGACAATGACAATGACCTTCTTGCGGAATCCTGAAGCCTTGCGGATGAGCTTGATGTCCTTTGCCGGCAGGCTGTAAGGCCGCTCGTATGCTTCGGTTTCCAGAAGCCTGCTGAACCCAGTCTCGATTATGGTGACATCGGCAGCAGAATCAAGCTTTGTTTCTACCTCAAGTCCTGGAATCCGGCTTTCAAGTTCATGCTGCAAAGAAGCTGCAGGACGCCTTGGATGAATGAATGAAGACCCTCCGCCGCCAGTGGGAGGAACAGATGACATCGAGCCTGCAATGACGATCCTATGCAGCTTCGAAGCACAGAGCGGAAGGACTGCATCGTCGTTCTTGAGCAGGGTAATCGATTCGCATGCCATCGATCGTGCAGTCTGGATTGCCTCTGGGCTGCCGGCATGAAGCGACTTGTCAGCGCTGGGTCTGGCCAATGCTCCGATCTTCTCGAGGGCATTAAGAATGTTCAGGACCTTGAAATCAATGTCAGATTGCTCTATCAGGCCATCGGAAAGGGCTTTCTTCACTTTTTCAGGTGAGAACCAGAGAGGCGCCGGCATCTCGATATCGACGCCGCACTTCAGAGGCTTTGGCGTGTCGTACAGGCTGTTCCAATCGCTGACAGCCATGCCTTTGAAGCCCCAGCGCTTTCTTAGAACTTCACCTACCGAGTATTTGTTCTGGCTTGCATATTCGCCGTTGATGAGGTTGTACGAAGTCATGATTCCAAGCGATCCGCCTTGGATCAGCGCTTTCTTGAAAGCAGGGAAGTAAATCTCGTTCAGTGTACGTTCATCGACTATGCTGTTGGACTTGTGACGGTCGTAATCGCTGTTGTTGCAGGCAAAATGCTTTACTGTCGTGATCACGCCCCTTGACTGAGCGCCTTGAACGTATGAAGAAGCAATCTCTCCGGCAAGATACGGATCCTCGCCCATGTACTCGAAGTTCCTGCCGCAGGTCGGGACTCTGGCAATGTTCACACCGGGTCCGAGGAGGACTGTGATCCCAAGGGCTCTTGCTTCATCGGCGATGCGGCTGGCCGCCTCCTTGGCAAGGGAGCGGTTCCAGGAAGCAGCCATAGCCACTCCAGCAGGAAACACTGTCACAGGTGCATCCCAGCCGCGGATTCCGCTGGTAGCATCGGACATCCAGAAATCAGGAACGCCAAGTCTTGGAATGCCGCCGATTGCAAAGCTGTCCTTTCCGCTTATGAAGCGGATCTTCTCATCTTCTGTCATCTGTGAGAATATCTCAGAAGCGGTCCTTGGACACTTTGGAACATCATAGCTTTCCAAAGGCTTGTGCTGATTTCCAAGCAGCTTATCGAACTGCTTCACGAACATTTTCTTGAAAAACATATCAAACATTCGGATTCCCCTTCTGTTCCAGTGCAGCCTGCTCGAACTATGCTTCAAGCGGGTTTTTCTGCTTTGATTCTATGATGGGCATCAAGCTTTCCTTCTTCTTCCTGAAATACAGATAGGCAATCAGAAAGCCCAGAGCCGAACCGCACAGCCCCACAACAGCGCGCAGTATTTCGTTGGACGATGGCATAATAAGGTAAAATACAGGAAAAAGCGCAAGCGGAAGTGCAAACAGGAGCACTGAACTGAAGATTGTCTTCCCTGGCGGAAGGAAAATCCTGACATAGTCACCCTTCTTGATTTCCAGTCCGTCTGGGTTCTTGACCTGAAAAGTCTGGGCTTTGCTGTTGCAGAAAAGCGAAGCATGACAGCCCTCGCAGGCGCTGCTTGAGCACCCGACAGTCACCTCTCCGGTCTCGAAATCCACATCGCTGACATAAACATCCTGATACATTCTTCATCTCCGAAACGAACAGTTCATGATAACATGGAAAAACCGACGGTGCAATCAGGTTTCCGCTGCGGAAGCAGTTGTGTCCTTGACATCGATTCTCTCGATTGCCTGGGACTTTCCATCAGGTCCGACTGTGACGAGAACTCCCTGGAGCCTTATGTCGTCGAAGCACTCGAACGAGCGCATGAAAGTCGAATAAACCATCTTGTGGACCTCGTTTTCCGGCTTGAATCCACCGACGCTCATGAACGATCCGCACCGTCCGTTGTCGGTGATGAATGCCGTTCCGCCTGAAAGTATACGTGAATCAGCGCTCATGACCTTGCAATGGGTGCCAATCACCGCCGATGCCTTGCCGTCAAGCTCAAACCCCATCGCGCCCTTCTCTGCAGTCGTGCTTGCATGGAACACGACGAAAATGTATTGTGTCTCATCCTTTGCCTTGGAAACCATCGAATCGGCCATGATGAAGGGATTGGTCAGATGGGTCGAAAGCATGTCCGCATTGCCCAGCAGGTTCAGGACAAACACCTTATCTTCGCCGACATTCACGAACCGAGCACCTCGCCCGGCAACAGCCTCAGGATAGTTGGCAGGCCTGAGAATCCTGTCCTTGCGGCTGATGAAATCCTGCATATCGAGCTTATAGAACATCTTCTCTCCGCCTGTGATGACATCGATTCCGTACTTGAAAAGAGTCATGGCATGCTGCACGCCAATGCCGTACCCGGACGTGACGCCTTCTGCATTCGCTATGACAAGGTCTATGCCCTTCTCTTTCTTCATAGGCCTGAGCAGGTCCCTGACGGCCATGAGCCCGGCTTTGCCGAC
>JAQUYU010000107.1 GCA_028691695.1 Sphaerochaetaceae bacterium | reverse complement strand
TATTCGATCTTTCTGACAGGATGCTTGAAGCAGAGAATCTGGTGGCAAGCCGTGAAGGCTACAGCATAAGAGCAATCCAAGGAGACATGACAGAGCCGCTTCCATTTGAAGATGAAGAGTTCGACCTCATATTCAACCCAGTATCTAATTGTTACATCCAGGATCTCATGCCAGTGTTCAGAGAATGCTTCAGGATCTTGAAGAAAGGCGGAATCCTGATGGTGGGATTCGACAATGGACTAGGATATGCCTTCAACGATGAGCAGACAGCTCTGATCCACAAGCTTCCTTTCAACCCGCTTGAAGACCCTGCACTGATGAAGGAGCTTGAAGATGAAGACGGCGGAATTCAGTTCTCCCATACCCTGAAAGAAGAAATCGGCGGCCAGATCGAGGCAGGATTGGTAATACAGGACATTTTCGAAGATACAATCCACTATGGACTGCTTGAGAAATTCAACGTTCCGACATTCTGCGCAACGCTGGCTCGCAAGAACTGACCAAGCTGATCATTTCTTGACTGGAAAGTGCTTGGAATACCAGGATACTATGGGCTTTAGGTTCTTCCTGTCCAGAAAGCTGGCACCTTCGGTGAGAATCTTGTACGTCTCCATCTTCTCATCTGCAGGCGCAGATGATGTCCTCTCAAGCGCCTTTGTTCCTAATTTGAAGACCAGTTTGTAAAAACCGTGCAGTTTTTCAATGGCAAGACCGCCATGAAGGGCAAAGAACGGAGCATCATCGGCAATCTTGTTTCTCTTTCTGATCTCAGCTACTGATTGATCAGTGAGCACAAGGCCAACCGATGCAGTTCCTTCGACATCATAGCGCTTTCTGGCCTTCTCAAGACCTTTGATCGAACTTCCGAGCACCCATCCGAGAAAAAATACGCTGTCACCGCTTCCGAGGTGCAGATGAGCCTGCTTCTCAGAAAAGACAGGCAGATCCAGCTCTTCCGAAAGCATGCGCGCATAGGCTTCGGTGAAGCCTGTGTTCGAGCAATAAACAATCGCTTTGATTTCCTTCATTCCTTACTGCTCTGCAAAGCCTCAAGCCTGTTGTGCTCGTCGATATCAAGAGCATCCCATGGATAGCGGATCCATACATCACCGACCTCCTGGGCCGGGTAGTATCTCTTGATCTCAGGCGGGAATTCATCATCCTTCTTCTTGAGCTTATTATGAAGAATGAAGACAGCGATTTCCTCAGGATTATACTTGAGAAGCTCTCTGACGCAGTAAGCAAGCGTGGCGCGCGTATCATCAACCTCGTCGATCAGCAGAATCTTCTTTCCCGCCAGGGACTGGCGCATTTCATCGATCCACTGAATCTTCGAAGGATGATCCGCATGCTGGCTTCCAACTCCGTAATATGAAATCCCCACGGCATAAATCGGTTTGGAAATGAATGTCTTCATGATTCTTGCAGGAATGAAGCCGCCGCTTCCGATAGCCACGATCACATCTGGGTCGAACCCGGACTGATGCATCTGCCCGGCCAGCTTCTTCACCAGCTTGTGGACAGTCTCATAGCTCACGTACAGCTTCTCAGTTCCATCAGGAACAGGCTTTTTCTTGCAGGAAAGCACATCTTCAGGCATTTTGCAGATTCCCCTTTGAAAAGATATTTGCCTAAGATTATTGCCTATTCCGATTTACGTCAACACTTGTCAGAATAGATTTGGTCAGAATGTTTTGGCCAAACACTCATGCCTCGCCAGCCATTGCCTCGAATCCTCTAAGGAATTCAGCAATTGATTCATCCGTGCATTCCGCAGCCATCCCCTGGAACAGAGGACTTCTTCCGCCGCCTTTGGCTCCAAGCGGCCCAAGCAGCCTGGAACGAACTTCAGAAAACTGAATCTTCTCATAGCGTCCCTTCAGAACGACTAGCCAGAGAATCTTACCAGAATCTTTCTTTACAGCAGCCAGCGCAAGGTTATCATATCCTTCTGCCGCAGAGGCAAAGCTCTTCAGATCCATCTCAGAATCCAGAACGAAAGCACAAGATGACGCTTTGCCTGCAATTCTAGCATCAATCAACGACTTTGCGAGCATCAAAGACAAACGCGATTTCTCTGCCCTCTCCTGCACGAGGCTCTTCTGAAGTGCATCCGAGATTCCGAAAAGCTCTTCCGGCCTTGCTGACTGCAATGCACAGAGCCTTCGCACGATATCATGATCGGCATGAATCTGATCCATCGCAGCAGTACCGGCTTTCCAGATGGTACGTATGTTTCCCCGAATCTTCTCCTGCCCCTGATAAAGCACAATCCTGCACTCAGAAGTGCACTTCACATGCATTCCTCCGCAGGCAATTGCATCCAGATCAGCAATGCGCACTACCCTTACATCAGTATCCACTTTGATCGAGCGACGCATATGAAGCGCCTCGGCCTCGCTATGTGACAGGAAGCTGCATGACACGTTCAATCCAGAAAGAACGGCATCGTTGGCCGCATCCTCGATGAGGAGCATGTCTGATTCGTTGATTTCAGGCTCAGAAACCTCGACAGTAAGATTGTCCACACCAAGATGAACCGAAACGGTTCCGATTCCAAGCTTTGAAAACATCAGCCCGGAAAGCAGGTGCTGAGCAGTATGCAGCTGCATGAAAGCATAACGGTGGTCCCAGTCCAGTACAAGATGGGCTTCATCGCCGGCATGGATCAAATTCTTTGAGCAGGCAACAAAATGAACAGGAACGATCCCGAGCCCGCCATCCGAATCCCGCTCATCTCCTGCTTCCTGACCCTTATGAATGACATTGTTGTGCTTTTTGTGCGTATCGATGATTTCAAACGAATGGCCGCCGATGGTCACAGTTCCTCTGTCTCCAGGCTGCCCACCTCCTTCCGGATAGAAGATCGTCGTTGAGAAAAGCACAGCGCACACATCATGCGGCACTTTGCCAAGCGAAACAGAAAGCTGATGCGCCTGCTGCTCTGTAATATCCTGGACATCGGTTACCTTTGCATCGATCTCTCGGCAATAAGGGTCCGTATAGTAAAAAAGATTTTCCATGCTTTCAATATAAAGCATTTGAGCCTGTTGTCCAATCGTCAAAGTTTCTTTATCTTATAAGTGACGCCTTACGGCATCAAAGAGGACAGTCATCATGGGAAGAATCAAAACATCTTTGGAACTTGCAATGGAGAGGATGGAAGACATCCAGGTGGATGAGAACAAGATCCGCCAAGACAATCTGAGGCAGGACGCACGCTCCATAGCTGGCAAGTACCTCGAAGACGATACTATGCAGGACGACGAGCTTGAAGCAAGACTCTCGAAATACGAAGGATCTGATCTGACATTCGTCACGAAGACAATCAACGAAACGATACTTCAGAACCTTTCGATGCCATCAGCAATCGAATACAAGATGCGCAACAAGAGGATTGCAAGCCTGTTCCCGATTGTAAACGACGGTAACTCAGCTGCAATCAAGGTCATCACCCAGATCCTGAGCCTTGAAGACCAGTACTGGGACACGATGTCCGGACTTCTGGACAAGATGAAGGAGCAGTACAAGGATGCTCTTTCCCAGTCCGATGCACCGGCAGAGCAGAACAAGGATTTCCTGAACATGTATCAAGCCAACGTAAAGCAGATCAACCAGCAGTATGGTTCGGTCCTGACCCGCGGCAAGACACAGCTCTCGGCAATGCTCGGTCTTTAGCCATTTCAAATAATCAAGCAGAAACCAGTTGACAAAAACTCCGGGCGGTTTTATTATGAAATCGTTCAAAGAAGAACAAAAACATTCAAATTCTTTGTTTGAGTTTGGATTTCTGAGGTTAGTTCAAAGTGGCGCAGCTTATTCCGGTTCAGAGACAGAAGCAGATTCTCAGCATCCTCCTTGCAGAAGAAACGGCACAGGTCTCTGATCTGGCGCGCCGGCTTGGAGTCAGCGACCTTACCATCAGAAGAGATCTTGACCAGATGGCCGAGAAAGGAATGGTAGAACGAAGCTTCGGCGGCGCATCCCTCATGCGCAGTCTTTCAAGCGAGCCTGATTACACAACAAAGGCAATGCAGTTCGCAACCGAGAAAGAGTCCATAGGACAGGTTGCCGCGATGCTTGTATCAGATGGCGACACGATCTGCATCAACAGCGGTTCGACTACATTCGAAGTAATAAAAGCCATCATCGAAACAGGCAAGAATGTCACAATCGTAACAAACAACATCGGGATATTCCCTCTTCTTTCTTCTGACATCAAAGCACGGATCATCTTCACCGGCGGAGTGTACCGCTCGATCTCTCACTCTGTTTCAGGAAACATGTCGCTTCCTGTGCTTGACGGCATATATGCCAGCAAGGCTTTCATAGGAGTGGACGGGTTCTCTCTCGAGCAGGGACTGACCACGCCGATACAGGAAGAAGCACTCACTACAAAAAAGATGATCGAGCACACAGTAGGAAAAGTCTATGCTGTTTTCACAGCAAGCAAGATAGGAGTCGTCAGCAATTACAAGACAGTCGATGCTGCAAAGATCGGCTGCGTGATTACTGATGAAGCAGGACGAAGACTGCTTGGCGGTCTTCACGAAATTGGCATTGAGGCGTTATTCGCCTGATTGGAGGTCTTATGGCTTACGAAGATAAGTACAAGGATTGCGCATGGATCCCATTTGAGGATCTGGAGAAATTCATGGAAGACAGCCTGGTTCACGCTGGCATCCCGGCCAAGGATGCAAAGGTGATCGGAGATGTCCTGATCGAATCGGACAAGAGAGGAATCGACAGCCATGGAATCGGAAGGCTGAAGCCGATCTACATCGACAGAATCGACGCCGGCATTCTCAATCCGGTAACGAAGATCGACGTGGTGAAAGACCAGATGGCCTGCGCCGTCCTTGATGGGAACAACGGAATGGGACATGTGGTAGGAGTCACTGCAATGAACATGGCCATCGAGAAGGCCAGGAAATATGGCCTTGGAATGGTCGTTGTCCGCAACTCCACCCACTATGGAATCGCTGGCTACTATGCCACTATGGCTACCAAGCAGAACATGATCGGAATCACCGGAACAAACGCCCGCCCTTCCATCGCCCCGACTTTCGGAGTCGAGAACATGCTCGGGACCAACCCGCTTACATTCGGAATCCCGACTGACGAGAAATTCCCGTTCGTTCTGGACTGCGCAACAAGCGTCTCCCAGAGAGGAAAGATCGAAGTCTACGGAAGAGCCGGAAAGCAGCTTCCTCCAGGATGGGTAATCGGCCTTGATGGAAAGACCAGAACCGATACAGACCAGATTCTCGTGGACCTTACATGCGGCAAGGCAGCACTTGCACCGCTGGGAGGAATCGGCGAAGAGACTGCTGGCTACAAAGGCTACGGCTATGCAACAGTCGTCGAGATGCTCTGTGCAGCATTGCAGGATGGCTCTTTCATGAAGGATCTCAACGGATTCGACAAGGACCACAAGAAGATCCCATATCCACTCGGACATTTCTTCATCGTGATCAATCCTGATTTCTTCATGGGTGCAGACACCTGCAAGAAGATTGCAGGAACAATCTGCCGCGACCTCAGAGCTTCTCAGAAGGCTCCAGGCGAAGAAAGAATCTACACTGCCGGCGAGAAAGAATGGGATGCTTACAATTACCGCAAGCAGCACGGATGCCCGGTTCCACCAAGCCTCCAGAAAGTGATGACCACTCTCAGAGACAGATGGAGCATGCCGTATCATTGGGACTTTGAAAA
>JAQUYU010000010.1 GCA_028691695.1 Sphaerochaetaceae bacterium | reverse complement strand
AGAGGCAGTGCTTTGCATATCCGTTGTTCTTGCCCTTGCATCATGCTGCTTCATAGCACCTGATAAGGAGTATCTTTCATATATTGACCTGAGAACGATTCTGTTGCTGTTCTCTCTTATGCTGGTGGTTCAGGCCTTCGTTTCTGCTGGCCTGTTCAACTGGGCTCAGAATCTGATTCTCGCCAGGATCTCGAATGCCAGGCTGCTTGGGCTGGTTCTCGTTGCTATTGTGTTCTTCCTTTCGATGGCTGTTACCAATGATGTGGCTCTTCTCTCGTTTGTACCGTTTTCCCTGATGCTGTTCTCCTCGTTTGACAAACGTGACAGTACGTTTGTCATAGTGATGGAAACGATAGCAGCGAATCTAGGTTCGATGGCCACTCCTTTCGGTAATCCCCAGAATCTCTACCTGTATTCCCATTTCGAGCTATCAAATTCTGAGTTCTTCGTTGCGGTCCTTCCGAGCTGCGGTCTTTCGCTTGTCCTGCTTGTAATCTTATGCCTGACCCACCGTTACAGTTCTCAGAGCCTTGGTTCTGGATCCGGGTCTGCCGCAAAGCCTGAAGCAAAGTCATGGGCCTATGCTGCTGTGTTTGTTCTGATTCTGCTTTCAGTGATACGCATTGTGCCTATTCAGTACTCGGCCGCTGCCGCAGTGATTGTGATATTGATTCTCAATCGCAAGGTCTTCATGAAGGTCGATTATGCCCTTCTTGCCACTTTCTGCGCCTTCTTTGTCTTTGTTGGCAATATGAAGCGCATCGATGCAGTCTCTGAGATTCTTCAAGCAAACATAGTCGGCAATGAATACTGGTGGGGGCTGGGAATGAGCCAGATAATCAGCAACGTGCCCGCTGCAATAATGCTCTCAGGCTTCGCTTCTGATATAAAGGCTCTGCTTCTTGGGGTTGATGTCGGAGGACTTGGAACCCTGATTGCCTCTCTTGCATCCCTGATTTCCTTCAAAGGATACACTGCTCGCAGAAAAGGCGAAGGCCTGTATTATCTTGGTGTGTTTACTTTGTGGAATCTTGTTTTCCTTGCTGTTCTTGCTCCTCTTTCGTACTTTGCACTGAAGGTTTTCTGAACGTATCCTTGCTTATTCTGATGAAGTCGCTTGCAAACCGGCTGAGATACCTCTCCCTGTTGTAGCCTATTGCTATTGTATCCTGGACATCGCCGTTGAAGAAGCGGAATATCCTGACTTTCTGGCGCATGTACGACGATGCGGTGCCAGGGGCTACGTATGGATTGTTCAAGTACAGTTCAGGGCAGACCGTCAGCCCCATCCCTTCAGCTGCGAGGGCGAAGGCTGTTTGGATATTCTGGGTTTCTAGCTTTATCTGAGGTCTTACTGCACATCTGAAGAACTCTCTGTCTGCGATTGTCCTGATTCTGTCCCCTTCATTGAGGAGAACAAACGGCATGTTCTTGAACAGGCTTATGTCGGATGACTTGGCATACGAACGGCAAACATCCTCAGCTTCCGATCCGAAGTATTTGACAAGAAGGGAGTTCGGGACGACAAGGAACAGATGCTCTTTCATCAGTTCGGAGTATTCTGCGCAGTCAAGCATGAACGGGGCAAATCCTATGAGAACATCGATCACGCCCTTGCGAAGGTCTTCTTCAAGCACATGGGTGCTTCCTTCGATCACATGAAGATCCACAAGCGGGTGAAGATTGCTGAATGCCGGCAGGATGAACGGTAGGATCGCCTGCCCTCTGGTGTGGCTTATGCCAATCCGAAGTTCTCCGCGGCGCTTGCTGTTTATATCATCAAGAACTGTGGCTGTCTGGCGGTTGATGTCAAGGATCTTCTCTGCTGACTGCTTGAACTGCTTTCCGCTGTATGTAAGTTCAAGTGTCTTGCCTCGTGAGAACAAGGTGCAGCCAAGCTCTTCTTCCATTCTGGCTATCTGGTTGCTCAGAGCCTGCTGCGAGATGTGAAGCCGCTCCGATGCACGGGTTATGTTGCCTTCTTCGGCGACTGCCAGAAAGTACTCCATGTTCTGGAAATTCATCATATCCTCCAATCATTTACAGCATATGCCGCTTTGGAATTTTGCACAATATTAATGTTGTGTTGATTGTAATGAATAAAGTGTTTGAAATTGTGGCAATACCGTGATAGCTTTAAGGCTGAATCAATGAACGGAGGCAACTGCTTTGAAGAAAGTTCTGATGATCAACCAGTCATGGTGCAAGGGCTGCGGGATATGCGCGGCTTTCTGCCCGAAAGGGGCACTTGAGATTGTCGATGACAAGGTTCAGCGCAAGGAGGGCACCGAATGCATCCTTTGCGGCCAGTGCGAACTCCGGTGTCCGGACTATGCAATCTACATCGATGAGAATGAAGGAGATACCGATCAATGGGCAAAGTCGTATTGATGCAGGGCAACGAGGCGTGCGTAGAAGGCGCCTTGGTTGCGGGGATGAGGCTTTTTGCCGGATATCCGATCACCCCTTCTACTGAGATTGCAGAAATTTCGGCGGTCCGTCTCCCTCAGGAAGGCGGGAAGTTCATCCAGATGGAGGATGAGATTGCTTCGATGGCATGCGCTATCGGTGGATCGGTTGCCGGAGTTAAGTCCATGACCGCCACAAGCGGGCCTGGCTTCTCTCTCAAGCAGGAGAACCTCGGATATGCCGCTCTTGCCGAGATTCCTCTTGTGGTTGTCGATGTCCAGAGAATGGGACCGTCTACAGGAATGCCTACTTCACCTTCGCAGGGCGATATGATGATGGCGCGATGGGGCACCCACGGAGATCACCCAGTTATAGCTTTGTGTCCTTCTTCGGTGAAGGAGACATATGACCTGATCATCAGGGCGTTCAACCTTTCAGAGAGGTACCGAACTCCGGTGCTTTTCATGATGGATGAGATAATCGGGCACCTCAGGGAGGGCATGGAACTGCCTGAGCTGGAAGAAGTGGAAGTGATTGACCGAAAAACCGTGAAATATCCGGAACCCAAGCGGCTCCCATACCATATCAAGAAGGGAAAGCTCGTCCCAGAGATGGCTCCGTTCGGAATGGGGCAGAGGTACAACATGACGGGCTTGATCCATGATGAGTCAGGGTTCCCGACCAATTCCAATGAAGAAGCCGAGAAGCTGATTGACCGTCTGATGCACAAGGTTTCTGACAATTATGCAGATATCGTGAAGTGCGAGCAGGTCGGAATGGATGATGCGGATGTCGCAATCTTCTGCTACGGCGGAACAATGCGTGCTGCATCAAGCGCCATGGATGAGGCTCGCAAGGCTGGAATCAAGTGCGGGATCTTCCGTCCGATTACAATCTGGCCGTTCCCAGAGAAGGAGCTTCTGGAGGCTGCAAAGCACGTCAAGCGGATAATCGTGGCGGAGCACAACTACGGCCAGATGGTGCTTGAGGTCGAGCGTGTGGTGAAGGATGCCTGCAGGATCGATTTCCTTGGCAGGTACAACGGAACGGTGATTACGCCGGATGATCTTCTTGCGAAGATACGGGAGGAGAAATGACAGTAGATACTGGTGATGTCAGCGTCAAGACCAAGAACATGTCCAACTTGATCTATAAGTACATGCGTCCTGAGCATCTTCCGCAGATCTGGTGTCCGGGGTGCGGCAATGGAATAATAATGCGCGATATCGCACAAGCGATTGAGAACCTCGGATTGAGCCGGAATTCCACTGTGATTGTCTCTGGAATAGGGTGCTCGGCACGTGCGGCTGGCTACATGGATTTCAATACGATTCACACGACCCATGGAAGGGCAATTGCATTCGCTACTGGAATCAAGCTGGCCAATCCCTCCCTTGAAGTCATTGTCGTCACAGGCGATGGAGATATCTCTGCCATCGGAGGAAACCATCTAATCCACGCTGCAAGGAGGAATATCGGGCTGACTGTCGTTGTGATGAACAACAACATCTATGGAATGACCGGCGGCCAGTATTCACCTACGACTCCAACCGGTGCTTTCGGAACAACGGCTCCATATGGCAATCTGGATCGTTCTTTTGATATTGCAGGGCTTGCATACGGCGCAGGGGCTTCTTATGCTGCCCGTGGAAGCGCCTATCATGTTCAGCAGACAACTACTCTGATTCAGGAAGGAATCAAGCACCGCGGATTCTCGATCATCGATGTTGCAAGCATCTGCCCGACTTACTATGGACGAAAGAACAAGAAGGGAAGCGCAGTTGACATGCTCAAATGGCAGCGTGACAACAGCGTCACTGTGGATCAGGCTGCGAAGATGAGCCAGGAAGAGCTCAAGGGCAAGCTTGTCATCGGGTTGCTTCATCAGGTCAATTACCCTGAGTTCACATATGCATATGATCAGCTTATCCGACGGCTTTTCGAGGAGCGTGAAGAGAATGAGTAGACAGGAAATCAGGCTTGCCGGAAGCGGCGGCCAAGGAATTATCCTTGCAACCGTGATTCTCGCCGAAGCTGCAATCCAGGCGGGAATGAATACTGCTCAGAGTCAGGCATACGGTCCTGAGGCACGTGGCGGATCATGCAAAGCGGAGACTCTGATTTCGGATCAGACAATCGGTTTCACCAAGGTTCAGAATCCGACTTTCCTGATGGCATTGACTCAGAAGTCGCTGGATCAGTACGGCCCTGAAGTATCCGAGAACTGCCTCGTTCTGATAGATTCAGGCCTCAGTGCACCTCAGGATATGAAGGCAAAGCGCATTGTGGCTCTCCCGATTCTTGATACAGCACGCACTGTGGTAGGAAAAATCCAGACGGCTAATATAGTTGCCGTCGGCTGCATCAATGATCTGCTCGGGATCACGGATGCCAAGACTCTTGAGAAAGCAGTTCTGATGCATGTTCCTTCAGGGACTGAGCAGCTGAACATCAAGGCTCTCGAAGAGGGATTCAAGCTTGCTGAGGGGCATGAAGAGAAATGAAGATCCATGAATACCAGGCAAAAGAGCTGCTGCGTGAATACGGAGCTCCGGTTGGAGAAGGAATCGTTGCATCGACTGCTCTAGAGGCAAGCGAAGCAGCGCGCAAGTTCGGAAAATGCGTGATCAAGGCTCAGGTCCATTCAGGAGCACGCGGCAAGGCAGGCGGGGTGAAGATTGCTTCAAGCCCTGAGGAGGCTTTCAGGATTGCTTCGGATATGATCGGCATGACGCTTGTCACTAAGCAGACCGGACCTGAAGGGAAACCTGTTCACAAGGTTCTTGTCTCTCCTGCTGCCCAGATCCAGAAGGAAATGTATCTGAGTGTTGCAAGCGACAATGAGAATGCAGGTCTAGTGATCATAGCCTCTTCAGCCGGCGGAACGGAGATTGAGCAGACGGCTTGCACGAGGCCCCAGTGCATTTCAAAGATCCCGGTTTCGATTGTTTCCGGATTCCGTGCTTACGAAGCGGCTGATGCGGCCAAGGCGCTTGGTCTTTCCGGTTTGCTTGAAGGCGAGCTTTCTGGCCTGCTTTCTTCCATGGTTCGTCTTTTTCTGGCCAAAGACTGCAGCCTCGTCGAGATCAACCCCCTGGTGGTAACTGATTCCGGCCATCTTCTGTGCCTTGATGCTAAGATTAATTTTGATGACAATGCCTTGTACAGGCATCCTGATATAGTTTTGCTTCGTGATATTGAGCAAGAGGATGCCAAAGAGTATAGAGCTTCGCAGTTTGACCTGAACTATGTGAGCCTTGACGGCGACATCGGATGCATGGTCAACGGTGCGGGGCTTGCGATGGCTACGATGGATATCATCAAGAATTTCGGCGGGAAGCCTGCGAACTTCCTTGATGTAGGTGGAAGCGCCACGGCTGAAAGGGTAAAGGCTGCATTCGAAATTCTTCTTTCGGATACGAATGTCAAGGCAATCTTTGTCAACATCTTCGGCGGTATCATGAAGTGTGATGTCATTGCCCAAGGTGTTGTCGCTGCGGTCAGCGAGATGGGGATTTCTATTCCCCTTGTTGTGCGTCTTGAAGGAACCAATGTTGAGCTTGGGCGCAGAATTCTCAATGACTCAGGACTGAGCATTGTCGCTGCTTCTGATATGGCCGATGGCGCCAGAAAAGCGATTGCACTTGCAAAGGAGGCCGCAAGGTGAGCATTTTCGTTGATTGCAATACCCGTGTGCTTGTTCAGGGTATCACAGGAAAGCAAGGTGCCTTCCATACTCAGCAGATGCTGGAATACGGCACTAAAGTCGTTGGAGGGGTGACTCCTGGCAAGGGCGGACAGAGCGTCTCCGGTGTTCCTGTATTCGATACTGTGTGCGAGGCGGTGAAGGCAACTGGAGCAAATGCTTCGGTGATCTTCGTTCCTCCTCGCTTTGCTTCTGATTCTATTCTTGAAGCATCTGATGCCGGAATTGAGCTTGTCGTGTGCATCACGGAGGGAATTCCGGTTCTGGACATGGCTATGGTCCGCCATTGCCTTCTTGGAACCAAGACCCGCCTGATCGGTCCTAACTGCCCTGGGATAATAACTCCTGGAGAGTGCAAGATTGGAATCATGCCAGGATACATCCACAAGAAAGGGCATGTAGGGATTATCTCCCGTTCTGGTACCCTGACTTATGAAGCGGTCAAACAGCTTTCTGATCGGAATATCGGCCAGTCGACAGTTGTCGGAATTGGAGGCGACCCTATTCGAGGAACAAGCTTCGTTGATGTGCTTCGTGCTTTCGAGGCGGACAGCGATACCTATGCGGTGGTGATGAACGGTGAGATCGGAACCAGCGGAGAAGAAGAGGCTGCGGATTTCATTTCTTCCTTCATGACAAAGCCTGTTGCTGCTTTCATTGGAGGCCAGAGCGCACCTGTGGGAAAGCGCATGGGGCATGCCGGAGCAATCATCTCCGGAGGGAAGGGAACTGCCGCTGGCAAGATAGAGGCTCTGCGTTCGGCAGGGGTTGAGATCGCAATGACACCTGATGCTATCGGCGAGGCCTTGGAAAGGGCAGCCATGAAGCACGGAGTGAATGTAAAAATAGGAGAGTGATTATGAAAATCTATGAAATACTTGAGATAACGATGCTGCTATGCTTTGGGTTTGCATGGCCTTTCAATGTGATTAAGTCAATCAAGGCACGCACGGCAAAGGGCAAGAGCCTCCTGTTCCTGGTCCTGGTTCTGATAGGCTACATTGCGGGAATCACCGCAAAATACATGAGCCCTTCCTACAAGTGGTATGTTCTGTTCTTCTACTATCTGAACTTCGTAATGGTCTTCACTGATTTCCTGCTTTACTTCAGGAACAAGCGTCTGGACAGGCTTGCCCAGAAATAATCAGCCCGTTGTTGGATTATTGTTTCTTTGGCCTTATATTAGAAGCAAGAGGTGCGCTGTATGTCAAACAGACTTGTCGCTTATTTTTCTGCAACGGGAACTACGGCTTCAGTTGCAAAGAAGCTTGCATCAACAGCTGATGCTGATCTTTTTGAAATCAGGCCGGAAGTTCCATATTCCAAGGCAGACCTTGATTGGAAAGATAAGAGCAGCCGCTCCACTATTGAGGCAAATGATGCTTCAATCAGGCCAGCTATTGCTGAAAAGGCCGATGGAATGGAGAAATATGACATCATATTCCTTGGATTCCCAATCTGGTGGTACACTGCTCCAAGCATAATCAAGACATTCATGGAAAGCTATGATTTCTCTTCAAAGACGATTGTCGTCTTTGCTACTTCAGGTTCTAGCCCGCTTGGAAAGACAGAATCTGATCTTAAGAAGCACTGCAGTCCGAAGGCCATATGGTTGCCAGGCAAGAGGCTGGGAAGCAGTGTCTCAGAACATGAGCTTTGCACCTGGGTCAAAGGTCTTGGAATCTGATGAACGGATATGCCTTCTGCCGGAACAGATTAGGGACATTTCAGATCAATTATGAGGATGGCAGCCTTACAGGATTGCAGCTTGTCTCTTCCGAGCCTGATGGTCCTGGCACTCCGACAGAACTGACAGAAAGGGCTGCTTCTGAGCTTGCAGAGTATCTTGACGGAACACGCAAGAGCTTTGACCTTCCGATTCTGCTCAAGGGAACGCCTTTTCAGAAGAAAGTCTGGATGGCTCTTTGCAGTATCCCTTATGGAGAGACTCGTTCATACAAGGACATCGCTGTCCAGATAGGCATCAATAATGCATTCCGGGCTGTCGGAATGGCAAATAACCGCAATCCCCTGATGATCATAATCCCCTGTCACAGGGTAATCGGTTCAGATGGGTCGCTCACCGGCTATGCATGCGGTCTTGAAATCAAGCGTGAACTGCTTTCATTGGAAAAAAGCAATCTCTGAAATCTCTTCTTTATCCTCAGCTCTGTTTCTGATGATCACCCAGCTATGATGGCCTGGAATGAATTTGTCAAAATGAATTCCTGCCATTTTCTTAGGTGAATTGAGGCATCAAGGTTTTGTTAACCCCATGTTTCCCGAAATAGGGAAGTTTCCATTCCAGAACACTAGAATACTTTCCCGAATTTTTCAGATTGAGCATATGCGTTAGAATCTGTTTAGAATTGGTAGATCACGCTTCTGCGTTAGAATCGTTAGATTATCAGGTATGATGAGGTATTTGGGTTTGGCCAATCCCATGTTTCCCGAAATAGGGAAGTTTCAATTCCAGAACGCTAGAATACTTTCCCGAATTTTTCAGATCAGGCAGGAGTATTGACATCAGGGTTTAGTTGCAGTATTCTAACTGTACTTATGAAAGATACAGTTAGGAGACAAGCATGAAAAGTGATTTTCTTATATCGATTCATTCCCTGGTATATCTCTGCCATAAAGGCGGGTTTGTCTCAAGCCAGGAACTGGCGGACAATATCTGCACCACAGGTCCGATGGTACGCAAGAATATGCTGCGCCTGATCCGCACAGGATTTGCCGAATCAAGGAACGGGGTGGAAGGCGGTTATCGGATCCTGCATCCAGACGCAACACTTAAGGATCTTGCCAAGGCTTTGAATATTTCTTTCGTTTCAAGTGATTACATGACAGGAAGCATGGACAAGGATTGCCTGATTGCTTCCAATATGGGGCCTTTCATGGACAGCCTGCTTCAGAAATTGAATCAGGAGTGCATCGACAGGCTATCGGAATACACCATCTCAGGGATAAATGAGAGGTTGAGCAAAGGAGCTGTCAAATGAGTGATTACAGCAATCTCATCATAGGATTCGGAAAGGCCGGCAAAACTCTTGCCAAGACCCTTGCAACACGAGGCGAAAGCACGATGGTAGTAGAGAAGGAAGCTTCCCGCTACGGCGGAACATGCATAAACGTGGCATGCATCCCTACCAAGATTCTCGAACACAAGGCTCGTGAAAGACGCAGCGATGATGACGCTGCTGCCTGGTATGCGAATGCAGTGACAGAAAAGAATGCGAAGACCGCCGCTCTTCGTGCTGCCAACTACAAGATGCTGATTGATGCAGGAGTTGCCGTTGAGAATGCCGCTGCATCATTCGTCGATGAGCATACAGTGAGGCTAGCATACATTGATGGGCATTCAAGGAATGTCACAGCTGACAGAATCTATATCAACACAGGTTCGTATAGCTTCGTTCCTGAGCTTCCTGGAATAAAGGACAACAGATACATCTATACATCGACTTCATTGATGGACAGGACTGAGCTTCCGAAGTCGCTGGTGATCGTGGGCGGCGGATACATAGGTCTTGAATTCGCCTCATACTACCGCAACTTCGGCTCTGAGGTGACATTGCTTCACAAGGGCTCTGATTTCATTCCAAGAGAAGACAAGGATATTACTGCGGCTGTGCTTGAAAGCTTTGAAAAGCGCGGCATAAAGATTGTATTCAACAGCGATGTGCTTGGATTCGATGGACCGAATGTGAATTACTCGGTCAACGGAGAAAAGCAGACAATCAAAGCTGATGCAATTCTCATAGCAATTGGAAGAAGAGCGAACACCCGAGGCCTTGAGCTTCAGAATGCAGGCGTGAATCTCAACAGCCGAGGCGAAATAGCGGTAGATGAGAACCTCCGCACTTCGCAGAAGAACATATTCGCCATGGGCGACGTGAAAGGCGGGCTTCAGTTCACCTATATCTCTCTCGATGATTTCCGGATCCTGACCCAGAACGGAAGAACCACTGCCAACCGCGGTGCAATTCCTTACACAATCTTCCTTGACCCGCCTGTTTCAAGAGTCGGGCTCTCGGAAAGCGAAGCAAGGAACGCAGGCTTCGATGTGAAAGTCAAGCTTCTTCCCGCCAACAAGATTCCGAAGACCCTGATTCTTGAGCAGAGAGAAGGTGTGCTCAAGGCAATTGTGGACAATGCCACAGGCCAGATCCTAGGTGCTCATCTGTTCTGTGCCAACTCGGAAGAGGTGATCAACCTCATCAAGCTTGCGATGGATATGAAGGTTCCGTACACACATCTTCGTGATTCGATCTTCAACCATCCGACTGTCACAGAAGGACTGAACGACCTGTTCGCAATGTAGCTAAGCCCAGCTGAAGCTCTGGCTGCCAGCTCCTATTTCGAAGCAGTATTTCACAATTCCGAGATCAAGCTTCGAATAAGGCCCTGTCAGAGCTTTGGCTTTGACAGCTGTTCCATCAAGCGTCAGGCAGAACTTCTGCTGGTTCATCGCAGTAGGGGCAAGAAGAGCAGCATCTACTGCGCTTTTGAACCATGCTGGCGAGTCTGGCTGGATGTTCGAAACCTCAGAGGCAGTCTTTGATTTGTGCTGCACACCTGTAGTTGCTCCATAACCCAATGCAATGACTACAGTCAGCTTTTCATCAGAATCAACCCGGAAAGCTCCAGGAATCTTCTTGTATGACATTGCTACCCAGCAGGTGTTAAGTCCCATAGCCTGAGCCTCAAGGACGAGCTTCTGCCCCCAGTAGCCGCATTTCTCATCAAGATCCGGAGCTTTCTTGCCTACAAGGGCAATGTAATTTGTCACTCCTGAGAACTTGCCATAATGAGCCATGAAGCAGTCGAACGCCTTTGGTTCGTCACATACAAGCTGGACATGAAGTCCGCTTTCCTTGTTGCACTGTGCAACCATCTGTTCAAGCGAAGCCTTGTCATTCTGACTCAGCATCTGGTTCTTGTATGAGCGTACTGAGTGCCTGCTTTTCAAAGCTTCCATCATTTTCTCATCAGTATTCATAAAATATACCTCTATTGGTTCAAATTCATTACAGTTTGATGATCCCAGTTGCATGCTCAGGATCATGGGTCATGAGAATCGCCTTGCACTGAGGGCTTTTTGCAAAGCCCTGAAGTTTCCTCAGTGATGCAAGAGCTTCTTCCCTGTTTGCTTCCACTCCAGGAAGAACAAGATTCTCCCATGAGCGGCGGCCGTATCCAGCATCGCCAGCGATTATTGCAAAGCCATCGTCACCTTGGACTTTGACGGCGGTCATTCCCTCGGAGTGGCCATGCATCGGGATCAAGGTCACTGACCCGTCGCCTAGAAGATCGAATTCCCTGTCAGGGAAAGTTCTAATGCCGATCCCTCTCCAAAGACGGTGCAGGTAGCGCGGATGCAGTCCTTCTGAAGCTTTCTTCTCAGATTCGCTTGCAAGTATTCTCTTTGCATCGCGCACCAGAGCCAGGCCTCCGGCATGGTCGATGTCCATGTGAGTGAGAATGCAGTAGTCAAGGTCTGAAGGCTTGTATCCGAGTGCCTCAAGGTGATCGGTTACAGCTTTCCCAGGTGGCAGAAAGCCTGGTGATGCGAAGTAGTTGAAAAAGCCTTCGTATTTTCGTGCGTCAGTTCGTATTGCAGTGTCCCATCCGGTATCGACCAGAATCAGGGCTTTCGGAAGCTCAATCAGATATGCAGTCACAGGAACTGTGATCTTGTGGCTTTTGCCACGCAGGATTCCGGTGAAGGCAAGCTTGTTCCTGCTTCGATCCGAGAATGGAAGTGCTTCGTCTACCGTTGTTGTACCGCAGTCTAGGATTGTTATTCTTGCCATTTTTCCTCTATTACTGCAAAAGGTAACATCGAATGGCCAGAAGTCAAGAGGATTTGCTATCAGTTTTCAGTGTTGATCTTCTGGAAAGCAGCGAGGTTCTTGTTCGTGCCGCTGATCACGAGGTTCTGTCCTTTCTTCAGAATCGTGTCCGGTCCGATCGTGCCGTTTGCCTTGCCTGAGTCGACTATGGCGATGATGTTTATGCCGTAATTCTTTCTTAGGTTCAGGTCAATCACTTTCTTTCCGTCCAGCGCTGAGAATACTTCTGTTTCAATGATTGAGAAATCCTCGCACAGCGGCAGCCATTCAAGGGTGTTGGTTCTGCAAAGCGACTGTGCCAGACGCTTGCCCATGTCTTCTTCTGGGATGACTACTTCTGCTCCAAGCTTCTCAAGCAGGCGGCCGTGGTCCGCGCTGCTTGCCTTGCTTATCACGCGAGGAACACCAAGTTCCTTTGCATTCAATGTTGCAAGAAGGTTGTTCTCGATGTCCTTTCCGATGCAGACTATAACAGTGCCGCAGGCACCGATTCCTGCCTCGGCCAATGCATCGTGGCGCATCTGGTCGATGAGGTACACTTGATTCACGTATTTCTTTATTGATTCAAGCTTCTGGGCGTTGTTGTCCAGTGCGATGACGTTCTTGCCGTTTTTCAGAAGCTCCATGACAAGAGCCTGCCCGAATCTTCCTATTCCGATGATCCCGAAGAGATCCATATCGTGAAATTGACTTGCCATTGATTTCCTCCTAACCGATTATGACCCGTTCCTCCACGCAATGGAGGAATGGATTCTGCTTTTCACTTGAAAGACTGCTGACTATCGTAAGCGGCCCGAGCCTGCCTATGAACATCACCATTATTAGTATTGTCTTGCTGAATGCGCCAAGCTTTCCTGTTATGCCACGTGACAGTCCGACTGTGCCGATTGCCGAGACCACCTCGAACAGCACATCCATGAACTGAAGTCCTGTCTCGACTGCGCAGATAAGGAATACCGCAATTATGGAAGCAAAAAGGAACAGCGTCATCACGCTGAATGCCTTGAGAATGCTGTCCTTGGATATCCTGCGCCTGAAAGCGGATGTTTCCCGCTTGGCGATCACGTGTCTGACTGCGATGAGAACTGTAAAGAAGGTGGATGTCTTGATTCCGCCTCCAGTAGACCCAGGAGAAGCTCCGATGAACATCAGCACGATCACCGCCATTGTTGCAGGCACGGTGAGAGAACCTGTATCGACGGAATTGAATCCCGCTGTCCTTGATGAGATCGAAAGGAAGAACGACTCCATCCATGTGAGTTCCGGCGATGTTGCCTTGATCACAAGTCCGCCGCCGATGATCAGGCACAGCGTGACGAACAGGACTATCTTCGTATGAAATGACAGCTTTCTCCATCTCTTGCCATGGAGAATGTCGTCCATTACGAAGAACCCGATGCCTCCGAGTATGATCAGAGATGAAATTGTAATATTCAGAGCAGCATTGCTGCTGTAGTCGCAGAAGCTGTTTCCGAACAGGTCGAACCCTGCGTTGTTGAAGGCTGATATTGAATGGAACACTCCCATTCCTATGCTTGTGCTTGTTTTCATGCCTGTGGCGGCAAAGGCTGCTGCAAGCACTGCAGCTCCTATGATCTCAATCGCACCGGAGGCGATGAATATGAATTTGACCAGAGAGACAATGCCACGGCCTGTTTCCTGATTCAGAGCTTCCTGAGCGAGGTTGCGCTGAGAAAACGAGACGTTCTGACGAAGGAGAAGCAGGAAGAACACGGCGAAGGTGGCGAACCCCATGCCGCCGACTTGGATCAGGATGGCAAGGACAACTCGACCGAACATCGATAGCGTGACTGAGATGTCCACAGGAGTCAGGCCTGTTACGCATAGGGCGCTTGCCGAGATGAACATCGAGTCAATCAATGACAGTCGATGGCCTTCCTCTGTGCTTATCGGCAGGAAGAGAATGATGCCTCCTAGAATGATGATCGCAAAGAAGCCAATGATGAGCTTGTTGCTTGCGCGGCCTTTTTTCATGTTATCGGTATAACACTTTTGGCAAGTCTGCATCAATGCCGCCCTGAAATCTTTCCGGTTTCCTAGCAGACGATTTACGAACTGGATAAAGAAGGTTATAATAAACTGAACTGGCAGGCCGCTTGGCTTGATAAGGAGTTTTCTATGAAGAAAAACTGGTTGGCTGTGATTATGTGCATCGTATCCGTTCTTGCAGTTCTGGCATTTGCCGGATGCGCTACAAAAGCAGAGGATGAGAAGCCCGCTGCTTCATCTGTGCTTGGCAAGGATGGCATTCCAAGACCAGATTGGGTCATTTCCGATGCATCAACCGCCGAGGTCCATTCTGCGGCAGGATATGGAAAGATGTCCAATCTTCAGAACTCAATCAAGAGAGCCGAGGCGGAAGGCCGCAACCTTCTTGCCGAATGGGTGAGCCTTGCAGTCGATGAGATCATTACAAGCTATACCAATGATGCCGGAGAAGGCGCAAACCGTCAGGCGATGGATGCCTTCGAGGTTGTTGGAAAGCAGAGAGCCCAAGCGATTCTCTCCGGATGCACCCGTGCCGATATGTGGGAAGATGCCGAAAGCGGAGTCTGGGTGCTTATGAGCATACCTGTAGCCAATGTTGCCGATCAGATGGAAAACGCAGCGGCAGAAGCCACTGGTGCCAAGTCTGATCCCGACTATGCCAAGAACGAAGCGGCTCAGGAGGCAAACACCATGATGAATGATGCCATTGCCAAGTACTTCGGAAGCCCTTCTGTAACTGACTAAACCGATGAAGAAGACCATTCTGCTTGTTGCTGCAGTTATTGCAGCTGTCTGTCTTGTTTCGTGCTATTCGGTCAAGGAGACTGATATCGAGGCTGTGAACTCTGATGGCTCTCCTGTCTGGACAGCCGAAGTTCCTCAGAGCAACAAGTACATCTACGGCGTTGGAAGCAGTCATCTTCTCAGTGCGGAGAACTCTTCCAATGCGGCAGACCTCAAGGCTCGGGCAGACCTTGCCCGCAAGCTTCAGCTTACTCTTTCAGATGCTGCTGCAAGCTATGAGAACGAGGCTTCAGGCGTTGCTGTTGCTGCTTACGAATCGCTGATAGTGGAGACTGTGAGTCTCACAGTACGGGGAATCAATGTAGTTCAGCATTGGACCGCCCCAGATGGGACAGTCTGGTCGCTTGTGAGCTTCAAGGCGCGCGATCTTGAAGACCTGTTCGAGATGGCGGCCAATGACTTTGACAAGAAGCTTGAAAAGCAGAAGCTTGACATTGAAAGCAAGCGCCTTGATCTGATCAAGAGCCTTGAAGCTGCCCGTTCCGACCAGAAGTCCAAGGAGACAGACGAGGCGATAAGCATTGCCAACGATGTTGCATCCAAGGCCACGTCAGAGATTGAGAAGACACAGAATGCCATTGATGCTGAAGCATTGCTTGGCAGCCTTTCTGAGCTTCTCTCCAATATGGGCTATTGAGATTCCAATACGGTAAATCAAACTGCCTCAGACATTCAGAATCTGAATTGATTCTGGCCAATCCCTCATTCTTCGCCAAAGCCTGGTTTTCCAGGCTACGGGCTGTTGGAAAAAACACAGGTTTTTTCTTTCATTGCAACAAAACTATGATAAAATAGGAGCATGAGCAAAGCTTCTATTGATGATATCCGGCTTTCTGCCGGCGGAATCTGCAAGATGGACATCAGGCGCCTTGATGCAATCGAGCGCATCGTCTGCGATGATTATGCCTCCGGAAGCATTTCAAGAGAGGACTGGCTTCTCAAGCTGCGCAAGCATTCGAAAGTCTATGAAAGCGGTCCGACTCCATCAGACAAATCATCAGAATACTGCTATGAGGGTTCAAGTGTTCTGAAGAACAAGCTCAAGATCACGGACAAAGGCCGCCTGTATGCAGTGGAAAATGCTGTTGCTACCTTCAGGATTGAAGAAATACTTGCCCAGAACTGTATCAGGATCAACCAGTTTGGGATCAATACCCTTTCACGGCTTCATCAGTTCATATTCGGTGACATCTATTCATTTGCCGGACAGTTCCGGACCGAGGACATCGCCCGCGATGGAAAAAAATTCTGCCCGAAGGAAACAATCAAGATGGAGCTGCCCAGGATTGCCATGTACATAGTCCGTGGAGGCAATTTCGCACTTGACGACCTTGGCCATTTCGTGCAGCACATCAGCTCGACCCATTCGGTACTAAATTCCATTCACCCATTCCGTGATGGCAATGGAAGAACGATAAGGCTCTTTCTTACCATGCTTGCACGTAATGCAGGCTATGAGCTTGAGTATTCACTGTATGACAAGCAGAAGCAGATAGAAGCGGATCGCGAGGCGATGAACGGCAATCCAAATTTCCTTGTAGCAATGTATTCTCAGATCACTGTTCCTTTCGATGGCAGCTATGAGATCCAGTTCACTGATGAAGGAGAGATTCTGCCTCCGCTTTCAAAGGTGATTCACCCTGTTTCTGCACACGTTGAATAAAAGGCGACAACCGTCAGGAAATCGTATCCATTTTTACGTTTTATTTTGCCAATTCCTGTAATCTCGTGATAAGATTTTTCAGGAGGCTTGGCAATGCAGGTTCAAGTTTTACCGTTAATCATCGTGTTTGCATATCTTATCGGTATGCTGGTTGTCGGTTTTGTAGTAGGAAAGCTCAAGATTAAGAACTCTCAGGACTACATGGTGGCAGGGCGAAGAATGGGCCTTTTCATGGTTGCATTCTCGCTATCTGCGAATAATATCGGAGGAGGCTCGACTGTCGGCCTTGCAAACAAGGCGTTCGGCAACTGGGGAATGAGTGCCATATGGTACGTTCTTGCCGCATCGGTGGCAATGATACCTCTGGCATATTTCGCACCGAAGATCAGAAAGACAATGGCTGTAACTATTCCAGAAGTCGTTGAAAGACGTTTCGGAAAGTGGAGCAGCACGTTCACGGCAGTTCTCAACATCCTTGCACTCTTCTGCCTGACTTCTTCTCAGATTGCTGCATCAGGATCAGTTATCAGCGTTCTCACTGGAATCCCTCTGAACGTATGTCTGCTGATTGCAGGACTTGTAGTCATCCTCTATACGACGATGGGCGGAATGATCGCCGACCAGATTTCGGACTTGATCCAGTTCCTGATCATACTTGTCGGATTGGCAATTGCCACTCCGATTGTGATTTCCAAAGCTGGCGGGTGGGCTGCAATATCGGCAAAGCTCCCGGCTTCGCAGCTGTCATTCACCAAGATCGGCTGGCTGGTTATCTTCGGCTACATCTTCAACTATTTCTGCACCTTCCTTTCTGGTCCTGAAATGATTTCACGTTTCGAGAGCGCAAAGGATGAGAAGACCGCCCAGAGGGCTTCGCTCCTTTCAGGCGTCCTGATGGCTGCCATGGCAATATTCCCGACTCTGCTTGGTCTTGCCGCTCTTGCTCTGAAAGATCAGCTTCCTGGCGTTCAAGGCTCGAATGCATTGATGACCGTAACCAGCAAGTATGCACCTGGATTCATTACAGGACTGGTATCTGCCGCTATCATATCTGCAACGATGTCCTCGGCCGACTCGAACTTGCTCTGCATGTCCACGATGCTCATCAATGATATCTGGCGCAAGTACTTCGTCAAGGGAGATATCCCTGACAAGAAGGTCATCTTCATGACACGTGCATGCAATGTCCTGTTCTGTGCCATTGCAATGTGCATCTCGCTGTTCGGGGTGAACATCATTACAATGAACACCTTCGCCTTTGCAATCAGATGCGCAGGGCCTTTCGCAGCGTATGGTCTTGGAATGGTTGTTCCGAAGGCTACAAAGGCTTCCGGCGGAGCATCGATCATCACCGGAACGATTGCTGTTGTCGTGTGGCAGATCATTGGAAAAGGCGATTTCTTCCTTGGAATTCTTCCCGTTGTATTCGGGTGCGCCATAGGAACAATCACATTCTTCGTTGTCAACTGGATCCAGTGGAAGCAGGGCGTAGAGCCGGCTCCGTCTGCATTCCTTTCTGATGAACAGGTTGCACAGATCGAGCAGTCAGAGAAAGCCGTAGACTGATCTGTCTGTCATCAAGTTTCACAAGGCTGTTCAGGATCAATCCGGGGCAGCCTTTGCTTTGTCTAATCATAGGGGATTGACAATAGTTAGTGTAATTGGTAGAGTTACATTAAATATAGGAGCAATCCATGAAAAAAATGATTATTATGGCAGTTTTGGTTTCACTTGCTGGAATTGCTGCAGCATTCGCCACTGGCGGTATGGAGACGGTTATGACTGATACACAGAATGCAAAGGCTTCTGCTGCTGTCAAGATCACGGCAGAGCAGGCTTATGAGAGGATTCACAGCGGGGATCCTGTTGTGATTCTGGATGTAAGACGTGCAGATGAGTATGCTTCTTCGCATATTCCTGGAGCAATTCTGATTCCGAACGAGGAAATCGGCACAGAGGTCCTGTCCCAGCTTCCAGTTCTGGATACGGAGATACTGGTTTACTGCCGGAGCGGAAACCGAAGCGGCCAGGCTGCCGCCAAGATGGCCAAGGCAGGCTATACCAACATCAAGGATTTCGGAGGCATTAATGATTGGCCATATGAAACAGAGACCGGTGCATTCAATGCTTCAGAAAAGGAAGGAAAGCTTTCGTCTTTCAGATCCTGGGATATCTACGGGCGTCCTGTCGATGAGAGCATTTTCGCCGGAAGCAAGCTTACGATGATCAATATCTGGGGAACTTTCTGCGGGCCCTGCCTCAGGGAAATGCCTTCGCTCGGCGAGCTTTCAGAAGAGTACGATGAAGCCGAGGTCCAGATTGTCGGAATTGTAGTTGATACCACCCTGAAAAACGGTGTGTTCGCTTCCGATGTCGTTAAGAAATCAAGGTCAATTGTTTCTCAGACTGGTGCGGATTACCTCCATATTCTTCCGTCGAGTGACCTCGAAAAAGCCAAGCTTTCCAATGTCAATGCGGTTCCTGAGACGATTTTCGTCGACAGCACCGGCAGTATTGTGGGTAAGTCGTACATAGGTTCGAGAAGCAAGACCGACTGGGAAAAGATCATCGATCTGACTCTGGCAGGGATGAACTGATGACTGCAGAGTTCCCTGTTGCGGTTCATGCTCTTGTTTATCTTGCTGTCCATCCGGGACGGGAATTCAACAGCAATGAGCTTGCTGACAATATCTGCACAAATCCGGCAAGAGTGCGCAAGGTGATGGCCAAGTTGTGCCATCACCGTCTTGCTGTTTCATTCAAGGGACAGGGAAGCGGTTACCGTTGCATCGATTCGGCGAGAGAGACAGTCCTTTCCCAGGTGCTTAAGGCTCTTGATGAGCAGGCTTTCTCTGCTTGCTGGAAGACCGGAGACAAGGAACGGGACTGTCTGGTCTGCTCTGGGATGAGCACGGTCATGGAGAGTGTCTACACAAAATTGAACCAGAATGCAATCTCTCTCCTTGAGGGGATTACTATCGGAAGCTTGTGTGATAAGATAACTTCGAGGGCTTGATGAAAAGAAACGTTTTATTCTCTGCGGCGGTGCTTGCAATAGCCGCTGCATTCATTGCAATAGGCATATGGATAGGTGAGCCGTCTGATGTTTTCTCGAAGGCGACGATGATCTGCATGGAATGCATTGGGATTGGATGATGCAGAGGAAGAAGCGTCACATTATTCAGGCCGCGGCCGCAGTTCTTCAGAACGGATACCTGGAAGGGTTCTTCACTGGCGGAATCTACAAGGGAAACGGGAAGCATATCTGCGTTCCTGGACTCAACTGCTATTCCTGCCCCGGAGCGTTAGGCTCGTGCCCGATTGGATCGATTCAGGCGGTAATAGGCGGCAGCAGCCGTGATTTCTCATACTATGTGATGGGGCTTATCCTGCTTTTCGGGGTGATTCTTGGACGTCTTGTCTGTGGATTCCTCTGTCCATTCGGGTTCGTTCAGGACCTTCTTCACAAGTTCCATACTCCAAAGCTCAAGATTCAGACGAAGCTTGACCGTACTCTGAGATGGAACAAGTTCCTGATGCTTGCTGCGGTGATCTTTCTTCCGATGATTGCAACTGATGCGTTCGGCATTGGCGCTCCGTACTTCTGCAAGTACTTCTGCCCAGCAGGCACGCTGGAAGGCGGACTTCCTCTGATAGCGGCAAACAGCGCAATCAGAGCAGCCGTTGGTCCGCTGTTCTACTGGAAATTGTTCGTTCTTGCAGCTGTCATAGCAGCGTCGATTTTCATCTACAGGCCGTTCTGCAAGTACTTCTGCCCTCTTGGGGCATTCTATGGGCTGCTCAACCGGATAAGTGTATTCCAGTACAGGGTTGATCCGGGGCGCTGCACTCACTGCGGAGCCTGCGAACGGGCCTGCAAGATGGGCGTAGATGTCACAAAGAACATCAACAGCATAGAATGCATACGCTGCGGCGAGTGCCGCAACGCTTGCAAGTTCGGTGCAATCTCGGCTTCTTTCGGCGAAGCTCTGAAATCTTCAGCGAAGCCAGGAAAGCCTGAGGTCAAGCATTGAGCTTCGGCTTCCTTCAAATGGCTTTTGAGATATAGTAGCCTTCTCTTTTTTCGTTTTCATATATTCTCTCCATCTCCGGCGCGAACAGTGTGTCCAGAGATACTTTCAGGATCAGGCAAAGTCTCGGCAGCGACATGATGTCGGGGCATGAGAGGTCCTTTTCCCATTTGCATGCCGCCTGAGGGGAGACTCCCATCAGATCGGCCATTCTCTTCTGTGTTATTCCAGCTTTGATCCGCAGATTGCGGATTCTGGTTCCAAACGTTTGTTCCATCATATTCATCGCCTATCAGGACTAAAAAAAACGGCAGGACTTGCTCCCGCCGCTGATGGACATTCCGTGTATGTCGTCAGTGATTATTCATGCAGGAGCACAAAACTATAACTAATGGATTTCTTGATTCTCATCTGAATATGCTCCTTTTCTTCAACCTTGGATTCACTCTAGCACTGCCATGTGCTTTTTGCAATCATCCATTGGTTGATTTTTTGGCCAATCCTAGTGGCTTCTTCGCCTTGAAAACCCAGAGGAACCCGTTCTATACTTTGTCCATGATAAAAGCAGCAGTATTTGATCTGGACGGGACAATTGCCGACACTCTTGGAATGGCAGTCAAGGTTTTCAAGAAGGCCATCACACCATATATGGATCATGAGATATCCGAAAAAGAAATCAGAGCTACGTTCGGGCGCAACGAGAAAGGAATGATTTCAGTACTCCTCAAAGACCACCGTGACGCAGCCCTGAATGATTACTATGCTCTTTATGAGAAGAGCGCATTCATGTGTCCCAGGCCGATTGCTGGAATCCCCGAGCTGATTGATTATCTGAAGGGTCTTGGCTTGAAAGTCTATCTTGTCACAGGCAAGAGCGATGTCACCTGCGGCATAAGCCTGCGCGGCTTCGGGATGGACAAGACCTTAGACGCTGTCTATGCCGGTTCAGAACAGGCTGACGGAAAGACCACGGCGATGAAGAGATTGCTCTGCGAGCAGGAGCTTAGGGCCGATGAAGCTGTTTACATCGGAGATGCCATTTCTGATGTGAATGCAGCCAATGATGCAGGAATATACTGTCTTTCTGCTGCTTGGTGCCCAGGATGCGACCGCAACGGGCTTATGGATGTGAACCGCTTCAATGTCTATGATTCAATCCCCTCGATTCAGGGACGGCTTGCAAGAATGGTCAGAGCATATGCTGTGAAGCCTCTGTTCGAAGGCTTTTCTGATACGCTGCTGCCTTGCATATTCGAAGGTCACATGGGAGAAGCCATTGAGTGCAACGGCTCTGCAATGATCAGTCTCGGGGAGTTTTCCTATCTGGCAGGGAAGCCGTCGGAAGATATGGTTAGACAAGCCTCAACAGAGACGATATACCCTGTCTGCGATGGATGGGCCCAGTTGATTCAAGACGTATGGAAAGATAAGTATGTAAAGCATCAGAGGTTTGCCATGAAGATGGTGAAGGAGTTCGATGTGCAGGCTCTTGAGCAATTGGTCAGGGGGCTAGACCCCGAATTCAGGCTTCGGAGGTTTGACAGGGAAATCTGCGCTCAGGCTGCAGCTGAAGCATGGTCAAAGGATTTTCTTGAAGCCTTCGATGACATCGATGATTTCCTTCAAAGGGGATTCGGCATGGCGGTGACGTTCACCGGCCGCCTTGTCGCAGGTGCTGCTTCATTTGCAATCAGCGATGGAAAGATTGAAATCGAGATTGATACTCGTCCTGAGTTCCGAAACAGAGGACTTGCAAAAAGCTGCGGTGCTGCTTTAATACTTCATTGCATATCCCAAGGTATATATCCTAGCTGGGATGCTTTTAATGAGCGTTCAGTTAGATTAGCCTCTCACTTCGGCTACGAAGTAGATCATAGCTATTTTGTTTTTCAAAAGGTTTAATTTGAAATATTGACAGTTTTCTTCATATTCACCATTATTATCGATATTAGAGGTGAGAATATTATGGAAAACGGTGTTTCAAACATTTCCCGGCAAGCGATGCAGAGGCTGCCATACTATCTGCAGTTCCTCAAGCAGCTTGAAAGCAGTGGAGAGAAAGTAGTATCATCGCCGCTCATTGCAGAAAAATTCGGCCTTAAGGAGATTCAGGTCCGCAAGGATCTTGCTATAGTCAGCAGCGTAAGCGGAAAGCCAAGGATTGGATTCGAGATTTCACGTTTGATAGATGACATGGAGAATGTCCTTGGATACAACGAGAAGAATGAGACTGTACTCATCGGAGTTGGTTCATTGGGCACCGCTCTTCTGTCTTACAAGGGTTTTTACTACTACGGGCTCAACATAGTTGCTGCCTTTGACTCTGATCCTGACAAAGTAGGGAAGACCGTTGGCGGCAAGCCTGTTCTTGCCATTTCCGAGCTTTCCGATTACTGCCGGACTCATCAGATTCATATCGGAATCATCACCGTTCCTGCTGAACATGCACAGCAGGTGGCAGATCTTCTCATTAAAGGCAGCATTCAGGCCATCTGGAATTTCGCCCCGACCTATCTCAGCACTCCTTCTTCCATTCTTGTTCAGAATGAAAGCATGGCTGCTTCGCTTGCAATCCTTTCCCAGCATCTTAAGGAGAAGCAGCATTAAGTTAATGCTTGAATCGTTAAAAAAAGCCCAGGGTCCGAAAACTCTGGGCTTTGTACCATTCAGATAAGTTTTATTTCTTTGCAATAGCGGCTGGCTTTCCATTGCGGATTGCAAGCTCTGTTTCAAGGTCAAAGAACTTGGCTTTGTCCAGATTCGGCACGAAAGAAGCTTTCTGATCCACAGTGACTGTGACAGACGGCTCGATCTTTCCGACGAACTGGTTCTTGCCAGTGTTGATGAACACATGAGTCTCTGATCCGAGAGGCTCTACTACTGTTACTGTTCCGTCGATGGTCTTTCCGGCTACCGGCTGGGCAGAATAGGTGATGTCCTCTGGTCTGATTCCCATTGTGACGCTCTTGCCTACGTATGGTTCAAGTTCCTTGAAATCAGCGGCAGGAAGAAGAATATCGAAAGAGCCTTCATTGGCATAGATGCCATCGGCCTTCTTCTCGATCTTCACTTCCATGAAGTTCATTGGAGGTGATCCGATGAATCCGGCAACGAACTTGTTGCGTGGCTCATTGTACAGCTCTAGCGGTGCGCCGATCTGCTGGATTACACCAAGCTTCATGACGACGATCTTGTCTGCCATTGTAAGAGCCTCGACCTGGTCATGGGTGACGTAGATCATTGTGGCCTTGAGCTTGTTGTGCAGTCCGGAAATCTCTGCTCTCATCTGAACACGGAGTTTTGCATCGAGGTTTGAAAGAGGTTCGTCGAAAAGGAATACCTTTGGCTTTCTTACGATTGCTCTTCCGACAGCAACACGCTGTCTCTGTCCGCCGGAAAGCGCCTTGGGCTTTCTGTCAAGCAGCTCTTCGATGTCCAGGATCTTCGCCGCTTCCTTTACACGCTGATCAATCTCTTCTTTCGGGAACTTTCTGATCTTGAGACCGAAAGCCATGTTTTCATAGACTGTCATGTGCGGATACAGGGCGTAGTTCTGGAATACCATCGCTATGTCACGATCTTTCGGCGGTACATCATTGACGAGCTTTCCATCGATGAAGAGCTCACCGCTGCTGATGTCCTCGAGTCCTGCGATCATTCTGAGCGTAGTGGATTTTCCACAGCCCGAAGGTCCTACTAGAACCACGAATTCACGATCTTTGACATCGATATTGACTTTATCGACAGCTAGAACGTTTCCTTCGTAGACTTTGCAGACGTTTATAAGTTTTACTTCTGCCATAATCCCTCCTAAGGATTTATATTATTATGGGTCTAGCTTAATCCCAATAGCTGTATCTGTCAAACCCTGACTTCATGTTTTTTTGTGGACAATGGCCTCAGCGTGGCCTTCTGCGGATCTGAGGAGGTTCGGCAAGAAGCATCTCGCCTTCTGGAACTGAGTGGGTGAGCCAGACGTTTCCACCTATCACTGCATTGTCTCCGATCACTGTATCTCCACCGAGCAGAGTGGCTCCGGCGTAGATCACTACGTTGTTTCCAATATCCGGATGACGCTTGATGCCTTTTACAAGCGAACCGTCTGCGCCTACTGCAAAGCTCTTTGCTCCAATGGTAACGTGCTGGTACAGCTTCACATGCTCTCCGATGGTGGTAGTCTCGCCAATTACGACGCCTGTTCCATGGTCGATGAAGAACCACGGACCGATGGTGGCGCCCGGATGAATATCGATTCCAGTCATCCGGTGGGCGTATTCGCTCATTATCCTTGGTGCAAGCGGTACACCGAGTCCTTCAATGAGATGGGCAAGCCTGTATGTTCCGATGGCCATGAATGCAGGGTATGTGAGAATCACTTCATCCAGGCTTTTGGCGGCAGGGTCTCCCTGGTAGGCAGCCTCGATGTCTTTCTCGAGCATCTGCCTGATATCAGGCAGCGCTTCTATTAGCTTTCCAGCCAGATCCTCGGCATCGCTTCTCCTTACATAGCAGAACACGTTCACTGCTTCTTCGAAGACCTTATCAAGCCACTGCTGGCCTGAAGCCGGCTGTCCTTCATTTGAAAGGTGTCCAGGAAACATCGATGCCAGCAGGTCATCGGTAAGCTTCTCGCATTTGTGCTTCAACCCGATAAATCCGCTCTTGTCCTTTCCGGAAAGAAGAGCGGCTGCAGTGCTGATGATGTCCTGATATTGCTGTTTCATCGTGATTCCTCCATCAGATTTCGAAAAGCGGTGTTGAAAGATACTTGGATCCGCCGTCTGGCAGGATTACTGCTATCAGCTTTCCGCGGTTTTCTTCAAGGCGTGCGATCTTCATTGCTGCCCATGCTGCGGCTCCTGATGTTATTCCTGCAAAGATTCCTTCGCAGGAGCAAAGCAGCCTTCCCGTTTCATATGCATCATGGTCTGAGACTGTGATTATCTGATCGTAGATCCCATTATCAAGCACCTGAGGAACAAATCCCGCTCCGATTCCCTGGAGTCCATGCTTTCCTGCTTTACCGCCGGAAAGCACAGCGGAATTCTCTGGTTCGACTGCAACTATCTGTATCTTGGGATTCCTTGATTTCAGATATTGTCCAGTTCCGGTGATGGTTCCGCCTGTACCGACTCCAGCTACGAAGATGTCTACTTTGCCATCGGTGTCATTCCATATTTCTGGCCCTGTTGTCCTGTAATGAGCAGCGGGGTTGGCTTTGTTGACGAACTGCCCTGCCTCGAAGCTGCCTGGTATTGTCATTGCCAGTTCAGAGGCCTTCCTGTTGGCTCCCGTCATTCCCTGAGAAGCTTCGGTGAGCACGACTGTAGCTCCGTATGCCTTCATTGTCCTCTTCCGTTCTTCAGACATGTTTTCCGGCATTACGATTATGGTCTTGTATCCTCTGGCGGCGGCAATCATCGCAAGTCCGATTCCTGTGTTGCCTGATGTGGATTCGATGATTGTGCTTCCTTTGGAGAGCTTTCCTTCTTTCTCGGCTGTATCGATCATTGACAGAGCTACTCGATCCTTGATTGATCCGCCGGGGTTGAGGAATTCGGCTTTCGCCAGGATGCGTGCCTTGAGGCCGCACCTCTTCTGAATTCTTGCAAGCTCGATAAGCGGCGTGCTTCCGATAAGGCTTTCAACTGAAGACGCAATATTCATTTCATGCTCCGGATTCCGATTTTGCACTGATGGCTTGTTTCTGTCAATCAATGCAGTACAGGTTTCCATTGTTCGCAGAGCTTATCAAGTGTCCACGATGCATTTGCTGGGCTGGTTGAAGGTAGCTTGAATGGCTTGATTCCGGTATCCTTGAATAACAGTTTCATGTACAATTCATAGGCTGCATTGCCATTGCAGGCTATTGTTGTGATTTTGCTTTCTTCAATGATTGCTTTTATATCATTCGGCTTGACGTCCTTGATCGACGAATCAGAAGAGCCAGTTATTTCGCATGAGGCTATTACATCCCAAAGGGCGATTCTATGATCAAGGAGCAGTTTCTTCTTTTCCTCAACAGTCTGTGGAACAACTTCTCCGGTGCATAGGGCTATCACTTTCCAGAAACGGTTCTGGGGATGTGCATAGTAGAAGCTTGCCTGTCTGGATTTCACCGATGGAAAAGAGCCCAGAATGAGTATTCTTGACTGTTTGTCATAGATTGGCGGGATAGTATGGATGGCTTCCGAACTTCGAATCATGGCCGAATCATCGCACTTTAATGCTGTTTCTTCAATCTTCCTGAAAAGGATGCAACTCCGTGAGCAATAGAGAAACCTTCGTGGAAGAGCATGCAAAATGATGCAAGAAGTGTGTGATGCATCATCTGAAACTGACAAAGCGAATCCTAATGGTTGCTTGGCTCAAGGCTTTGCCAATCCTCTGTTTCATTGTATATTCAAGTCATGAAAGTGATTGACCCAACGATATCCAGCTTCGAGTCTCTGATTGCCGGCAACAGGCTGTATGTGGACAAGACAGCCTATATCTACAAATTGGTCACTGGCCCGAGGATGGTGTTATTCTCACGTCCCAGAAGGTTCGGCAAGTCTTTGACGGTGAGCACCCTTGATGCGCTGTTCAGAGGCAAGAGGGAACTCTTTGCGGGGCTTGCCATCGACAGCCTCCCATATGACTGGAAGGTCTATCCCGTGATCCATATCGACTTCGGCACATGCGGAGCTTCTGATGCTTCTTCTCTGGAAAGATGGATGAACGAAAGACTGATGAAGATCGGTGCTTCTTATGGTTTCCATGAGAATGGTGATTCTCCATATTACACTCGCTTTGAGGATACGATAGACGCCCTGGCAGAAAAGACCCAGGTTGTGATTCTGATAGACGAGTACGACAAGGTGCTGTCTGACAACATCTTCAATCCAGAGGTGGAGAAGATGAGGACGGTGCTTAGCAACTTCTACCAGGTGATAAAGAGCAAGAATGAGGAAATACGGTTCGCATTCATCACGGGAGTCACCAAGTATGCGAAGCTGAGCGTGTTCTCCAAGATGAACAACCTGTCAGACATAAGCATGGACTCAGACTATGCTCTGATGTGCGGCTACTCGCAGGAGGAGCTTGAAGGCAGCTTCAAGGAATACATCGAGCTCGGCATCAAGAAAGCAGGAATGGACAGGGAGGATTATCTTGCCACCCTGAAGCGCAAGTATGACGGCTACCGGTTCGCTCCGGATGCCGAGACCGTGTACAACCCGGTGTCCGTTGGGCTGTTCTTCTCCAAGGGAGGCAGGTTGTTCAATGACTACTGGATAGACACAGGCAGCATGACCCTTCTGATGAACATCGCGAAGAAGGTGGACTTCAATCTGGCAACGGATCTGGACGATCCGCTTGCTGCATCAGACCTTGGGACGTTCGACATCCTAAATCTTGCGACGAATCCGACAGGAAGCTCCCTGAAGTCGCTGCTGCTGCAGACCGGTTACCTTACAATAGGAAGGTCAGAACAGTACGGTCAGCTGCTTTACCTCGTATTCCCTAACATGGAGGTGCAGAAAGGCTTCTGCAACGGGATTCTGTCTGCCTACTACACAGATGGCCCCCGGTTCACAGCATCAGGCCTGCTGGCAAGCGGAGCCTTCATGGAGGGCGACACCTGCAAGGCCATCGGTATACTGAAGAGCATCTACTCAAGCATCCCGAGTATTATCCAGACGCAGGACGAAGGATACTACCAGAGCATCCTGTATGCGATGCTCCTTGCCATGGGAGCAGACGTGCGGGCGGAGGTATCCAATGCCGGAGGAAGGATAGATGCAGTCCTGCTGTACCCTAGGACCGTATACGTCATCGAGTTCAAGAAGGATCAGGATGCCCAGGCGGGGCTGGACCAGATCAAGGCCAGAGGCTATGCGGACCAGTACACAAGCAATCCCCAGGGAAGGACGATTCACCTGCTGGGAATCAGCTTCGACTCCGGCCTGAGGAACATCTCAGACTGGAAGGAAGAAATCATC
>JAQUYU010000106.1:2831-5899 GCA_028691695.1 Sphaerochaetaceae bacterium | reverse complement strand
TGCTTTTCAGCTATTATGATGATGATGACCCTGATGACGATGATCAGGATGATATCTACGACGACGACCTCGATGATGAGGACGATGACGAATTCGAAGACGACGATGATGATGCCGACAATCTTGACGATGATGATCTTGATGATGACGACGACATCTACGATGACCCGCTTGACGATCCTCCGCGCGTGATCAGCTTCGATGATGACGATGACGACGATACTCAGCACGATGATGATGACGATGATGAAGACATCCTGGACGAGGGTTTCTTCTACGATGACACAGAACGCTAGTCCTCATCATTATTGATCAAGCATAATGGGGAACCTTCGGGTTCCTCTTTTTATGCAATCAAGCATTCGAGCTATTCGGTGCAGATTCCAGCTGCTGGCTGATCATGGGTGTGAACTCAACTAGATGCTTCCGGCGAGGAAGCCAAGAGCTTCGCTGCAAAGCGGACTCTGCCCTGCTCCAAGAGCCTCGATGCTTGATGATTCATAATGGCATCCAGGAAGAATCGACTCAAGCGTCTCTACAATGCCGCCTTCAAGGGTATCAGAATAGACTTTTGCAGAAATGATAGCCCCTTTGTCGACATCTAGGCAGAAAGTTATGCATCCCATCCCTATTCTTCCCTCGATCTTGTTCGTGAACTCAGGGGTCTTGCCATAATTCCAGGCATCGGAGGAGAACTGCTCATAGAACGAAGCCAGCTCCGGAATCACTTCCAGATCGGCCTTTGAGTATGTTCTTGACTCGACATTGCTTCCGTATCTCTTCGAGTAAGCTTCCTCAAGAGCATCATAGAAATCACCAACAGTCACGCCAGGAACAAAATCCGAAAGATTGCCTATCCTCGAAGCAACGGACTTCACGCCCTTTGCCTGAAGCTTAGTCTGGTTAGGAGTAAGGTAATCTCCAACCTTGGACAGATCTGCACAGACAAGCATAGTCGCATGATAGCTTGCAAAATCCCTTGCGAGCTGGAAAGCGCTTCCAGAGACCTTCTTGCCGCCGACCATGATGTCATTGCGGCCGCTCCGCTCGCTCTTGATCCCAAGACGGTCAAGTGCATCGGAGACTATAAGGAAATTCTCCTCTTTGTCATACTGATCCCTCGGGCAGGCAAAAGTGAAGCATCCGTTTCCAAGATCCTGATAAACAGCCCCGCCACCGGATGGACGGCGTCCGAGCATCACTCCATCGCGCCTGAGATTCTCAAGCCGGCATTCTGCCCATGGATTCTGGTACCGCCCGATCACGATGCACTTGTCGTTCTGCCACAGATAAAGGAGGTTATGCTTCGATGCAGCGCTTGAAAGAAGATATGCTTCCAGCGACAGGTTGAACCAAAGCTCGGTCTCCGAAGACCGTGCGAAATAGTACTTTTCCATCATTTCTCCAGCACCTTGCATATCATGCAGGAATCCTTGATGCCGCAGTCATCGCAGGCAGGGCCAGGACATCTTCTGAACCCATCCTTGGAATTCTGAAGCTGGGAGATATTCCACTTGAGCTGCCGAAGAAGCTCCTCATGGTTGCGGATCGTCTCCTTCTCCCGTTCAATGAGATTCTGGTACTGAGCCATCAGCTCATAGCGGCGCTTCTCTCCCGAGACATCCTCGAATCCTAGCTTTACTATCCGGCTTATCTCGTCAAGAGACAGTCCGTAGCCCTTGAGCTGCATTATCCTCATCAGATACACGAGATCCATGTCGGTATAGACACGCTGGCCGCCTACCGTGCGGTCCTTCGTCTTGAGAAGCCCGAGATCTTCATAGTATCTGACTGTCCTCGTGGTAACGCCGGCCTTCCTAGCCAGATCGCCGATGCGGTACAATGTTCCTTTGATTTCTTCCATGTGGCTGATTTTACTCCAAATCTCCCATTCTTGTGAACCCTGATTGAGCTTTTTCCAAAATTAATCAAAATTGCCAAAAATGTATGTTTTTGTCATTTTTACTCAATAATAGTTGTCCAGTTCCTGCAAAGTTGACATTTCCAATTTGTTTCACTATGTTGAAACCGTTCGGGAATCCGAACGGATTTTTACAATTATCGGAGAAGAAACAATGAAGAAAACATTTATCATCGTCATGCTCATCGCGCTTCTGGCAGTCACTCCTGTGCTTGCCAAGTCATCCATGGAGAACTACCTTTCAGTCAACACTGGCGTAGGCTTCCAGACCACATCATATACTGATGATTCAGACAACAGCTACAAGTACACTGTCACATCGCTTCCGATTTCTGTCAGCGACTATATGTTCTTTGACAAGGAATCAAGCCTTGGTCTCTACATCGATGCCGGTGCCAACATTGCCCTTTCAGGCAAGACCACTATCAACGGGACAGAGGGTGATCCTCAGGATCTTGGATACGATGATGGTTCATACCCAACATACTTTGACATGACAGTCGGCGCTGCTTACAGAATGGATCTTGCAAAGACAATGCAGCTGTTCCTTTCTGCTGGATTCGAAATGTCTACAAAGACCACTAAATCCACTGGTGCTGCATTTGGGGTGACAGCCACAGGAAAGATCAATGAGTTCTACGGCGGACTCGGCGTCAAGGGCAACGTTGTCATGAACCTTTCTGACAATCTCAAGCTTCAGGCCGGTGCAAAGATGTCATTCTGGTTCATCTCCAGCAAGAAATACACCTACACCACAAATCTTGGTGTCAATGGGTCGAAGAAGACAACTCAGGATGGCTACTTCTCATTCAGCGTAGCTCCGGAAGTTTCACTTACCTACTTATTCTAGATCAAAGCTGCATTGCAGTTTCAAAGGAGATCGGTCAGCCGGTCTCCTTTTTTATATCCATTGAAGGACTATTGGAGGAAACCGATGTATTTTGATTACATGGAAAGCAAGATTTTTCAGGATTACATCAGCGAGCTTGCGGCATAAGCCAAGCTGCAACCCGGAAATGAATTATCCTCTGGCATGCAAAATTTGTATTTTCTGGCCAATCCCTCATTCTTCGCCCAAGCCTTGACCAATCCTGCATTTCCCGAAATAGGGAAACATTTACGCCGTAAACAGTGAAAACTTCCCGAA
>JAQUYU010000106.1:0-2731 GCA_028691695.1 Sphaerochaetaceae bacterium | reverse complement strand
CCCGAAATAGGGAAACATTTACGCCGTAAACAGTGAAAACTTCCCGAATTATTTCAGGATGTGTAGGAGCTGTCCAGAAGTTGCAGGATGTGCAGGAGCGGTAGTTCGTCGATTTGAAGAATTGTAAGACAGGAAATCATTTACGGTTCAAGGGAAATAATCATATCAGGACTAATTCAGCGAGTTTGCGGAGTAATCCAAGATTGAAAACGTACAATTTTTGGGTTATGCTTGTATGTGAAGGGGATTCACAATACATGGCAAGGACAACTACATTGACTCCTGAAGAACAGGCTGAAAAAAGGCGGGCTTATCAAAGGGAGTATGCGAAAACCCATAGGAAAGAGAGGGTTGAATCTCAAATAAAATGGGCAAAAGCAAATCCTGAAAAAATTAAAGCATACAATAAGACGTATGAAGCTAAAGGTAGGAAAAAAGATATAGTAGTAGCTTCAGTCCATATGTCAAAAAATAAGGAACAAGAAATGATTGAATACCTTTCAGGGATTGGCAGCGTAAACGCCTACCTAAAGCGTTTGATTCAAGAGGATATGAACCGGAATAAATACAAGGAGGACAAATAGATGCCAGAAATAGCAAGGTTTTACGGAATCATCATCAAAATGTACTTTAATGGGAATGAGCATAATCCGCCTCATTTCCATGTCATATACGGAGAGTATGCCGGTATCATGGATATTGACACACTGGAATTAACCGAAGGAGACATTCCGAAAAGAGCCATATCCATGGTAAAAGAATGGGCGGGAAATCATAAAGCTGAATTGATGAATATGTGGAATACTCAGCATATAAAGAAGATACAGCCACTCAAGTAGTCGCAAGGAGAGCAAAAAGATGTTTCATAGGATAGATACTGTTAAGCCTCTTCCTGAATATAAACTTCTGGTCAAATTTAGGAACGGAGAGAGCAAGACATACGACATGAAGCCTCTCATCGACAATAGGGAACCTTTCATGCCTCTAGGATATGTACCGAGCCTTTTCAATCAGGTATACGTCGATAAAGGCGGATATGGTGTAGTCTGGAACGATGAAATAGACCTATCATGCGACTCGCTATATGAAGGTGGAAAGCCTGTGCAATAAGCCGGAAAAATGACGATATGAGCCGCCTTAATCGGGCGGCTCTTCTATTCCAAGACCATGTGAAAGTGGCTGTTTCCATTAGGGAGCAGCCGCTTTTTGTAATGGCTGACTTGCTGAATCAAAACCAGAAGAAGCTCTCCTGAGGATCTGGAAACGTATTGAGGAACTTGAATATCTCATCAGTGTCGCTCATCATGCAGTACATGTGGCATGTATCTCTGAACAGCTTCATAAGCGAAGCATTGGATGGGCTGAGAACCTCATAGGAATTGCCATAGACCTGCCTGTAGCGATCTGAAAGACCTGGGAAACTGCGGTCAAGCTGCGAATAGAAGTACTCGCGGTTGCCGGCACGAAGAGTCAGCCCCATCCCGAAGCACAGTACTCCCTTCACCTGAGAGCGTGCGCAGTAGCTGAGGATCCCATTGATATTCTGAGGCGTATCATTGATCCAAGGGAGGATCGGAGAAAGCCACACGATTGTAGGTATGCCGTTCTCATGCATCTTCCGAAGAACCTCATAGCGTCGCTCTGTCGTGCACACCCCGGGCTCGATGATCCTGCACAGATCCTCATCGGCCGTAGTGAGGGTCATCTGGACAATGCAGCGGGACTTCTCATTGATCCTGCGAAGAAGATCGATGTCTCGGAGGATCAGGTCGGACTTGGTGAGGATTGAAAGCCCGAATCCTTCATGTGCAATTATTTCAAGGCATGAGCGGGTCAATCCCAGATCCTTCTCGATCGGAAGATACGGATCGCACATCGATCCGGTTCCGATCATGCACATCCTGCGCTTGGAGGCAAGAGCCTTTGAAAGAAGAGAGGGAGCATTCACCTTCACTTCCACATCCTCGAAGCTATGCTTCATCTGATAGCATTCGCTTCGGGAATCGCAGTAGATGCACCCATGGGTGCAGCCACGGTAGATGTTCATCCCGTTCTTCGGAGAGAGAATAGATTTCGCCTGGACTTCATGCATCTTGAGCTCCTGAGTTCATTTTAGCAGGAATCGGACCGGATGGGTATGGTAAAAACAAATGAAAAACAATATAGTACCCCACAAATGAAGGAATGCAGCAGAATCAGCTTTCTCAAAGGACTCAAGGATGCAGTGCCCATAATGCTGGGCTACTTCGCCGTGTCCTTCACGCTTGGAATCAACGCAGCGCAGAACGGCCTGACATGGTACCAGGCAGGACTGATGAGCTTTCTGAACCACACATCGGCCGGACAGGCGGCAGCGATAAGGATGATAGCCAGCGGCGACTCATACCTGAGCCTTGCCCTGTCACAGCTGGTCATCAACCTGCGATACATGCTCATGTCCACAGCCCTTGCGCTGAAGCTTCGTCCGGACACCAGCATGGGCGAAAGGCTTGGGATGAGCTACATAATCTCCGACGAGATCTTCGGCATCTCGATCATGCAGAAGGCTCCGATCAGCGCCTGGTACAGCATAGGAGCAATGACAGCGGCAAGCCCGGGATGGGTTCTTGGAACAATCCTCGGAGCCGTCATGGGAAACGTCCTTCCTGCCAGCATCACCACTGCCCTTTCCGTTGCCCTTTATGCAATGTTCATAGCAGTGATCTTCCCGCCGGTGAAGCAGGACCCCATC
>JAQUYU010000105.1 GCA_028691695.1 Sphaerochaetaceae bacterium | reverse complement strand
GATAACGATGAGCAGAGAGCGACAACCTTGAACAGTCTTTTCAAGGAAATCTACATAAGGGACATCATATCCAGAAATAAAGTCCGCAATCATGGTGAATTCGAGGATATCCTTGATATTATCTCGTCAAGCATAGGCTCGCTGACGAACCCAGAGAAGCTCAGAAACACATTCCATAGTCTGAAGAAATCGGAAATCTCTTCCAGGACTGTGAAGCGCTATCTTCAATATCTTGAAGATTCTTTCATTGTGCAATCTGCAAGCCGGTATGATGTCAGAGGAAAGAAGTACATAGCCGCTTTGCAGAAGTATTACTTCTCCGACCTTGGTCTTCGCAATGCAAGGATCAATTTCCGGCAGTTTGAAATCAGTCATTGCATGGAGAATGTTATCTTCAATGAGCTTGTCATGCGAGGTTACAATGTTGATGTCGGAGTGGTGCCCGTAGTAGAGAAGATAGGTGAAACCCGTGAGAGGAAACAGCTGGAGATCGATTTTGTCTGCAATCAGGGTTCTGAGCGCATCTACATCCAGTCAGCATATTCTGTTCAGGATCCAGACAAGCGGAAGCAGGAAATGAGACCGTTCGGCAAGACCCGCGATTCGTTCAGAAAGGTTCTCATCACCAATGACATGGTTCCTTCTCATTACACCGATGAAGGCATCTTCGTGATTAATATCTATGATTTTCTTCTGGAGCCTGATAAGCTGAAGTAATGAAAAACAAAGCTCTTATCGTTTTTCTTGAGAATCTGCACTTCCGCGTGGTATAATCCCTCCATGCTTTGCATGGGGGAATCATGATTACAGTTACGGACAGCAGTTCATTTGGCTATGGTTTTGTAGACAAGCAGTTTCTCAGCAACGCTGAGGATGAATACTCTCGCAGGTTCGAGCAGAATGGCCCTAACAGCCTTTACAGGAATCTGAAGGATTTCGAGATTTGCATTCTTGAAGACCAGTCAAATTTCTGTGCCGATTGGTCCAAGGTGATTGTCCAGGATCCGTTCGATCCCCATGTGATTTCACGTTCCAACTTCTATGGGCTTGTACGTCTTGGGGCTTTCCGGAGCGAGGTGCTGGGATTCCATGACTTCATGCAGGCTGAAGGAATCCTCTCTTCTACGATAATCTCAAGCGACATAGGTTCTCATTGCAGCATCGCACATTGCCCTTTCATCGCGAATTATATAATCAAGGACCATTGCATCCTCTCCAGAATCGATGAGATGCAGACCACAAGCCATGCAAAGTTCGGAAACGGGGTGATCAAGGAAGGCGAGGATCCTGATGTGCGGGTCCTCATAGATGTGATGAACGAAGCAGGAGGCCGGAGCATTGCGCCTTTTGCAGGCATCACGACTGCCGATGCGTATCTTTGGGCAAGCTACCGTGAAAACCCAGAGCTCAGCGAAAGATTCCAGCAACTGACGGATGAAGTCTGCGACAGCAGAAGAGGCTATTATGGTGTTATTGAGCATGACTGCGTTATCAAAGGCACGAGGATCATCAAGGATGTATATGCTGGTCCCTGCTCGTACATCAAGGGTGCGAACAAGCTCAAGAACCTGAGTCTTCTCAGCAGACAGGACAGTCCTGTTCAGATTGGCGAGGGAGTGGAGCTTGTAAATGGAATAATCGGCTGCGGCTCAAGCGTTTTCTATGGCAGCAAGGCCGTCCGCTTCGTTCTGGGTGACAACTGCGGATTGAAGTATGGTGCCCGCTTGATTCATTCAGTTCTTGGCGACAATTCCACCGTTTCATGCTGCGAGGTCCTTAACAATCTCGTGTTCCCAGGTCATGAGCAGCATCACAACAATTCATTTCTCATTGCTTCGCTCGTGATGGGGCAGTCCAACATGGCAGCAGGTGCAACTGTCGGCTCGAACCACAACAGCAGGGGAAACGATGGAGAGCTTGTGGCAGGACGCGGGTTCTGGCCGGCTCTTTCCAGCACGCTCAAGCACAACAGCCGGTTTGCTTCCTACACGCTTCTGAGCAAGGGCAACTATCCTGATGAGCTTTTCATTGAGCTCCCGTTCTCGCTTGTAAGCGATAATCCTAGCTGTCATCGCCGTGAGGTCATGCCGGCTTTCTGGTGGCTTTACAATATGTATGCTCTTGAGCGCAACAGCTACAAGTACCGAGTCCGTGACAAGAGGCATCACCCGCGTCAGGTGATCGAGACTTCATATCTTGCCCCTGATACTGCCAATGAAATCCGCAAGGGGCGCTTCCTGCTTGCCATCTGGGTTGCAAAGAGCTATCTGAAAAAAGAGAAGGCCGGTGTCAATGATGAGCTCAGGCTTCTTGCCCAGACTCCGGCTTATCATCCTTGGGGACATGCCGATCCTGATATCCAGGAGAAGCTTCTGGTGCTTCTTGGAATCGGTGAGGATCTTTTAGAGAATCACCCTGATGAGGTGTCCCATCTTCAGGTGTTCGGAGAGAGCATCGAGAATTCGGCCAATCCTGTTCTGATTCTAAAGCCGCTTGATGGCTACAGAGCTTACACTTCGATGCTTTTCTATTATGCAATGACTGAAATAGGTCATTATTGTCATGAAAAGTGCTGCTGCTTCAAGGACATTGAAAACAAGACAATGAGGAATCCTCTTGTTGATTATGGCCAGTCATGCAGTGGGTTCTATTCGCATTCTCAGAAAACCGGTCAGATCTTCTGGGAGAACACAGGAGGCCAGCTTATCCCGACTGTTCTGGTCCGCGAGCTGCTTGATGATGTCCTCTCATCCAAGCTTGATAGCTGGGAGGCAGTTCATCAGAGGTATGCAGATCTTGATGATATGTATCCTGAGTACAAGGTGATTGATGCCTGCCTTGTTCTGTTCTCGCTTTTCAAGACAGATCATTTGACAGAAGAGCAGTTTGATCATGCCCGGCAGATGGCTCTTCGGGCGAGGGATTTCATCGATGATCAGGTGTTCCTGACAAAGGACAAGGACTATCGCAATTTCTTCAGGTCCATAACCTACAGAAGCGAAGCAGAGCAGGAGGCGGTTATTGGAAAGATCACTGATAATTCCTTCATTGCTTCGTCTCATGAGAAATCAGAGGAGGCAAGGGCTTATATTTGCTCTGCTGAGTTCTCAGATTAAAGACAAAACTGAAGAAAACGTTTATTATCATACAAAAGAGGAGAAGAAACATGATTAAAAAAATGAAACTGTCAATGTTTGCAGCGGTATTCTTCTTCGTTGCAATGAGTCTTTCTGCCATGACGGCCGTCCAGGATCCTGATTCTCTCTGGTATCCTGATAGGGTTGTAATAGACCATGAGTGCACGGAAGCAGAGCTGAATTCCATCCGTTACATAATGGTCTCTGTAAATGGAGTTGAGTCTGATCTTATCAGTCCTTACGAGCAGTCGGTCACTATCGGCGGAACCGATGCCCCGCTGTGGCCTGAGTCGGACTACACTGTTCTGCTTGAGGGCTTTGATGGCAAGGATGCGAAAGTCTCAGAGGTTTCATGCAGTGCTCGCACTGGTTCATGGGCTGGTGACTATAAGTGGGTCAATCCTACTGATGATAACAACAAGGGGAGATGCAAGAGCATCTATGTGACTGCTGTTCTTTCCAATGACAAGACACAGGGCGGTCCTTACTATGATCTGTATGATATCCAGTCCGTAAGCGGAAAGGATCAGGAGCTTCGCTTCTTCCCGATCGATGGCATCAGGGACAGCTACAGCTATCATGACTATGATGAGGCTTCGGATCTTGGTGTTGTGTACCGGAGCAATGCTTCCAAGTTCAACAAGACAAGCCTTACTCCAGCGAAGTGGATAATTTCTGAGATGGTCGTCACTGCTGCCCGCTACCGTTCCAGCGTGAATTCAAAGGCTTTCATGTTCACAGTGAACACCACTACTGACTACTGGTTCAGAATCAATGAAGACAGCAATCAGCGGGAGCTTGTGTTCGTCCTTGATGGCGATGGTCTTTGCAAGACAGGGATGTTCTTCAATCCGGCTCCTCCTGCCGAGGGCAAGGCTTACTATGTGCTTTCGGAGGTGAAGGCAAGCAACTAGAGGAAGAACTAGCAAATAAACGATAAAGTTTTAAGACAATGCCTTAAGCTAAAAGGGTTTATATCACCAGAATCAGAAGGATGGAAAATAAAAATGCAAGAATTTGGTTGTTTTTCATCTTTTTGCTCTTCCCTCGCTTGAGGTTTTTGTTTATAGTAACCAAGAAAAAAAATCAAGGACGGCAGTTCAATGACAAGGTTTATTCTGATGTTTGAATGAGAGACAGAAGGCGTTTTGCTTCCTGTCTTTTTTTTTAAGCTGAGAACTGCGAAGGTCCAGAAGGAGTTCGAATGAAACAAGTTCGTCATTATGGTCTGACTGAGCGTCCGCCGCTATCGCAGTGGATTCCCCTCAGTTTCCAGCATGTATTCGCTATGTTCGGCGCTACAATCCTTGTTCCGATCATGGTTGGTCTCAGCCCTTCGACTGCTCTGTTCACAGCAGGCACTGGCACTCTGATCTACATTCTCTGCACCCAAGCGAAGGTTCCTGCTTTCCTAGGGTCGTCGTTTGCATTCATCTCCCCAATCATTTCGGTGACTGCTGCTTACGGTCTGCCTTATGCTCTGGGCGGTGCGGTGTTCTCCGGGCTGTTCTACTGTCTGGTTGCCTTGATCATCAAGTTCGCAGGCCACCAGTGGTTAAACAAGGCGCTTCCTCCGGTTGTGATCGGTTCGGTAATAATCACGATCGGGCTTAGCCTTGCTCCTTCTGCAATGACCAATGCGATGTATGACGGTGCTGGAAACTACCATCTGTCTTACTTTGTAATCGCTCTGTTCACCTTGGCGCTGACCATAACGATAAGCATGTTCTTCAAGGGGTTCCTCAGTTCTCTTCCAATGCTTATCGGGCTTGTTGGAGGCTACCTCTTCGCCTTGGTGATGGGTTCGATCTTCCCGGCTTTCCATGTGATTGACTTCCAGATCGTCAAAGATGCAGCTTGGTTCGGGCTCCCGACTTTCCAGATTCCGAAGTTCGCTCTTGCTCCGATCATCACTTTCATTCTGATTTCCTTCGCGACTATCTGCGAGCACCTTGGTGATACCCTTTGCATCTCACAGGTTGTTGGAAAGGACTTCTACAAGGATCCAGGTCTGCAGCGGACTCTTCTTGGCGATGGTCTTGCTACTTCCTGGGCTGCGCTCTGGGGAGGCCCGCCAAACACTACTTACGGCGAAAACGTGGGCGTGCTTGCTATGACCAAGAGCTACAGTGTGTGGATTACAGGCGGAGCTGCTGTCATAGCAGTGCTTCTGTCCTTCTGCCAGAAGTTCGGTGCAATAATCCGCACAATCCCGGGTCCGGTTCTTGGCGGAATGACGATGCTTCTGTATGGAACTATTGCTTCAAGCGGCCTCAGGACTCTGGTAGAGAGCGGAGTGGACTACAAGGATACACGCAATCTCACGATCAGTTCAGTGATCCTTGTGATTGGAATCGGTGGCGGAATGCTTCAGTTCAAGATCGGTTCAAGCATGAGCTTCCAGCTTTCAGGCATAGCGCTTGCTACCTTGGTAGGAATAGTCCTCAACCTGGTGCTTCCAAAGAAGGCTGCTTCTGAGAGAGCTCAGAGCGAGCAGAAGTAAGAGAAAGAATAACCTAAAACAGCCCTCTATCGAATATGACAGGGGGCTGCTTTGTTTTCAGATAATCCAATTTAAAACTCCCTTGACTAAACTGATTGATTTGATGTATGTTCTAACAGTTGATTGATACATCATCAGCTAATGCGGCAGTGGTGGAATTGGTAGACACGTAAGCTTGAGGTGCTTATGAGGTAATTCTTGTGCTGGTTCAAGTCCAGTTTGCCGCACAAATCAAGGGTATAAGTTGTTAAGCAACTTGTACCCTTTTT
>JAQUYU010000009.1 GCA_028691695.1 Sphaerochaetaceae bacterium | reverse complement strand
ATGTACCGCAGTGTCTCATATGTCTGTCTGACTGATCCCATCGGTGTGCAGTATGGCTTGCCATCAAACACTGGGGTGGTTTGAATTGGCATTCCATCGCGGCCTTTCATATTCAATCTTTTACGTGTATATGAAATATCCGTTCTTCGCAGATAACTGCTCAGGGCTTCGAAACTTGGAACAATAACCAGATCGTGAAGATGAGTGGGCATGACTCCGTAGTCAATGAGCAGCACTCCTGTTTTCCAGCTTGCTGAGGCTGAACTTCTTCTGTATTCCTTGAAGTTTTCAGTGTATTTGAAATGGTCACTATTTCCGTAAAGACGGTGCACTACATGCCAGATAAGTGCGTTTTTTTCCATCCACCATTTCAATGGCTTCTCATTTTTAGGCTTGAAATTCCTAACCAGTTCCTGAATTGTTTTTTCGAATTCGTCTTCCATAAGCCTCTTCTAAATCGTTTGATACCCTTAATAGCGGCGGAATTCGTTTTTTGCTGAGAAACGGGATTTTGACATAAAGCCTTTCGCCGAAAACAAATAACATCAATTGTCTGTTTTTCACTCCAATAATTCCTTATTTAGGGTTGTATTTTAAGAGTTATTTTCATATTTTTCCCGATTTTGCGAACTAACCGAACTGGAGACGAACTGCCGAACTGCCGAACTGCCGAACTGGGAATCAGAGGAGGCGGGAGAGGGCAGAATTGAAAGAATTGGAGAAAGTGCGGATGTCACGAGGTGAAAGCGGCGTGTTCTGCTCTGTGTCGAACATGCCTGCCTCTCGGAAGGCTGAATTGGCATTCTTCTCGCTGAGGCGATGGGCGATATTGCTGCGGTCAAGAACCTGGCCGCGGTCAGTAATGACAATCGAGCCCCTCTCGATCAGGCGATTGGCCAGAAGAATGTCACGGGTAACGGAAAGACTGCCAGGCTGGCAGATGGAGACGAGATAGTCATCTGCACTGTTGTCCCCGGTGGCAACTACCTGCATCTGGATAGGACTGCGTATGCTTCGGATCTGATCAGGACTGCCCCCGGAAGCAAGGAGCTGCTGCCGAAGGTCATGAGTATGCTCAGCAATGGCTACAAGGACATCAGGGATGCTGCGGTCGGCAGCGAAAACCGAATCGATGCAATTCTTGCGGCAGGCACGAAGTATAATTGTGCGGATTGAGGCAGGACAGGAATCAGAATCGATAAGCAGCTGAAGCATACCAAGACTATACAACTATCTTGCATAACAGACAAGAAACCAATAAAATTAACAGCAGCAGAAAAGCTATGGAGGAAATTATGGTTTCACCGCTTCAGAAATATCGTTATGAGTATCAGCCCAAGCTTCCCGAAATCCTAAGGGGAGAAATCAAGGATGTCAAGCCGGTGCTTGGCGAGCCTACACAGTCAGTTTCGGATCAGGCCGAAATCAAGAAGCTCTTCCCCTGTACATATGGAATGCCCGAAGTATCATTCACCAAGGGATCCAATGACTATGGAAAGAAGAAGATAAACGTCGGGGTGATTCTTTCCGGCGGACAGGCCCCTGGCGGACACAACGTCATCTGCGGACTGTTCGATGCGCTTAAGAAGGCCAACCCCGAGAACAACCTCATCGGATTCAAGGGCGGCCCAAGCGGACTGGTGGATGACAAGTTTGTAGTATTCACCGAAGACTTCATCAACGAGTACAGGAACACCGGCGGATTCGACATTATCGGCAGCGGAAGAACAAAGCTGGAGACCGAGGAGCAGTTCGAGAAAGTCAAGAATGTATGCGCAAAGCACGGAATGTGCGGCATAGTGATCATCGGCGGCGATGATTCGAATACCAATGCAGCAGTTCTTGCCGAGTATTTTGCCAGCAGCAAAGTGCCGGTAAGCGTGATCGGATGCCCGAAGACGATTGATGGCGACCTTAAGAACAAGGACATCGAAGTGTCATTTGGATTCGACACTGCAACAAAGGTATACAGCGAACTGATTGGAAACATCGAACGTGATGCAAACAGCGCCAAGAAATACTGGCACTTCATCAAGCTGATGGGAAGATCTGCAAGCCATATTGCTCTTGAATGCGCGCTTGAAACACAGCCGAACCTCTGCATAGTGAGCGAGGAAGTCGAGAAGAAAGGCATGAGCCTTTCGCAGATAGTGGACCAGATTGCAGATGCAGTGGCAAAAAGAGCAGAAGATGGAAACAACTTCGGAGTGGTTCTCATTCCTGAAGGACTGATTGAGTTCATCCCTGAGATCAAGGTTCTGATTTCAGAGCTGAATGACATAGTGGCAAAGGAATCCGAAGCATTTGCAGGACTGAAGACATTCGAAGAGAAATCAGATTTTGTCCAGAGAAGGCTGACAGCTGCATCCAAGAAGGCATTCCTTGTGTTCCCTGACGGAATCAAGGCTCAGCTTCTGATGGACCGCGACCCTCATGGAAACGTGCAGGTCAGCCGCATAGAAACAGAGAAGCTGCTGATTGAGCTTGTCGGGAAGAAACTTGATGAGATGAAAGCCGCCGGGACATATTGCGGCAAGTTCAGCACCCAGAATCACTTCTTCGGATATGAGGGACGCTGCAGCTTCCCGTCGAACTTTGATTCGGATTACTGCTACAGCCTAGGCTACAATGCCTATTTCCTGATGGCAGGCGGGTTCACCGGATATCTTTCAAGCGTCCGCAACCTCTGCAAGCCGGCCAGATACTGGAAGGCAGGCGGAGTGCCTATCACGATGATGATGAATATGGAAGTCCGCAACGGAAAGAACAAGCCGGTGATCCGGAAGGCTCTTGTCGATCTGGAAGGGAAGCCGTTTGCCTATTTTGCCAGCAACCGCGACGAGTGGGCCCGCAAGACCTGCTTCGTGTTCCCAGGTGCAATCCAGTATGCCGGACCTGCAGAAGTCTGCGACAGGACGACGATCACTCTTGCTCTGGAGCATGAGGAGTAGGCCAAACCCTTGATCTTCGCCAAAGTTCGTACACTTTGGTGATGTTTTGTATGATTTTGCACAGCCCGGAAAAGAATTTTCATTTTTTTCCGGGTTTTGCTCAGCAGAAACACAATTTCCCCGGTATATAGGGTATGAGAAACAAAATCGTCATACTTTCAAAGGAAAAAACCAAGGCAGCTTCAACAGCTGAAGTGATGAGGAAGCAGGGATTGGCCGTCCGAGCCCTGTCCTTCGACGAATGTGCCATGTCTGACATGGAAGGAGTCGGCTTGCTCTATGTCGTTGTGCCGGGCTATGGACAGCTTTCCGTTTGCGACAAGAAGAGCCAGCAGTATGTCCATGACCCCAGGATCAGGCGGATTGCTCTGATGCCGGACAAGGCCGAGGTGCTGATCGCCTCGCTGATGGATCATGGATTCACAGCGATTGAAACGCTGAATCGTAAAAACGACAAGCCGCCGGTGATCAGGCGGGAAGTCTGCCAGCCTGAGCTGCCGTACTGCCAGCGTCTTTCTGCTAGGGAGGTCCAGGTTCTGGTCCTGATAGGCCAAGGCTACGATAACAACGAGATAATGTGGAAGCTCGGCATCGCTCAGACGACGTTGAGCACTCATATAAAGAACCTTCTGAACAAGACTGGAATGAGGACTCGGTGCCAGCTGGTGCTGTTTGCGGTCCGCAAGCACCTGGTGAGCGTACTCTGACCCTTGCACAGCCATGAGGTTTCTGATAACCTCTCAGATTATGGTTCGATACAGTATTCTCGGAAGCGGTTCAAGCGGAAATTCCTACATTTTCAGCGATGGCAGCGATGCGTTGCTTGTGGACAATGGATTCTCCAGAGCCGAACTCATGAGGCGGATCGAATCACAAGGGTTTGACTATTCCACCATAAGAGCTGTCTTCGTGACCCATCTGCACCCGGATCATGCCCGAGGCGTCGGTACCATCGCCCGCAAGGACGGCCTGTGCGTATTCACAAGCGGCCGATGTCAGGAATGCGAATACGAAAAGCTCGGGATTCCTCAGGATCAATGCAGAATCATTGAATTCGGAGATGCCGTGAGCATCGGATCTTTCCTTATAAGGAGCTTTCCTACATCCCATGACAGTACCGGAAGCTCCGGATACTACATAAGCTGTCCCCAGGCCTCATTCACTATTGTCACCGACACAGGGGTATTCGATCAGGAGATGGTGCAGCTTGCCAGACAGAGCGATGTATTGTTTCTTGAATCGAACTACGATTCCCAGATGCTCAAGACCGGGCCGTATCCGTATCCTTTGAAGAAAAGAATAGATGGGCCGCGCGGGCACCTGTCAAACACGCAGGCAGAGGAATTTCTCAATCAATGCGGTTTTTTTGCTGCTCTGACAGGCGAAAACAAATCTGAAATATGCTATAATTCTTCGAAATATCGGATAAGCAAGGTTTTTCTTGTTCATCTATCCGATACCAATAATAGTGTGAGCCTGCTTGAGAAGCGGTTCCAGTGGATGGGAAGTGTGATCACGGTCTGTCCGAAGGGAGCAACCCTGTCAGGCTCGATAGGAGATCAGTGATGGAAGAAAGCATCGCAAAGCTAATGCAGAGGAAAGCAGGTCCTGACACCGTTGTCGTCAAGGGCTGGCTTCGGACCAAGCGTGACAGCAAGACCATCAGCTTCCTGGAAGTGAACGACGGTTCCAGCCTCAAGGGCATCCAAGTTGTTGTGGACAAGGGAACGTTCAATAATCCAGGCATCATTGATCAGCTCTCAACCGGCTGCTCAGTTGTGTGCACCGGAAAGATCGTCGAGTCCATGGGAGGCAGCCAGAGCGTAGAGCTTGCTGCCGATTCGGTGGAGATCGTCGGAGAGTGCCCTTCGGATACATATCCGCTTCAGAAGAAGCGCCATTCCCTTGAGTACCTGCGCGAGATAGCCCATCTGAGGCCTCGTACCAACACGATCGGTGCTGTTGCAAGGGTGCGCAACTGCATGGCATATGCGGTTCACACATTCTTCCAGCAGAATGGCTTCTATTATGTCAACACTCCTCTTATCACCGCAAGCGACTGCGAAGGCGCTGGAGCGATGTTCCAGGTCACGACTCTGGATCTGAACAAGGTCCCTCACACAGCGGATGGAGCTGTGGATTACTCAAAGGATTTCTTCGGCAAGAGAGCTTCACTGACAGTCAGCGGACAGCTTGAGGGCGAGACCTATGCAATGGCGCTCAAGAACATCTACACGTTCGGGCCGACGTTCCGTGCGGAGAATTCTGTGACCAAGAGACATCTGGCCGAATTCTGGATGATCGAGCCCGAGATGGCATTCTGCAACCTCGATGGTGACAGAGCGGTCGTCGAATCATTCCTGAAGTTCGTATTCGGTGCTGTCCTGAGAGACTGCCCGGATGACCTTGAGTTCTTCGACAAGCTGGTTGAGCCTGGCTTGATTGCAAAGCTTCAGCATGTCGTGGACACTCCGTTTGCGCATCTTGAGTACACCGATGCAATTGCCGAGCTAGAGAAGGCAAAGGTCCAGTTCGACTTCAAGCCGTACTGGGGCTGTGACCTGCAGACCGAGCATGAGCGGTACCTTTCCGAGACTGTGTGCCACGGCCCGGTTGCTGTTACGGATTATCCGAAAGAGATCAAGTCGTTCTACATGAAGGCAAACGAAGACGGGAAGACCGTCGCCGCCATGGATGTCCTCGTGCCGAGGCTCGGGGAGATTGTCGGAGGCAGCGAGCGTGAATATCGCTACGATGTGCTTGTGGACAAGATGAAGGCTCTTGGAATGAGAGAGGAAGACTACTGGTGGTACCTGGACCTTCGAAGGTTCGGAAGCGTGCCTCATGCAGGCTTCGGGCTTGGCTTCGAGAGAGCTGTGATGTATGCCACAGGCATGCAGAACATCAGGGATGTCATTCCCTATCCAAGAGCCGTAGGGTCTGCGGAGTTCTAGATGGACGGATTCAGGATCAGCAGCAGCGAGCGCATATTCTCACCATCTGAGCTTGTGCGCTCCTTGCCTTTGGATGAGGGCGGCAAAGCCTTCATCCAGAGGTCCAGAGATTCCATCAAAGCAATTCTTCGCGGCGACGATCCGAGGATCCTTGCCGTAGTCGGGCCGTGCTCCATTCATGATAGCACTGCCGCTTTGGAGTATGCTCAGAAGCTTTTCGAACTTTCAGAGAAGCTCGGTGACGTATTCTTCTTCGTTATGCGCAGCTATTTCGAGAAGCCGCGCACCGTCGAGGGCTGGAAGGGTCTGGTCAATGATCCTGACATGGACAATTCATTCGATATCCGCAGGGGGCTTGAAACTGCCAGGAAGTTTCTTCTGAAGCTTGCTGAAATCGGTATTCCCGCGGGAACTGAGGCGCTTGATACTCTTGCGCTGCTGTACTATCAGGATCTGGTAAGCTGGAACTGCATTGGCGCCCGCACCTGCGAGAGCCAGATTCATCGCAATCTTGCAAGCATGCTTTCCACCGCTGTCGGATTCAAGAATCCCACATCAGGAGACCTGAGGGTTGCTGCCAATTCGCTTAGAGCTGCATCTGAACCTGCGGGTTTCCTGTGGATGGGGCTTGATGGAATGGTGCGCGCTGTCAGGACCGAAGGGAACAAGTGCTGTCACATGATTCTCAGGGGAACTGATGATGAGCCGAACTATGGGCCCAAGTCAGTCGCCTTGGCAGCCAGGCTGTGCGAGGAAGAAGGGATTGACCCGGCAATAATGATCGATTGCAGCCATGGAAACAGCTCGAAGGATCCAAGGCTTCAATCTGATGTGATTGAAAGCGTGACCGATCAGATTCTTGCTGGTGACAAGTCGATCCGTGGCTTGATGATGGAGAGCTTTCTTGAAAGCGGGGCTCAGAAGCCGGGATGCAATATGAAATACGGTGTTTCGGTTACCGATCCGTGTCTTGGATGGGATGATACTAAGAGGCTGCTTTGCGCGGCGCATGACAGATTGAGTCGGAGGTTTTCATGAAGAAAGTGCTGGTTTTTCTGGCTGATGGTTTTGAGGAAGTCGAGGCGATGACCCCGATTGATGTGCTTCGCAGACTCAAGGCTGAAGTTATTGTTGCAGGGGTCGGGTCGCTTGATATCTGCAGCTCGCATGGAATTCATGTCCGGTGCGATGTGCTTGATTCAGACGTTAAAGGCAGCTTCGACTGCGTCGTCCTTCCTGGAGGAATGCCTGGAAGCGTCAATCTTGCCGCCAGCTGGCCTGTTAACGAGAAGGCCATCCAGACTGCGGCGGGAGGCGGGATTGTTGCCGCCATCTGCGCAGCCCCTGCTGTTGTGCTCGGTCCTGCCGGCCTTCTAGAGGGGCACAATGCAGTATGCAATCCAGGGATGGAATCCGCTTTCCCTGATTTCAAGTTCACTGATCAGAGGGTTCTCGTATCGGGGACTATAATCACTGCTCAGGCCGCCGGATGCGCAATGGACTTCTCCCTTGCCATCGTCGAAGCGCTCTATGGGAAACAGGAAATGATTCAGATGGAAAAGCATCTGATTGCGAGGTGAATATGATACTGAAGCCCACATTGCCTTCGATGGTCGGGAAGATCGGGTTTGACAATGAGAAATACCTTTCCGAGCAGCGCCAGTGCATCCTTCAGAGAATGGAGCAATGCGACGGAAAGCTTTACCTCGAATGCGGTGGAAAGCTTCTGTTCGACATGCATGCCTCGCGCGTGCTTCCTGGGTTTGACCCGAATGTGAAGATGAGGGTATTTCAGTCGTTCAAGGATAAGCTTGATGTGATCATATGCATAAGTTCGGCTGATATTGAAAGACACAAGATCAGAAGCGATTTCGGAATTTCCTATGACACCGATGTATTCAAGATGATCGATGACTTCGCCCGCTGGGGAATCGAGGTCAGGCGTGTTGTGATCACCAGGTTCAGCAATGAGCCGGGAGCCATTGCATTCAAGGAGCGTCTTGAGCGTCATGGAGTGAAGGTGTATCTTCATACTGCCATTGCAGGCTATCCAAACGACATCGACCGGATCGTGAGCGACGAGGGCTATGGCCGCAATCCTTATATCCCGACCGACAAGCCAGTGGTTCTTGTGACGGCTCCAGGTCCTGGAAGCGGAAAGCTGGCAACCTGCTTGGGTCAAATGTACCATGATTTCCGTGCAGGGCGAAAGAGCGGCTACTCAAAGTTCGAGACATTCCCGATCTGGAACCTTCCGATTGACCACCCTGTGAATGTAGCCTACGAAGCTGCAACCGCCGATATCGGCGATTTCAATATGATCGATCACTTCTACGTTGCCGCTGAGGGCAAGATTGCAGTCAACTACAACCGCGATCTTGATGCCTATCCGCTTCTAAAGAGGATACTTGAGAAAATCACTGGAAAAGAAGCTGTTTTCAACAGCCCTACAGAGATGGGCGTGAACCGCTGTGGCTTCGGAATCACCGATGACGAGGTCGTCAGGTGGGCGTCCGAACAGGAGATAATCCGCCGATATTACCGAAGCGCATGCGAATTTGCCCAGGGAATCGGAGAGAAAGCTGCTGTGGATCGCTGCCTTGAGCTGATGAACCGCTCCTCTCTGAAGCTGGAAGATCGTCCCACTGTGGGACCTGCCCTTGAAGCTCTCAAGGATGCAGTGGCCCGCGGAAAGGGAAACAAGGGCGTTTCCTGCTCCGCTGCAATCCAGCTGAAAAACGGCACGATCGTCACCAGCCACAACTCTCCGATGATGCATGCCTCAAGTGCAATGGTTCTCAATGCACTCAAATGCCTTGCTGGGATTGATGAGAAGGAAGATCTCATACCTAAGCAGATCATCCAGTCGATAACTGACATGAAGCGTGACCAGCTCAACGGCCGCGGAGTGTCGCTCAATCTGGACGAGATGCTGATCTGTCTTGCAATGGCTGCAACGCTCAAGGGCGAATCCAAGAAGGCTCTTGAGAATCTTCCGCAGCTTCGCGGATGCGAGTGCCATATGAGCCATGTCCCGTCCTCTGGAGACTGGTCCGGCCTTCGCAAGATCGGCATCAATGTCACAAGCGAGCCTGTGTATCCGTCATCGAGCTTCATGAACTTCTAGAATAGAATCCTAACCTTGAGAGCCCATCGGAGGCTCTCATCAATTCTGATTTGGATTTCTCCCCAGTTGAGCTCTTTTTTCAGATTAAGTGATAGCTTAACCATCCGTTCTAAGAACCTTATGCTGGCTATTCCTGCATTCAGTTCTGCTTCGAATCCTTTCTTTTCATCGAATGATGCCTTGAACATGCCCCATCTGGTAATGGCTGACAGGCTTGCCCAGCTTGCTCTTGATGTCTTCGAGTCCTCCTTTATTTCATAGCCAAACCCTGATTCTCCTTCGATTCTGAGGCTGGGAAAAGCATATGATATAGTTTTTCTTGCAGTGAGGGTTATCTTCTGCGACTTGCCGTAATGAACAGGAGGCTCATCCTTCTGAAGCTTCCAGCTTGCATTTGCCTTGATTTGACCTGAATCGCGCTTGACCTCTATGCTGATGCCCTGTTCGCTCGAAAGCCTCCTCTCAACTGAAGCTTCTAGTCCAAGCACTGGCATTCCGATTCTGAATGCCACCATTCTCCTCAGTCCGGAGCGGCTGTTCCAGCGGCCGGAGAAGACATAATCTAAACTGATCTTTCCTTTCTGGTGGACTGACAGCATGAGAGAGATGTCCGGCTGTTCTGAAACGGTGCGCCAGTCAAGCGCAAGCGAGTCATCCTGTTCTTCTGGCTGTGATGCCATTGCAGCCGCTGCCGCTCTGTCTGTTCCACAGGCTAGTCCGAAAAGCTGAGGGCAGCTGCTGTCCAGTGCTGGAGTAGACAGGAATGCGGCAAAGCCTTCTAGCCGAAGGCAGAATCCTGACAGCCCGTTTCCAGGCTTTGCCAGAGGCTCCTCGAAGCTTGCTGTGATGCGGGCCTTCTTTGGTGCAAGAAGCTGTTCAAGGACTCCTGATGGGTTCCAATTCCCTGCAAGGCATCTTTCGGAGAGCCTTATCGATGGGAATTCACCAGCCGATATCGTCAGGATATCGGTTTTAAGACTTGGGACGATCCGTCCCGGTTCGATTCTGAGAGCTATCTCGCCGCCTCGGGCGGGGCAGATGGCAATCAGCAGATACATGATAAATAGCAATAATTTCTTCATACACCCTATAAAGCGGCAAAAAGTTGTTTTTGCTGAGATTCCGTTGAATAATTTCCGTCGTTGTGGTTAAATGGCTTTCATGAAGGATTAAATCCTGCATACTTTTCGTTTTGGAGAAAGAAGATGGTCATTCTTACATTGAACTGCGGAAGCTCATCCGCCAAATATCAGGTTTACGACTGGGACAACAAGGATGTCCTTGCTGTAGGCGTTGTCGAAAGAATCGGATTGGAGTATTCCACAGTCGAGCATAAGGTCAAGGGGAAAGACGAATACAATGAAAGATTCCTCTCGCCGACTCATAAGGAGGCTATTGAAAAGATCATCAGCCTCATCGTGGATCCCAAGCTGGGATGCATCAAGAGCGTCAAGGAGATCGGCGCCGTGGGACACCGCGTCCTGCATGGCGGCGAGCTGTTCAAGAAATCGGCTCTTGTCGATGATTCAGTCGTCGAGAAGCTCAAGACGGTCATTCCTCTCGGACCGCTTCACATGCCTGCCAATATCATGGGCATCGAGGCTGCTCGCAAGGTGATGCCGGATGTTCCTCATGCAATAGTTGTGGATACAGCATGGCACCAGACAATGAGCCCTGAGGCTTTCATGTATGCGGTCCCTTATGACTGGTATACCAAGTTCAATGTAAGGCGCTACGGATTCCACGGAACCAGCCATCTGTACTGTGCCAAGAGGGCAGCTGTCCTGCTCCACAAGGCTAACAAGGATACAAACGTCATTATCTGCCACATTGGAAACGGCGCTTCTGTTTGCGCTGTGAAGAATGGAATCTGCATTGACACTTCGATGGGACTCACACCGCTTGAAGGCCTTGTGATGGGAACCCGCTGCGGAGATATGGATCCTGCGATCATGCCTTACATGATGAACAACCTTCATCTTACGGCAAATGAGATGGATACCTGGATGAACAAGAAGAGCGGGCTGCAGGGCATATGCGGCTACTCCGACCGCCGCGATGTCCAGAAGGCTGCTGAGGCCGGCGACGAGAAGGCTCAGCTTGCGGTTAAGATGGAATGCCATCGCCTTCGCAAGTACATCGGCGCCTATGCCGCTGAGCTTGGAAGGGTGGATGCCATTGTGTTCACTGCTGGCGTTGGAGAGATGGGGGAGCACATCAGGGCTGGTGCAACCGAAGGTCTTGAGAATTTCGGTATCAAGCTTGATGCGCATAAGAACGATATCTGTCATTGCCGCAACGGCGAGTTCCAGATTTCCACTGATGATTCAAAGGTGAAGATCTTCGTGATTCCTACCGATGAGGAGCTTGTGATCACCGAAGATGCCTATGCTCTGATGAACGGCAACTACGATGTCCACACCAATTTCCATTATTCGTTCGAGGATCCGCAGTATCGCAACAAGGGCCGCGAGCGCGGTCTGGTGGATAATCTGAAGAAGCATCCTGAGCTTGCTTCGATACTTGTCCGTCCTTGAGTTTCCTGATTCAGGATTATTGCAATGGGCCTTGCTTCGGCAGGGCCTGTTTTGTATTCTTTATATTGTTAATCCGTACAGATTGACTTCTGGCTTTAAATCGATATTATATAATTCCAATACCTTTTTTCTGCAATAACTAGCTAATTCTGCTATCTCTTCAGAGGTGGCCAGACGTCCAGGATTGATAATAATGTTGGCATGATGTGTGCTCACCTGTGCACGTCCGAGAATGAATCCTCTGAGCCCTGCATCATCGAGCAGCTTGCCTGCGCTGCTCTGGCCGGGATTGAGGAAGAAGCTTCCAAGAGAAGGTTCCAGTCCGATTCCTCGGCTTCGGCGGCGGTTCAGCGCAGCTTCTCTCTCGATCTGAGCCTTGGCTGAATCTCCGGGCATGAGGTCCAGGATAACCTCAGTGATCACAAGATCATTGCGTGTCTTGAAGAGGCTGCTTCTGTAAGCATATCCGAGCTCAGGCTGACGAAGAATCAAGGTTTGGCCAGAATAATCAAGGGCATGGACTTCCCGAATGAAATCACCGATGGCAATCCCGTCTGCACCGGCGTTTCCAGCGGCGGCTCCCCCGATGGTGCCAGGAATGCCGGAAAGCCGGGATAGATCCTCAGAGAATGAAAGGCTTGCTTCGACCACCGATTCAAGTGATGCTCCTGCCTGAGCGGCTATCGAGGTGCCGGAAACATTGATTTTGTTCATTCTGCAAAGGTTCAGAAAGACCTGCTCGGAGGGAATTCTTTCAGATACAAGAATGTTCGTGCAGCGCCCGATGACTATTGGAGCAGTTATGCAATGCTTGATGCAATAGGCAATTGCTTCTGAAAGCTCGCCTGATGAGGCTGGCATGAAACCCTGAACCGACTCCGGCCCGGCTCCGATGGGACTCATATCTTTTATGGAAAAACGGCAGTTGATTTTTTCCAGAGGATTGCTTATTCTATTAGTCATAATAAGTATATTATTAAAAATGAATTGCTTGTTCAACTGGAGATTCGGATGGCTATTAGATTATATAACACGATGGGAAGGAAATATGAAGATTTCCAGAGCATTGAACCAATGCACGTCGGCATGTACACATGCGGGCCTACTGTCTACAACTATGCGCATGTAGGGAACCTGAGAACCTATGTCTTCGAGGATGTGCTGAAGCGCATGCTTGAGCATTTCGGATACAGCGTGAAGCATGTGATGAACATCACTGATGTCGGTCATCTCACAGGGGACGGCGATGATGGAGAGGACAAGCTTGGGAAGATGGCCCGCGAGACAGGCCGTTCTGCCTGGGACATTGCAGCTTTCTATACAGAAGCGTTCTTCAAGGACTATGACAGCCTCAACATCATCCGTCCGGATGTCGTCTGCCCTGCAACGAAGCACATTCCTGAGATGATTGCCTTGATCCAGAGGCTTGAAAAAGGCGGTCACACCTATGTTTCAGGCGGAAACGTCTATTTCTCAATCGATACATTCCCTGATTACGGCAAGCTTGCCGGCCTCGATCTTGAAAAGCTTCAGAGCGGTGCAAGGATCGATGTTGATTCAAACAAGCGCAACCCGAAGGATTTCGTCCTCTGGTTCACCAACAGCAAGTTCGGCAAGCAGGAGATGATGTGGGATTCGCCTTGGGGAGTCGGCTATCCTGGCTGGCACATCGAATGCTCGGCTATGAGCATGAAGTACTTGGGAGAGCAGTTTGACATACACTGCGGAGGAATCGATGCGATTCCGGTCCATCATACCAATGAAATAGCACAGAGCGAGGCTGCTACTGGAAAGGTCCCATGGGTGCGTTACTGGCTTCATGGCGAATTCCTGCTTTCCGACAAGGGCGGCAAGATGAGCAAGAGCTCTGGAGAGTTCCTTACCATGCCGCTTCTTGTTTCAAAGGGCTACGATCCGCTGGATTACAGGCTCTTCTGCCTTGGGGCGCATTACAGAAGCCAGCTTCAGTTCACCTATCAGGCTCTGGACAGCGCGAAGGCTTCTAGAAGAACGCTTCTTGAGAAGACAGCTCAGATCCGTTCCCAGTGCAAGGCTGTGCCTGCTGCCGCTTCGGATTCCTCGCTGTGCAGGCAGCTTGCGGATTTCGATGATGATATAAGCAATGACATGAACATGCCTAAGGCTCTTGCAGACATGTGGTCTCTTGTGAAAGACGATTCTCTTTCTCCTGAGGTCAAATATGCAGGTCTCCTGTACATGGACAAGGTTCTTGGGCTTGAGCTTGACAAGGCTGTCTCTGCTGATGACGATATTGAAATACCGCCAGAAGCTCTGATTCTGCTTGAGAAGAGGACTGCTGCCAAGAAAGCACGGGACTGGGCTGCTGCGGATCAGGCCAGGTCAGAACTGGACAAGCTTGGCTTTGCAGTGAAAGATACGCTGCAGGGTGCAAGATTGATTAAAAAGATGTAACCTTTTTGCGAGGATAGTTGTTAAGCTTATGGAAATGAGAAGTGGCGATGAAGCCGCATTCAGACAGGTTTATGAACAGGTTTTCCCTGTCATAATGAAGGTTGCATTCCATGTGACATACAACCTTGATGTCTCAGAGGACATCTGTCAGGATGCATTTGTCAGGTTCTTCGACAAGAACATGGTCTTTGAGACCTTGGACGATGCGAAGTTCTGGCTTATCAGGGTAACCAAGAATCTGGCGATTAACCAGATCAAGCGGAAAGCCCGGGAAACGGCTTCCTTGGAAAAGCTCAAGCAGGTGACGCCTACATCGAGCTACAAGGATGGAGCTTCGGAGCTGCTTTTTCAGGAATCCACCGAGAGCGTGCGCAAGGCAGTCGCGCAGCTTCCGGAGAAGTACAAGACTGTTATTGTCCTTAAGGAATACGCTGGGCTTGATTATCAGCAGATATCAAAGGTCCTGAGCATTTCTGAGAGCAATGTGAAAGTGAGAGTGCATCGTGCCCGCAAGGAGCTCGAAGCAATTCTCCGCAGGGAGGATTCGTAGCATATGTGCCTTGATGACCAGATACTTAATACTTATTTGGATGGAGAGCTTGCAGAACCGTTCAAGTCCCAGGTGGAAGAGCACCTAGGATACTGCAATGCTTGCCGCGAGCGCTATCAGAAGCTTCAGAATCTGAAGAAGACCATCGATGATGCAGTTCTTTCCGATGAGGATATCGCCTCTCGGCAGGAGAATGTAATGAAGATGATCGAGAACACCTGCTTCAAGCGCAAGAAGATCCCTTTCTTCAAGAGGCAGCTTCGGATCAATCTTCCAGCTTTCGCCACTGTTGCTGCTGCTTTTGTGTTCGTCTTCGTAGGATCGATTGTCTACATCAACAAGGAAAGCAATGCCTTCATTCCAGCGAATGTGGATAATCCGATTGATGAGAGCAATGTGAATCTTGTCAATGAGAAATCCCAGAAGACCATCGATGATTATTCTCTGGAAGAGATCATCAATTCCCTTGACAAGCGCGGGTATACCGTGGATCTCAAGCTCAAGAGCGTTGAGCCTGTCAAGTTCGAGGAATAGACCTTAGGTTTGTTGTAATTTTGCCTTCAAATGAGTACAATGTCCGCAGTTTCGACCTGTGGAGGCTGTACTGTGAAATTGAAGGCGATTGAACTTGATAAGGCTTATAATCCCAAGGACTTTGAGGAAAGGCTGTACAAGCAGTGGACGGATGAAGGATTCTTCCATCCGAATCATGATGAGAATGCTCCGAAGTATTCCGTAGTGATGCCGCCGCCTAATGTAACTGGCATCCTTCATATGGGTCATGCCCTCAATAACACGCTTCCTGATATTCTTGTACGCTACCATCGCATGAAAGGCGATGACACCCTCTGGGTGCCTGGAACGGATCATGCCGGTATTGCGACTCAGAATGTGGTCGAGCGTTTCCTTCTGAAGGAAGGCAAGACCCGTCAGCAAGTCGGCCGTGAGGCGTTTCTCAAGCGCACTTGGGAAGTAAAGGAAAAGCACCACGACATTATTGTCAATCAGCTGAAGACTATCGGATGCAGCTGCGACTGGGATCATGAGAGATTCACTATGGATGAAGGCCTTTCAAAGGCTGTTCGTGAAGCTTTCGTTACTCTGTATGAGCGAGGGCTCATCTACAGAGGCAATTACCTGGTCAATTACTGCCCGAAATGCGGCACTGCTCTTGCAGATGATGAAGTTGAATACAAGGAAATCCCTGGAAAGCTTTATGATATCAAGTATCCTTACTCCGATGGTTCTGGTTTCATCACTGTCGCTACCACAAGGCCTGAGACTATGTTCGGAGATGCTGCTGTTGCAGTTAATCCAGACGATGAACGCTACAAGAGCATCGTCGGGAAGATGCTGGATCTGCCTCTTACAGACAAAAAGATTCCAATCATCGCCGATAGCTTCGTCGATATTGCTTTCGGAACAGGCATGGTGAAGATAACTCCGGCTCATGACCCTAACGACTATCAGTGCGGGAAAAGGCATAACCTCAGCGAAGTAAATATTCTCAATCCAGACGGAACGCTTAATGCAAATTGTCCTGAGAAATACCGTGGCCTTGGCGTGATCGAGGCTCGTGAACTTGTTCTTCAGGATCTTAAAGAACAAGGCTATTTCATTTCGGAAAAAGAACATAAGCATGAAGTAGGGCACTGCTATCGCTGCGGTACTGTTGTTGAGCCGTATCTTTCAGAACAGTGGTTCGTCAAGATGGATGGGATGGCACAGAAAGCACTTGATGCATGGAAGAATGGAGATGTGCAGTTCTACCCCAAGAAATGGGAGAACACATACACCCATTGGCTTGAGAATATCAAGGACTGGTGCATTTCTCGCCAGCTTTGGTGGGGACACCGGATTCCAGTATGGTACTGCAACAAGTGCGGTGCCATGATGGTCAAGCGTGAGGATCCATGCTGCTGTGACAAGTGCGGAAGCACGGATATCCGTCAGGAAACCGATGTTCTTGACACATGGTTCAGTTCCTGGCTGTGGCCGTTCTCTACCCTTGGGTGGCCTGAAACAACTCCTGATTTCAAGCGTTATTTCCCTACAGATGCCCTTGTGACTGGTTATGATATCATTTTCTTCTGGGTTTCCAGGATGATAATGGCAAGTCTTGAATTCCTTGGAAAGGTTCCTTTCCATGATGTATTCCTCACCGGTCTTGTCAGGGACAAGCAGGGGCGCAAGATGAGCAAGAGCCTTGGCAACGGCATTGATCCGATAGAAGTCGTGAATCAGTACGGAGCCGATGCCATGAAGTTCACACTTGCACATAGCTGCACTCAGGGGCAGGACATCCTGATTGATATGGATTCTTTCAAGATGGGCTCCCGTTTCTGCAACAAGATCTGGAATGCCGCTCGGTATCTTCTGATGAACCTTGACGGTGTCACTTTGAAGGATCCGTCTACAGTTGATCTTGGAATAATGGATCGCTGGATCTACAGCCAGCTGAACAATGCTTCCAGAAAAGTGGCAGAGGGCCTTGATAGCTATAAATTCAACGAAGCTGCCCAGTCTATTTATGAATTCTTCTGGAATGACTTCTGCGACTGGTATATTGAAGCATCTAAGCATTCGTTATACAGCGATGATCAGAATACCAAGGATTCTGCAATGACTATTCTTCTGGATATCCTGAAGAAATCTCTTTCATTGATGCATCCTTTTGTTCCGTTTATCACAGAAGAAATCTATTCTAAGATTCCTAACACGGAAGGTTCTTGCATGTTAAGTAAGTACCCAGAGTTTGATTCTTCTTTGGATTTTCCTGAAGAATCAGCTATTGTCTCGAAGATGCAGGAAGCTGTAAGGCTTGTCCGAAATATCCGTGGAGATCTTCAGATTCCTCTAGATAAGAAGGTTCATATTGTTCTGTGCCCTGACAAAGCCGATGCTGCTTCTGATTTCATGTCTGAAAGGAAGGATCTGCTTTCTTCATTCATGACTGCATCACCGCTTCTCATTGATATGTCACATACTGAGGATATTTCCGGTGCGCTTCCTGCCGCTGGTCCTGGTTTCAATGTTTATGTGTTTGTTCGGGAAGCAATTGATGTAGATCAAGAGATTGCTAAGTTGATGAAAGATATTTCTGGAAACGAGAAGAGCCTTGCTCAGACTCAAGCCAAGCTTTCCAATGAGAAGTTCATTAGCAATGCCAAGGCTGAAGTCATCGAGAAGGAAAAGAGCAAGGAAGCAGAATTCACAGAAAAGATTTCAAAGGCAAAGCAGCACATTTCTGTTTTAAAGTCTTTTTAACTTGATTCACTTGTGATATAATTTCCTAAGTTTATAGGAGAAAACGATGAAAAAGAAGAAACAGTTGGTTTTGCTTTTGAATGCAATTCCTTTATCTCTTTTTGCAGCAAATAGTTCCGCTGTCAATGATACTGGTTTCTTTTCTAAAGTCTGGAATGCTCTTTCTTCTTTCAAAGACAGTGCTTCTATATTCTTTTCTGACATCTTCTCTTATCTAGGTACTAAATTCAGTGAATTTGGTACTTCATTTCTTGAATTCTGTTCTTCTTTTGCTGGCAAGAATAAGCAGGCCTGGAACTTTTTCAGCACAACTGGCTGGGACTTCTTCAAGTCTTATTGGCTTGAGATCACTGGTTCTGCTGTTCTTGCTGCTGGAATCATCTTCCTGATCTGCTCTCTTGCGTTCAAACCTAAATACAGGCTTCAGAATGTTCCTTCAAATGCTGTTCCTATGAAACCAGAGCCTAAAGCCCCTGTTGATTCTTCTTCCTTGAAGCCAGAGAAAGCTGTTTCTTCTCAAGTCTATTCTTCTTCTGAGGCAATTAATCCTGTCGATATTCCTCATGTTGAGAAATATAATGAAAATCTGGATTTTCTCAATGATTCTGATTTGAAAAAATCAAATCATGAAGATGATGTTTTTGAAACATTCAAGAATAATCCTGAAATTGATCAAGAAGATATTGAGTTCTTTTCAAGTCTTTCAAAAGATTTCAATCTTAGAGTACAAACAAAAGAAAAATAATTATATAAAATTAACATTGGAATCATTATAAATTATATTAATAAAATATTTAAATTATATTAAAATATCCAAAAATATATTAAAAAATTTCTAATTATGATATAAAATTTTATTAAATCATAATCTAATTTATATCCTAAAAACAAAAATATGATTAAAAATTAATTAAATTTTATATTGGTTCAACAGTAAAACTATTTTGTTTTGATTAAATTGTATGGTAAACAATATTATTAATATATTAAAACGTAAGCGAACCTAATTAACTTAATAGAAAAAGAATAATATATATAATTAAAATCATATTTGTGTGATATTAAAAACCATTCTTTTTTTTACAATTTATGTATAATTCTAAAATGGATTCTTAATGTTTGGGTCTGAAACCAATATGGTAATACCTGAATTAATGGAATTTGAAATAGGCAAGCCCGAAAACTCTTTAGATAAAAATAAGAATTTTAAATTAGCCATTTTCAAAAAAGATAATTCCAGTATGGTCAATATTAGTTTAATGTGAAAATATTATAAATATAAATTCAACTTATATTAAATATATATAAAAACCAAAGTGAAATATATAATAGAAATATAGTAAGTAAGTAAAATTTGTATGAAGATATAATTGGTTTAGGTTTAAATTTTCAAATTATTCAGAAATACGATTTTGTGATGCAAAAAATGATATACAAACAATGAAAAATTCTATTTGAATAAATATTAAAATAATTAAAAACTATATCAAAACGATATTATATATAACCGGTATAGAATTAATATTTAATGCAGATTGAAAACTATAAGTTTTTATCATTTCTAATAAATCCAATTTAGTTTTGATTGATAATTATACAAATAAGATATTGATTCATTCAATTATGAAATGCCTTTAGTTTGGATTTCTACAGTACTTTAATCAATTTAATTAGTTTTAAAATTGGAATAAAAAGGACTTGTATGTAATTTGAAGAGGGTTTATACTAATTAATAGGTGTTTTATGGCAAAAACTATAGCTTTCCACTTGCAAAAGGGTGGAGTTGGTAAAACTACAATTTCTGGGACTCTTGCTTGTCAGTCTGCTTTGGATGGTTTTCCTACCATTCTTATAGATGTTGACCCGCAGGGTAATTCATCGTCCTGGTTCTTGAAAAACAAAGCACCTAAGTTTGAACTTGCAGATGTCATTCAAGGGAAGTGTTATATTAATGATGCCATTGTTCCAGTCCCTGCAGTTGAAAACCTATATATCCTGCCTACTTTTGGCATTGATGGTGGCCTTAAGAATTATTCAGAGACCAAATTAGCTGAAGAACCATTTGTAATTCAGGATGCAGTTAATGAAATCAAGAAAGAATTCAAACATGTGATTCTTGATCTTTCTCCTGGACTAGGACGGCTTGAACGTGCTGCTCTTATTGCCAGTGATGAAGTCATCACACCAATGACTCCTGAAGTATTCAGCCTTGACGGGCTAGAGATCTTCATTGATGAACTAGCTAAGATTAAGAAGAATTTCCGTTGCAATATTGAACACACAAAGATCATCATTAATTCCTATGATGAGAGAATCAAGCAGCATCGGGATATTTATAAAGAAGCTTGTGACGGGAATTTTCAGATTTTCCGTATTCCTGTAGATCCGGTATTCCGTAAAGCACAGGAAGCTTCAACTGCACCACAGCTATTCAAGCAGAGGGGCCGCGGCCTGAAGAGCCGTACAGTAGATGCAATCAATGAATTGGAAAATACTATTTGGAGATAATGGTTATGGCAATTAAGAAAGAGATCAGAGAAGAAGAAACTTCGGATAACAGCTTAAGTTCTGCAAAGGCTAGAGTTTTGTTCAATACGAATTCACGTCCGGCAAAAGAGAATAAGATTCTTACTACCTTTTCGATTGAACCGTCCTTTAAGAAAGAACTTGAAGAGTTATTCTCAAATCTTGGTCTTGGATGGGCCGCTGGAATTCGATTTGCTTTGAAAGAGTTTTATAAAAAATATAACACTTAATAATAATTGATATAGAAATATTATTAAAACAATATAAAAAATATTGCATTTAAATCAAATGCAATTTTTTTTAATATAAAAATCATATAAAAATGACTGATTTGTTAAATCGGAACGTTTTAGAAGACGCTTGAAAATATTGGAAATTAAATCAAAACAATATCATTGTTATAAAACTTAGAATAGTAATTTGTGGTTTTAGTATTTATAGAATTAGATTTTATATAAATAAAAATTAAATCTATAATATAATTATATAAAATAATATTGAAAAAAAGTAAAATTATATCGAAGGTATATTAAAACAGTTTATTTAAAGAGCAAATCATCATAAGAAGGATATGGCCAGGCTTCCTTGTCGATATTGGTTTCCAGGAAATCAGATTCGACTCTGATGCTCATGAGAAGATCCTTTACTTCATCTTCGTAAGCTTTGGCTTGAAGAAGATCATCATCCTTTATTGCCTGAGCTTTCGCTACGGCTAGATGCAGCTCTGAAACAAGCGCGAAGCATTTTTCGATTCTGCAAGAAAGATCCTGGGCATTGACAAGCTGAAGTGAGACATCGCATCCTCCCTTCTTCTGCCTTTCTATTGATTTGAAGAAACCGCTGATTGCCTTTTCAGCTACAGGGAGAACCCCTTTCTGAATCATCTCCGACATCACAGCTGCTTCAATGTTGATCTGCTTGGAGAAAGTCTGAAGGTTGATGATGCATCTGCTTGAAAGCTCATCCCGTGAAAGAACGTTCTGATGCTCGAACACAGACAGTGCTTCTTCAGAAGAGCACTGAACAATCTGGTCGACTGTCTTTTCATTCATATCAAGACCGCGTTTCCGAGCCTCTATTGTGCTCCAGTCGTTGTTGTAGCTGTCTCCATTGAAAACAATCCGCTTGTGCAGCTGATAGTTTTCTTTGATGATCTCTGCCACTGCATTATTCTTGTCCTGTGAGGATTCGATTCGATCCGAGGCTTCTTCAAGAGCTTGAGCCATGATGGTGTTCAGCACAGTTGTGGAATCGGAAATTGACTGGCTTGAGCCAGGCATCCTGAACTCGAATTTATTGCCTGTGAAGGCGAGAGGGCTGGTCCTGTTGCGATCTGTCATATCCTTTGGAAGCTTTGGAATGGCAAAGATTCCAAGTTTAACTTCCTGTCCTGAATCCGAATGGCAATGTTCATTGTTTGAAAAGCGTTCCAATAGGTTAGTTAGGAATCCTCCCAAATAAACAGAAAGAATCGCAGGAGGTGCTTCGTTTCCACCAAGCCTATAGCAATTGCTTGCAGAGGCAACAGTTGAAATTAGTAAGCCTTGATAACTATCTACCGCTTTAAGAAAGCATGTCAGAAAAAGTAGGAACTGCATGTTCTCTTCGGCATTGTCTCCAGGAGAAAAAAGATTCTGTCCATCGTCAGTGGAAAGAGACCAGTTATTGTGCTTTCCGGATCCATTGACGCCTTTGAACGGCTTCTCATGAAGAATCGCCACAAGGCCATGTCGAAGAGCAACTTCCTGAAGGACCTCCATCACAACCTGATTGTGGTCAATGCTGAGATTGGCATCTTCAAATAAGACTGCGATTTCGAATTGATTTGGTGCAGCTTCCTTGTGCTGTGTCTTGCTGCAGATCCCAAGTCTCCAGAGTTCTATGTTAAGCTCTTTCATGAAAGAGCTGACTCTTTCACTGATTGCACCGTAGTAGTGGTCGTTGAGCTCCTGCCCCTTGGCTGCAATATTGCCGATAATAGTTCGGTTGGAAAGCCTGAGGTCCGGACGCCTGTCATAGAATTCCCTTTCTATCAGAAAGTATTCCTGTTCGATGCCGGTGTTCACGAAAACCTTGTGGACATTGCTGTTTCCAAGAAGCTTGAGAATCCTTATGGTCTGCTTCTCGATTGCCTGAATGGAACGAAGAAGAGGAACTTTCTTGTCGAGAGCCAGTTCATTGAAGCTGAAGAAGGCAGTAGGGATGTAAAGAATCTTGGAACCGCCAGTTTCCTTAATGAAAGCGGGGCTTGAAGAATCCCATGCGGTGTATCCGCGAGCTTCAAATGTAGCTCTCAACCCACCCGAAGGCAGACTGGAAGCATCACCTTCTCCTTTAATAAGCTCATCTTTGGAGAACTCCATGATGGCCTTTCCGTTTCTGTCGGCATGGAGGAACGAATCATGCTTCTCAGCGGTCAAGCCCGTAAGAGGCTGGAACCAGTGTGTGAAATGCGTTGCGCCTTTCTCTACAGCCCAGCTTTTCATTGCCTCTGCTACTTCTGATGCAAGCATGCTAGAAAGATATCGCTCGCCGTGCTTGACCTGTTGAAATTGCTGGAAAGCTTCCTTTGAAAGATATTTCTGCATCTTCTCTTCAGAAAAGCAGTTTTCACCGTAGTAATCAGTTACAGGAACATTGTCCCATCGGGAAGTATCCGCCATATAAGGCCTCTTGGTTTCAGAATTTCTTTATCAGGATTGAATTGAGTCCAACACCTAACCCAAGAAGTGTAGCGACTATCAGACCGCTGAGCAATATCCCGAGCCCTACGAAAATAAATGTTTTTTTCCGGTCAAGACCAAGAATCCATGCACCGAGAGTCCCTGTCCAGGCTCCAGTTATAGGAAGTGGAATTCCCACGAAGATCATCAGTCCCAGATAGCCGTACTTGCTGACTTTGCTTCCTACCTTGAGGCGAGCTTTCTCGACTGTACGGTCAAAAAGGCTTTTATACCAATTCATCTTATAGAACAGCTTATGGATTGTTCCAAGGAATATCCAGACAATTGGAATCACAAGCAAATTAGAAAGAACCGAAATGAGAAATGCTTGGAAAAGAGGAATATGGTTGAAATATGCATAAGGCATTGCACCACGAAGTTCCGAAATAGGAATGATGCCTAGAAGTATTGTATATAAATAGTATTTCAGGTCAATCATTCCAACCTCCTTTCTTTGCTGGAACTTCAATAGCATCGGCAGGGCAGACCTCATGGCAGCAATAGCACCTGATGCATTTCAAGAGATCCCGCTCTATCTTGCCATCGACCATTTCCAGTGCTTTCCCAGGGCAGATATCTATGCATCGCCTGCAGTGTATGCATTTTTCCGGTAAGAATACTGGGGCAGGTTCCTTCATCTGGCGTCTTTTCTGGATGCCTCGCTTGAAGAATGGGAATATCAATGTCCTGATGAACTGTGTCTTTTCTCTGATTGCGATTCTCTTGAAATCCTTTATTACCAATTCTTGTGCATCAAGAAGCGGGTAGGAAAGCTGTTCAGCAAGCAGCCCTTCATGCTTCAATGCCTTTAGAATCGGCATTGCATTTGGGCGGTATCCCATAATCTGTGCCTCAGACCAGTCTGCTGCGCTGCAGTCTGTGCTTCCGATCACCAGTCCGACTGCTCGAGGGGTTCCATTTGCAGGCCCAGGACCTTCCATTCCCACTATGGCATCCATCATGCAGTAATCGGGCTCTGCATATTTATAAATCCCCGTAATGAATTTTGCAAAAGCATCTCGTGAAGGGAAAGCCAGATGGCATGGGCTTTTGTGAAGTCCAGGTATCAACCCGAAAAGGTTCTTCACACCGCCTGTGAAATACATGAGCTGGTGAGTCTTGAATTTCGGAAGGCTTATCACGACATCAGCTTTCTTTACAATTGAGGCAATCGGAAGTTTCTGAGAAGTGTAAGGGATTGTCACGATTTCATTGTCCTTGAAGAAATCTTCCCACAAGGCACCTTCCTGTTCGCAGACCTGGCCAATCCCGCATACTCTTCCGGCAAATGATGGTGAAGGAAGTCCCGGCGAATCGCCGACAACTATCTTCGCTGCACCTTTCTTCTTTACAAGCCTGATCACAGCTCGTACGAACTCTGGATTAGTAGTTATGCAGGCATCAGGCTTTGCATCCGATAATATATTCGGTTTCAGGAATACTGTCTTTCCTTTTACATCAGGGAAATCCGTGCAGGTTGCAATTTCTTCAAGTACTTTCTCAAGTTCTTCCTGCTTGTAAGATGAGCATCTCTGGATGCCGACTTTTGCTTTGATCATTTAATTCTCCGAAGAAGACAATAGTAGAGCGGGCCGATGCCTTGGCAGACATCTGGCATGAAAATCTGTCCATGTTCAAGTTTTTCAGGTTTTGCAGGCAGTTCCGAATCAGGTTCGACCTCTTGTGCGCAGCCATCACGTTTCTTGAACAGCTTGGAAATCACATCCTGGTTCTCCATAGGGCAGATCGAGCATGTTGAATACAGTATGTAACCGCCTTTCTTAACTGCGGACAAAGCGGCTGCCAGCATTGCAAACTGCTGGATTGCAAGATGCTTGGGGCGTGCTGGGCTCCAGATAGCAAGGGCTGAGCTGTCATTGAATACATGACGTTCGCTTGAACAAGGGGCATCAAGAAGAACAGCATCATATCTGTCCGTTTCGTGAAGCCCCCATTGCGTGCTATCATGGCCGGTTACGGTTATGACTGATTTCTGATCCGTTGAAAGGCAATCTTCAATCACAGAATGAAGTCTTGCACGTCTTGATGCCGATCTGTCATTTGAAACCAACAAACCGTTTCCATTGAGCTTTCTGGCTAATATAAGTGTTTTTCCACCAGGGGCTGCGCACATGTCAAGCACGCAGTCACCTGGCGAAACCGGAAGAGCCGATGCTGCAGCGATGGAAGCTCTATCCATATAATATGGCTTTCCCATTGTTTCATCGAGCACAACCGGGACGCTTTCCTTCGTGAAGGATTGCTTGATTTCTGTCCAGCGGCTGCCATAGATTGTGTTGTAGAACTCATCGAAAAGGGCTTTCGGTTCAGCTTTTTTCTTCTGCATAGAGACAATCTACACTTTTTGCCCGTTCTTGAGAATACCGCGGCCTTGGGCATGGTTTTTGTATTATAAATTGTTCATCAATTGTGGCAATAAAAGGGAAAAATGCAAGTGCTGTTGCAAAATGGAAATGCACATAGCGTTCTTGCCGAACTGCCGAACTGCCGAACTACCGAACTAACCGAACTAACCGAACTGGACACGAACTGCCGAACTGCCGAACTGCCGAACTGCCGAACTAACCGAACTAACCGAACTGGAAAATGAAGGTGGCAATAGGGTATGAAAATGCCCCATGCAGAAGCATGAGGCCTGATTTCAGAGGATGTGGTTGAGAAATTCCTGAGTCCGTGGACTCTGGGGATGATCAAACACTTCAGAAGGGGTGCCTTGTTCGATGATTTCGCCAGAATCCATGAAGATCACCTTGTCGGCTGCTGCACGTGCGAAGCCCATCTCGTGAGTGACGATGAGCATCGTCATGCCGCTGCGTGCGAGATTGAGCATAACATCAAGCACCTCCTTGATCATTTCAGGATCAAGGGCGCTGGTAGGCTCGTCGAAAAGCATGATCTCAGGATCCATCGCAAGCGCCCTTGCAATGGCGACGCGCTGCTGCTGGCCGCCGGAAAGCTGATTCGGATAGGAATTGGCCTTATCGGCAAGACCTACGCGCTTGAGAAGCTCCATCGACTTGGCTTCGGCCTGCTTGCGGTCGATGTGCTTGACCTTTACCGGAGCGATTGAGACATTCTGCAGAACGCTGAGGTGAGGGAAGAGGTTGAAGCTCTGGAACACCATTCCGACATTCTCGCGAACCTTGCGGATATCGCAGTCAGGAGATGAAACCTCCTCATCATCAATGAAAATCTTGCCGCTGGTGATGAACTCGAGCTTGTTGACAGAGCGCAGAAGAGTGCTCTTTCCACTGCCGGAAGGACCGATGATCACGACGACTTCGCCTTCATTGACAGTCAGCGAAGCATTCTTCACTGCATGGACCTCATTCTTGCCTTCGTATGTCTTGCATACGTTTTCGATTCTGATCTTTGATTTAGCCATTGCTGTTAAGCCTCTCTTCCATAAGACCCACAAGCCTTGAGAGCATAAGGGTGATGATAAGATAGATCAATGCCACGACCAGCATTGTCTCAAGGGAAAGGAAAGTCCTTGCTATGTACTCCCTTCCGCGGCGGAGAATATCGCTGAGAGCGATGGTTGAAACAAGCGAACTGTCCTTGAGCATCGAGATGAACTCGTTTCCAATCGAAGGAAGGATGATCTTCACTGCCTGGGGAAGGATGACGTTGACGAAAGCCTGGCTGCGGCTCATTCCAAGAGCGATTGCGGCCTCCATCTGTCCCTTGGGGATTGCCTGTATCCCGGAACGAACGATCTCGCCCATGTAGGCTCCGAAGCAGATGGCCATGGAGATTATTGATGCGAGCAGCCCCTCGACGTGCAGGATCTTTCCGAGGGCGTAGTATATAAAAATGAGCTGTACCAGAAGGGGAATTCCTCTGATCAGCTCTACATATACGCCTGAAATCCTGTTGAGGATCCTGTGCTTTGAAACAGAACCCAGACCGCAGAACAGGCCGATGAAGATTGCACCGATTATTGCGAAGATCGTGCACTCGAAGGTGACCGGTATGCCGGATGCACACACTTTGAGAATCTGAAGATACGGATCAGGCTTGAATATGAGAAGACAGGCCAGAAGCACAATAGCTCCAAGGAAGGTGGTCCTCCAGGAGTTGAAAACATGAGTGTCCTTCTTGGGAATCAGCACGCCATCGGTCATATTGATGGTGATGTTCCCTTTCTTGGGACTCCTCGGGTCAACTGAAACCAGTTTAGAGAAAGAAACTTTCTTCGGGCTGGCTTCCATACTATCTTTTTCGTTTTGCATACGAGCGTTTTACATATTTTATTCAGCACTGTCAACCATTGTCCGGCAAAAAATTGAAAATTTGCATAAAAATTTATCAGAGTGACAAATATTAACGAGTAGTGGTATAAATATCGAAAAAAATCCAAATATTTATGAAATAATATGCATAGATTATTGACAATAAGTACCCTCGCCGCTAGAATACGTTCAAAATTCGGTGCATAAATATGCATTCCTTTTCAAGAGGTGTAAAAATGAAGAAGCTTACAGCTGTTCTATTGGTTCTTGTCGTTGCACTGGCAGCGGCATTCGCAAACGGCTCATCAGAGTCAGCATCGGCAGAGAAGAGCGAGTACATCTTCGCCGCCAACTGCGCATGGCCGCCATTCGAGATGGTTGATGACAACGGCGACGTAGTGGGGTTCGAGATGGAGCTTGTCCAGAGGCTCGGAGAGCTTGCTGGTAAGAAGTTCACCATCCGGAACGTCGCATGGGACACGATCTTCGCAGGTCTGGCAAATGGTCAGTATGATGCAGTAGCATCAGGAGTGACTGTTACAGAAGAGAGGAAGAAGACGATCGATTTCGCCGATCCTTTCTGCAACATCGGACAGATCGTCGTCATCCGCACCAAGGATGCAGGATCGATCAAGGGAGTTGCTGACCTTACAAAGAAGAAGGTCGGAGTGCAGCTCGGAACGACCGGAGACTTCGCCCTTGACGACTACGATGTGGTCAAGGCCCAGTACGACGAGATCGGTCTTGCAATCATCGACCTGGCCAACGGCAATATCGATGCAGTTGTCTGTGATTCGACAGTAGCCGCCGATTACGTGCTTGCCAACGAGAACTTCAAGACCGTTCTGTCCACCGCCGGGGGCCCGTTCACAACCGAGGAGATTGCAATCTGCGTCAAGAAGGGAAACAGCACCCTGCTTGACATGATCAACGCCGGTCAGAAGACGATGGAAGAGAACGGCGAGATGGCCGCGCTCAAAGCCAAGTGGAACATACTCTAAATAAATATAGTACTTCAGAAGGGCAGGCTGGGTTTCCGGTCTGCTCTTTTTTTTCGGCCAAGCCTTCACACTTCGCCGGCTGAGGAATCAGGGATTGGCCAGAATTGCACAATAAGATAATAAGTTTGCACAAAAAGAAAAAACACACAATTTGCATTTGAAGATAAGCAAAACCGTGCTAATATGAGTTTACATCATTTTCAAATGGCTTTATGCCGAGGAGGAAAAATGAAAAAACTTACAGTTGCTATTCTCATAGTGGCACTTGCAATGACATCCCTGTTTGCACAGGGCGG
>JAQUYU010000104.1 GCA_028691695.1 Sphaerochaetaceae bacterium | reverse complement strand
TGGCGAAGAATGAGGGATTGGCCAAAAGCAAATTCAAATTTTGCATGCCAGAGAATAATTCTTTTCAGGTTTACACATAATTTGAACGCCAAAAATCATTCTTCCCTTTTTCCCCGAGCACTTAACCCTTCGGTTCAAACTCTGTTGGAAAACTGTCCGAACTGCCGAACTGCCGAACTAACCGAACTAACCGAACTGGAAACGAACTGCCGAACTGCCGAACTGCCGAACTGCCGAACTAACCGAACTGGATTCTTAGGGAAATTTTACCAGTATCGGGCATTGAAGTTTCCCTATTTCGTTGTGTTAAGGATTGGCCAATGCTTTGCACCGGCACTTATATGGAGGATCGGTGTTTGGCAAATTAATTGCCGTGAAATGATCTTCAGCCAATGCAATTCCTGAGAAGCAATGTTGAGACGAGGGCAATCAGATCCACTTGGCTATGACTTCGTACAGGAATTTCGGATCAACCGGCTTTGCAATATGGTCATTCATTCCAGCCTGCAGGGCAATATCCCTGTCCCGGTCATAGGCATCAGCAGTCAAGGCGACGATCGGAATGGATTTTGCATCAGCACGGTTCGAATCACGGATTGCCTTGGCCGTCTCTATGCCGTTGAGTTCGGGCATCCGGATATCCATCAGGATAAGATCGTAGAAGAATGCCGGAGCAGACTCGAACCTTGCAAGCCCCTGCCTGCCATCGGAGGCAACATCCACATCCATCTCCATCTTCTCCAGCAGACGCCTGGTTATCTTCGCGTTGAGGTTGTTGTCCTCGCAGATCAGAACCCTCTTTCCTGAAAGCTTGCCTGTATCGACAGCAGGGACAGCGCGCGGCTTGTATTGCTCAAGAGTACGAAGAGAAAGCGTGACGGAAACAGAAGTCCCAATTCCAAGCTTGCTTTGAATCTCAACCGAGCCGTTCATCATTGAAACAAGGTTCTTCACGATGGAAAGACCGAGACCTGTGCCGCCGTACCTGTCGCTCTGGCTGTTATGCTCCTGGGCAAACGGCTCGAAAGCATGCTTGATGAATTCATCGCTCATTCCAACACCGTTATCGGACACCGTCACCTTGAATTTGACCTGACCGGAAGAACAGTCCAGGATCTCTAAATTGCAGGCTATCGAACCGCCTTCGGGGGTATTTTTTATCGAATTGGAAAAGATATTGATGAAGATCTGCTGAATCCGGACCTTGTCCGCAAGAATGAAAACATCTGGAACTTTCTCTGGCTTGACCGAAATCGAGATATTCTTGTCATCGGCGCTCTTTCTCACAGAATCCATTATCGATGAGACAAGCCTGGAAGCCATGACCGGAGCCATGTCAAGAGTGACCTTCCCGCTTTCAATCCGGTTCATGTCCAGAGTGTCATTGATCAGATTCAGAAGATACTGACCCGAATCCTGAATGGAAATGATATTCTTGCGCACTTCCGGATCAAGCCTGGGAATATCAAGGGTCAGAGAGGTCATTCCTATGATTCCATTCATCGGAGTCCTCATGTCATGGCTCATGCGAGATAGGAATTCGCCACGGGCGGAATTGGCCACCTCTGCCCTGTCGCGCTCGGCGACAAGCTGCTTGTTCAGCTTCTTCAGACGGACAAAGCTGAAGCAGATCACAAACGCAATGCAGAAAAGGACAATCGCAGCAAGCAATGAAATCAAGAAGCGGTTCTGAAACAGGAAATCCCCTGTCGTCATTGAATGGCCAGAAGTAGCTATGGATTGAAGAAGCATCCGTGAAAGCTGGCTCTGCGGGATCTGGGCGACCGCCTTGCTCACGATTGAAGCCAGACGGGGATCGGCCGCGGCCGAAATGCCGATTGAATAACTGTATTCAAGGCCAGAGACCGTATAGGAGCTCAGATCCCTGTAACCGTGTCCGATGGTAAGCGAATTCACGCAGGCACTAGGAACCAATGCCAGATCAGCACGGCCTGTCGAGACCATTGCAACAGCATCATCGAAAGAAGAAGCAATCTTGACGGAAGTGTATCCAAGCTCATCAGCATACTTCTGGAACACCGGATACCCATCGGCGATTGCTGCACTGGTGTCGCTTCCTTCAGGACTCATCCCTGAGGCTGTACGGTAGATGATGGACAGATCGCTGACAAAGAAAGCATCGGAAGCCTCAAGCCCAAGCTGCTTGCAGACAGCTGCATCCGTGGCAATTGACGAAACCATGGAAACCTCCGAAGAGGCAAGCTGAGCCATCAGCTCTTCAGAAGTGCCTCTGGGCACGAGTTCGAATTTCAGCCCGGAATACAAGGAAATCAGATCCAGGACATCAACTGTGAAGCCTGAGAACTCTCGTGTATTGGAGTCATAGCTTTCGATCGGAGCAAGGTCAGGGCTGACCGCCACCTTAATAGGTCCTGATGATTCGATGAAGGCCTTCTCTTCTGAGGAAACAGCAAGCTGCTCCTTGATGTCCCCGTAATACTTATAGTTGAGATCCGCTTCATAGAACGGCATCGATATGTGAATCTCATCCATTGCTCTGTCAAGCTCGGCCTTCAGCTGGGGACGTGCAAGACTCGTGCAGAAGTACAGCTTGGCATTGCTCATCCTGGCAACAATCTTGAACTGCGGCTCGCAGCGGATGATGCTCATAACAAGGATATCTACCTCTCCGCGGTACAAGGCGGCCTTAGACTGGGCATCAGTCTCATATTCAACGAAGACGGCATCAATGCCATCGCTTTCAAGCTTTGCCTTAATCTCGGCTGCCCTGAGGCTGTCCTTGAGAAATCCGATCCTCATTCCGGACAAGAGCTCGAAGTCATTGTACGAGAACCTCGTGTCGCTTTGAAGCGCACAGACAACCGTTCCTCCGAACCCCATCGGCTCAGAGCTGTAATTCCAGAGCCTTGAGCGCTCCTCGGTGTACTGGTTTCCCGCAACGAGATCGATTTCACCCCTGGCAAGCGCATATGAGGCATCGGCAAAGCTCATGTCCAGGAACTCATAGTCTCAGCCCGTATGGCGGGAAATCTCCATCAGGTATTCATAAGCGTAGCCATACACCGAACCATCTGAGCGGCGCTCGATGAAGTTAGGATAGTCAATAACAGCAACCTTCACAGTCTCAGCGGATGCAATGGATAACGAAACGGCCAGCACTACCGCGACAGCCAAGATGTGTTTCTTCATATGCACATAATAGGGCAAGACAGTAAGATTTGCAAGTTTTTCAGAAAGCTTCAGAAGTGTTGTCGGCACCCATCGTGCTTCCCCCAGTCACAGTCACATACCAGTCGGCCGCAGAATCAGAATCAAGGTACGGCATCCTGCGTGAAATCGAGCGGGTTGCAGTGGCCGCACGTGAATTCACCGCATCCAGACCGGTCAGCTCTCCGTCGTCGGCAGCGAGTCTCCAGATTCCAGCCTCAAGAGCCGCTTCAGCCCTGTTCTGCATGGCCTGTGAACCGAATCGAGAGTATGCAGTGCCCTCATGATTGGCATAGATCACGCAGTCAAGCGCATCAGAATCCACCGAGGGATCAGCATAAAGCGTCTGGATCCCATTGTACTGCGAAGGATTGCCCTTTGCACTGAAGACATGCACTGAAGGCTTCGGAGAACTCCATTTCCCGTCCCAGCAGACGATGATGTAGTCCCCTTTCCGCACCTCGCAGTCGGGAAACACGAACCAGCTGACGAAATCAGTCCGGATTCCATCGCATAGGCACATGCCGGCAATGTTCCCGTCCGAGAGAGCCGCGATCTCTGTCCTGTCGGGGCTCTTCGGTGTTCCGTCGGACGTCAGTTCGGTGATCAAGACCTCTGGCATTCTCGGGTTAAACCCATATGCCTCGCCTTCGAATGACATCCGGTTTCCGGCCTCATCCTTGACAGTCCCGCTGATGCGAACGCTCTTCCCTGGCTCGAGAGCCTGCTCCAAGGCAATCACCACATGGTTGCTTTTTCTCGAATCCAAAGGCTGGTGCGAGCCTGAAACAAGAGTCACAGGCTCGTCGAATGAGGCCCTCACCTGAGATGGGGCAATTGCCTTTAGTCCAAGGAGCCGCGGCGGCACCCTATCCTTTCCCATCAGAACATTCACAGCCTCATTCGGCTCGGACCGGCACCCAGAACATGACATTGCAAGCAAAACCATGAGAATTGCTGCAAGGCAGACCATCGTTCTTCTCTTTCTTCCACTGCTTCCTCCAGATTCAATCTGTTTCATTACAAGCCTCCTTCATTAGCTCTATACATATATAAAGCGGCGGAATTGCGATTCTGCTGAAATCAGGCAAAGCGATGGAAGAAGCATCAGCATTTGGCCAGAAAAAAACAGAATGGGGATTGAAAATCATTCTTCGAAGCGTTATGGTTAAGCCATGAGCATCGTCAAGCCGCACAAATTGGGAATCATCGGCGGGCCTGGTTCCGAATATCTGACCCGAAAGATCGTAAAGCACATAAAGCGCCTTTACGTGGAGAGATATGAGAAGCTGTCAGCCAATCTGGCCAAGCGCCATGACATGACTGAAGCGGAAGTCCTTCGGAAAGTCATCTTCAATGATGATCTGAACAGCAAGGTCATCCCTTCTTCCAAGTGCCCGGACGAGTTCCGTGCCCCCAGCATCGAGATTGCGGTGAAATACACCAGATTCCTCAACGGAGAGGTGAAAAGCGAAATCCTCGATCCTGTCCGCGGGCTGAAGATCTACTTCATTTATGATGTTTCAAACTGCTCCCCCATCAAGGTCGAGGGCGTTGACGAGCCGATGAGCTTCACGGTGAACGACCACCTGATGTTCCTGTTCACCACCATTGATGCGATGCGTCTGGCTGGTGCGGAGAGCATAACCTTGGTACTTCCTACATATCCGTACGCACGCCAGCACAAGAAGAGCGGGCGAGAGGCGCTTACTGCCGCCCTGTTCGGCGAGATGTGCGAGGTCCTCGGCGTCGAGAGAATCATCACGCTTGATCTTCATTGCCGCGAAATCGAGAACTGCTTCAGGACATGCCATCTTGAGAACCTCCATGCTTCCTACCAGATCATGGTAGAGCTAGGCAAGGTGATGGATCTCAGCGACCCTGACATCACGGTCGTCGCTCCTGATACCGGTGCCGTCAGCCGCAACAAGTTCTATGCCGAGGCTCTGCACCGCCCTCTTGCGATGCTGTACAAGGAAAGGGACTATTCAGTCGTCACAAAGAGCGCGAAGAGCACCAACATCAAGGGCGTCAAGCTCCTCGGAGACGTGAAGGGCAAGACAGTCCTGATCGCCGACGACATGCTCGGCTCAGGCGGAACCATGCTCCTTGCAATGAAGACCCTCAAGGAATTCGGAGCAAAGCGGATAATCTGCATAATCAGCCTGCCATTCTTCAACGGCTCAGCGGTCGATTCCTTCGACCAGGCCTACAAGGAAGGCACATTCGATTACGTCATTGGAACCAACGCCGTTTATCATGACGATGCGTTCCTTGACCGTAAGTGGTTCATTCAGGCGGACATAAGCGAGCTTTTTGCACGCGTCATCAGCCATCTGCATCACGGCAGGGCCATCAGCCCGCTTCTTGACAACAGACGGATCGTACAGCGTCTGATCGATTCCAGCCAGGCAGCTGGCTTGGCCAAGAGTTCTGATTCTTCCGGACCGGCATCCGCTACTGTCCCGGATCACGAGAACAGCTGATTTTCAGCAATCTGTGACTCCGGGTTACTCAAAGACAATACACGCACGGAGGCACAAGCAATGCTCACTTCAAACAGAATCGCGGAATTCAGCTTTTCACCAATTAGAAAACTCACGCCATATGCCAACGAGGCAAAGTCCCGCGGCATCAAAGTCTATCATCTTAATATCGGCCAGCCGGACATCAAGACCCCGAAGCAGGTATATGATTATCTTCACAATCTGGATCCGGGAATCATCGCATACGG
>JAQUYU010000103.1 GCA_028691695.1 Sphaerochaetaceae bacterium | reverse complement strand
TCCACTCTGACAAATGCCATAACAACCGGGCATATTGCCCACGCATATCTGTTCTCAGGCCCTCGCGGAGTCGGGAAGACCACGACAGCCCGTCTGCTTGCAAAAGCGCTTAACTGTGAAAAAGGGCCAACGGATCATCCATGCGGCGAATGCTCGAACTGCCAGGAAATCACCCGTGGATGCAGTACTGATGTCATAGAAATCGATGGTGCAAGCAACACTTCTGTCAACGATGTCAGGAACATCAAGGATGAGATTTCATTCCCGCCTCAGCACTCAAGATACAAGATCTACATAATCGACGAAGTCCATATGCTGTCCAACAGCGCATTCAATGCCCTTTTGAAGACAATTGAGGAACCGCCGGAGTATGTCATATTCATCTTCGCTACCACCGAGACTCAGAAAGTTCCGGCAACGATCCGCTCGCGCTGTCAGCAGTTCAATTTCCAGCTGCTCAATATAGAGACGATCAAGAAGCTCCTTTCAGACACATGCGCAGAAATCAATGTGAAAGCAGAAGATCAGGCGCTGTTCTGGATTGCAAAGGAAGCAACGGGATCGATGAGAGATGCCTACACGCTGTTCGATCAGGTCGTTTCCTTCTCAAACGGCGAAATAACTCTGGACAAGATCCGCTCCAAGCTGGGGCTTATAGGAATCGACAGTCTTAATGAAATAATGATGCACATCCTGTCAGGGCAGAAGGATCAGGCCATCACTTCGACGCTTTCGCTCATTTCTCATGGTGTGAGCGTCGAGCAATGCATCAAGGACCTGGCCGACTACTTCAGGGTTCTCCTTCTGATCAGGAAGGGAATCACAAGCGAATCAATCCTTGGAGAGCAGGTCTCGGCCTTCCCGCCGGAGATCAGAAACGCATACAGCGAAGAACAGCTTGAGACTGCCCTTTCAATGTTCCTGCAGCTTTTCAGGGACATCAGGTATTCTCTCAACCCACGTTTTGAGCTTGAACTTGCAATAAGCAGGCTCAACACTTTGCGTTATCTTGCATCAAACACTCTAATAATCGAACAGCTTGCAAGGCTGAAGAACGATCTGATCCAAGGAAAATTCACACCGACCAATGCACAGCTGAGAAACCTTCCGGACATCAAGCCTGAACAGGCTCTGTTCACAGAGACCAAGCCTGAGCCGGTTTCAGTTCAGATTCCCGTGAAGACGGAATCGCACGAAGAAGAGCCGCTTCCTGTGCAGCCGGAAGCAGAACCTGATCCGGTGGATGATAAGCCTTCAGCATTCGGGAGCCAGGATATCGGGAAGATCATTGCGTTTGCAGGAGAACACGATCCAGTGCTCTTCACGACAGTCAAGCAGGCTAAGAAGCTGAGTTTTCAAAACAATGTCGCAACTTTGACATTCGGATCGGTTTTTGCCATGAAGAATGCGGAAAACAACACCAAGGCTCTCCACGAGCTTTTCAAGAAAGCAATAGGATTCGATGGTGCTGTTGTTTTTGAAACAGAGAAAGATCAAGTAAAGGAAACGCCCGCAGCAAAAGCTGACAGCGGCGATCCCGCAGCAGAATTAATTAAGAAAATGTTCGGAGGAATACAGGAATGAATCCATATGAAATGCTGAAGAACCTTCCAGGACTCAGTCAGAAGGCTCATGAGATGACGGAAAAGATGAAGACCATCACAGCAACGGGAACTTCTGGCGCTGGACTGATCAAGGTAACGATGAATGGAGGCTTTGAAGTCACCAGCGTAAGCATCGATCCTGCAATATTCAAGCCGGAGCAGGCTCAGACAGTAGAAGTTCTTCTGGCTTCCGCCATCAACAGCGCTGTTGCAGAGCTGAAGGCAAAAGCCGAGGAAGTCGCCCGTTCGAACTTCCCCTCAATGCCGTTTCAGGGGTGATGATGAACGCAATTGAAGAACTAGCCAGAACACTCTCGAAGCTTCCAGGGATCGGCCCGAAAACTGCATCCAGACTGGCCTACCATCTGATCAAGACGGACGGCAGCTTCAACAAGACGCTCGGAGAGCAGATCGAAACCATAAAGGACAAGATCTTTCCATGCAGCGTGTGCGGAAGCTTCACGGAAACAGATCCATGCCCGTACTGTACCGACATGACCCGTGACAGAACGCTGCTTTGCATAGTGGAGCAGCCTCAGGATGTAGTGACCATTGCTTCAAGCGGCGTATACAACGGACTGTTCCATGTCCTTGGCGGAGCAATCAACCCGCTTGAAGGGATAGGGCCTTCGCAGCTGAACTTCTCATCACTCAAGAAGAGAATTGCAGAAGGCGGGTTCAAGGAGCTGATAATTGCAACCAACCCTACCGATGAAGGCGACACAACTGCTCTTTTCATCAAGAGCATGTTCAAGGATCGGCAGGATCTTCAGATAACAAGGCTGGCTTCCGGACTTCCGATCGGCGGAGACCTGGAATATGCAGACAGGCTCACACTCGCCCGTTCATTGCGCGGGCGGACGAACCTTCAGTAAGGCTACTTGAGTCCTCTTTCTTTCTTGATGTCCTGATAGGCTGAGTTTATTTCCTTGAATTTCTCAGTTGCAAACTTTGCAAACTCTTCGGGGAGTCCCTTTGATGCAACCATATCAGGATGATATTCAATGCTTAGCTTGCGATAGGCTTTCTTCACTTCATCATCGGTAGCATCCGGGGTCAGTCCCAGAACGTCATAGCTGTGCGTCGAAGCATGAGGCTGCGGCTCGCTATAGCTGTAAGAATACCCTGATGAAGCGCTTTGAAACTGATACTGGCGCTTGAAGCTGTTCATCGTGAAGAATGAGAAATGGAAGATCATTCCTGCCTGATCAATCAGATGCTCCTCGGCGGCGGTCATGGAACCATCTGCCATCGAAACCTGGAACAGGATATGCATCATCGTCACAAGCATGTTCGTATCGCCGCCGAAGTAGCTGTAGAACTGCTGTGCAAAGCTTTCAAAAGAATACTGACTCTTCAGGGCTTCATCGAAAATGTTATGTGCAAGCTGGACAGACTGTCCATTCGATCCCATGTTATCCTGAATGAACTTTTCAACTCTGTCCCTGGATTTCTGATTCACCGTGCCGTCTGTGGAACAGATCTTCGCCAGCATCGAGAAGACGCTGACAAAGTAGATCATCTGCCTCTTCTCGCCTTCAGTTGCAGATGTGCTGCTATAGAAACGGCTTTCAGGCTTCTCTTCCATCCGGTCATGGGATGCAAGTTCGGAGCTCTTGTCAAACAGATGACCAAGAGACGCACCGGCGATAAGCCCGAGAGGACCGCCGAACACGAAACCTAAAGCACCGCCTACTATCTTTCCAATCCAGCTCATTACAGTTTATCTATAAGCATCGAGCATTTTCCGCTAGGAATAGGAAGAGTCTTCTTCTTATGCTCGTTAAGAATCTCAATCGTGAAATAATAAAGCTTTTCGCTTTCAAGCCTGATCTCCCATCCGCGGGCATTGCGGCTTGATTGAATGGTGATCATGTTCTTCTTGAGAGACAGATCTGAAATACCCATCGTTTCAAGATCAGGAACTGTCCAGTACACGGTCTTGCGAGGAAGCGAGATATCGAATCCGATGATGTTCTCGATCATGAGTGTAATCGAAACAATGCATACACCTGAAAGGAGGCGCCTTCTTGGGAATCCGATTTCATCAGAGAATTGTGGAGCCCCTTCCTTGTCCGGAAGGTATGCTTCCCACATTTCCCCAGTCTTGCCTTCTTCAGGACTCAGGGTATCAAGGATGAAATAAAGATTACGGATTGCAGCTTCGCGTGCGAAGATGAATTCCCCGTATTTCTCAAGCCCCTTGATTACCAGGTATGTATATACAGGAAGCACAGCACCGCAGAAGCCGTTTCCATCGCTGCTGAAATAAGGAGAGTCAGCAGGAAGGCATGGGAAAGGATTATCCGTTCCGAATACCTTTGGATCCTTGAGCATTGCTATCAAATAGGAAGCGCGTTCATCGTTCGGAATCTCGGCAAGCATGGTCCAGAACCCGCCGATATGCACCAAGTCGGTTCTGTTTCCATTTGCATCAAGGTCGAAGTAGAAATGCTTGTCCGGATCCCACATCATATTGCTGATTCTGGTCTTGTAAGAGAAATACATTCTCTTGAACCGGAAGCTAAGCTCCTTGTCATTCAGGATATCTCCAATCATGGACATGTACAGGGCATTCATTGCAATCATCGAGTTGAAATCCACTGGATAGTAGACATTCTGACGAGGAATATTTCCAGTATTGCATGCCGCTACGGGAACATTGCACAGTCCGTTTTCCTTCTGGAATGTTGTTGTGATCCATTGAAAGTACTTCTCAAGAATCGGAACCACTTCCTTAAGTCTCTTCTTGTTCCCCACTTTGTGGTAATAAAGGAACTCAACATAGGCAAACAGAGGAAGCGTGATCCCTTCTGGATTGTCCGCCGACAATAGAGGCGAACCGTCAACTATGCTGTATTCGCTTCTAATAGCTCCAGAAGGCTCCTGCTTGGAATAGAAATAGTCAACCATCGTATACGGAGAGTATTCAAGATTGCTGTAATTTAGGAAAAGAGAGGAGATACAGGCATCGAACTGATGGAAGTATTTCTGATCCGGATAAGAAAGATAGGAACCCTGGAATCCATTTTCTGGAGTTCCAGCAGTCCACTGCTCATCAATCTTAACCCACGATCGATCATAAAGATCAACGAAGTCCTGGTCGTAGAAAGTGATTGAAGGTATAGCGTCGCGATTTAACAAGCAAGTCTCCTAATAAACAAATAGTCCCATAGCATAAAGCGTAATGGGACATACTACATATTACTCCTAAAGACGACTCAAGTCAAACGAAAAACCATCATTATTCACATTTGAAAAAGTAAATGCAACGCTATTTACAATAACAGTTCTTTGATTTACCATCTTTTCATGCCTAATTGGAAACCGGTCCCGTTCCTTCCGATGTCTCGCAAAGAGATGGATCAGATGGGAATAGAGCAGCTAGATATCATCTTCATCTCAGGCGATGCCTATGTGGATCATCCGTCGTTTGCCGCCGCGCTTCTCGGAAGGCTTCTTCAGAGCAAAGGCTACACTGTAGGAATCATCTCCCAGCCCAGGTGGGACAGCGACGAGGATTTTCTGAAGCTCGGGCAACCACGCCTATGCTGCATGGTCAGCTCCGGAAACGTTGATTCAATGGTGGCACGCTATACTGCAAACCTCAAGCCACGCAGCACCGACGACTACAGTCCTGGAGGAAAAGCCGGCCTCAGGCCAGACAGAGCTCTGATAACCTATTGTTCGCATGCAAGGCATGTATTCGGGGCCAAACCCTTGATCATCGGCGGAATCGAAGCATCACTAAGGAAGTTCGCCCACTACGACTGCTGGAGCGACACTGTCCGCAGAAGCATTCTTCTTGACAGCAAGGCAGATTTGCTCATATATGGCATGGGCGAGAGGCAGACCCTTGAAGCTGTCCGGAGGCTTTCAGATGGCGAGGATATATCGTCCATCACTGATATTCCTGGAACAGCATTCTGCACAGCATCAGGGTTTGGCCAGAACTGCATTATGATGCCATGCTTCGAGGAAGTCTCAGAGCGAGACAAATCAAGCAACACGCCGACAGAAGCGGGAAAGATTGCATATGCGCAGGCATTCCAGATCGAGCTTGAAAACGAGAATCCTTTTTCGAAGATGCGTCTCATGCAGCCTTCGGGAGACCGGATTGTTGTACGGAATCCTCCCGCCAAGCCGCTGACGACAGAGGAGATGGACAGCCTCTACGAACTTCCTTACAACCGTCTTGCCCATCCATCATACAACAAGGCAGGCGGGGTTCCAGGCCTGAGCGAGGTCCAGTTCAGCATAACAAGCAATCGAGGCTGCTACGGCGGCTGTTCTTTCTGCGCCATCACCAGCCATCAGGG
>JAQUYU010000102.1 GCA_028691695.1 Sphaerochaetaceae bacterium | reverse complement strand
TAAAATGGCTCAACGACCTGACCCTTGACGGACGCAAGGTCTGCGGCATCCTCGCCGAGGCGATGGGTGACAGGATGATAATTGGAATCGGGGTAAACGTCTGCACGCCATCAGAGGCTTTCCCGCCTGAACTGCGCAACACTGCCGGCTCTCTTTTCAACAGTGGCGCGCCTGAGAATGCCGTTCAGCTATTCAAGCAATCCCTGATCCGCTGCTTCTTCGATGACATCGATTCGGATTGCCTCAGCGCTTACCGAAGCAGGCTTGCTACAATCGGGCAGAATGTCAACGTGATCCAGGCAGGACAGACGCTCTATCAGGGCATCGCATCAGGGCTCACCGACGACTACCACCTTCTGGTTCGCACCCAGGACGGCGAGGTTCATGAAATCCGCACCGGCGAAGTCACGATCAGGAACGCTCTCTGACGGTTATCACAGGCTCATTCCCGCAAAGATCGGGGAACACTGCCTGAACCAGATCCCCGCGTTCGAATCCGTCATGATCCTTTATCCGTACCTTGAGGTAGTTCCCTGTAAGTGCATTCCAGTACTGTCCGCTGCGGTTCTCCAGAAGAATCTCGACAGGCTTGCAGCTCTGAAGTGCAACGTATTGCTGATGAAGCTGCTCCGACAGCTGGCGAAGCTTCTTCGCCCTCTGGTCTCTGATGTCCTCGCATGGACGGTCGGATGCCTTGTACAGCATCGTGTCCGGCCGAGGGCTGAACGGGAATACATGCAGCTGCGAGAACCTGTTTTCCTTGATGAAGGAATAAGTCTCTTCGAACTCCTTCTCCCCTTCGGCAGGAAGTCCTGCAATAACATCGCAGGCGATGAACGCTTCCGGGCGCGACTGTCTGATTTTTGCTATGATCGCTGCCAGATCGGCGGCGGTGTAATGACGGTTCACCCTAGCAAGGACTGCATCCGAACCGGATTGGATCGGTATGTGAAAGTGCGGCTGCACTCTCTTGTCCTGTATCAGTTCCAGAAACCGGTCATCTATGTGATCAGGTTCCAAAGATGAGAATCTGATGCGGATATCCTTTCCAAGTGCACAGAGCAGGGCATCAAGCAGCCCTCCTATTCCATCGCTGTCATGGTTGTACATCGTCAGGTTCACCCCTGTGAGGACTATTTCATGATAGCCTGCCTTCTCAAGTTCCAAAGCACGCTTGACAGCCTCTTCCTTTGCAAGGCTCACCGACGGGCCGCGTGCAATATGAACAGCGCAGTAATAGCAGTTGTTGTCACAGCCATCCTGCACTTTCAGATAGGCACGGCTATGGAATGTGAATCTGTCGGCATCGAATCCGAACGGGTTCTGCACTGTAGAGGAATCTTCGATGCCGGAAGAGAAGAGCCTGCATGATTCAAGCACTCCCATCGCAGCGTGCGTCTCCAGGAATGCAGGAAGATCAAGAAGCTTCGACTTCTGAAGTCCGCTCACGACAACTGCCTTTGGGCTGAGTGCCTCAATCTCCTTGCGGTGGAGCTGTGCATAGCAGCCTGTGATCACCACGGCTTCCGTTTCCGGCTGCATTGCATACATGCGGATCATTCTCCTGGCTTTCTGTTCTGCCTTGCTTGTCACTGTGCATGTATTGACCAGATGAATCGTGCATGGCTCAGGTTTCGATGATACTTCGAATCCTGCCTGCTCGAATGCTTCGGCCAAGGCCTCGCTCTCGCATTGATTGAGCCGGCAGCCAAGGGTATATATCGATGCTTTCACTGTTTGTTCTCCAATACTGTTTATACCTCATAAACGCTTTCAGGGGGAATAGCCCTACGTTTTCGGCAACCTGGAATCTGTGATGACCTTTTCGTACGTTTGATGAACTTTTCTCATGGAAGCATTAAGGATTGGCCAAAGCAATGTGCTGATTGCCAAATTCGAGAAAGCCCAGAATGAACATGAGCGGATGCCTCAGGATTCAGGAGCCTTTTTTCTTCAACGCAAGACGTGCACAGTCATCGCAAAGCCCGTAGATGATTGAATTGCCGAAGTTCATCGAAAAACCGTGCTTGCTCTGAATATGATGCTCAAGCTCAGACATGAACTCGCAGTCAAGGTGAATAACCTTGCCGCAGCCTGAGCATTTCAGATGAAGATGCTCATGACAGTCAGAACCAGGATCGGCACAGGCAAGCTGGAAGCATGAACTATGTCCATCGCTTGATGGGAAGCGAAGCACGAGACCCTCAGAGACCAGACGCTCCAGAGTTCGGTACACGGTAGCACGGTCAGTCTTCTTGTCATGGCAGTCTAGCCATCGGAGCACATCGCTTGCTGTCAGAGTAGAAGATTCGTTGACGGAAAGGCAATCGATGATCGCCTTCCGCTGTGAAGTCATGTACCCTTCGCTCCGCATCACTTCTCCTCCAGAAACACCAGATCCTCAGGACGGAACAGCACATCCTTGCAGTCAGGACCGAGAATCTCGGAAAGCTCGCTGCTCCGATGTCCGGCAGCAACGGCAATCTCCGTGCTTGAATAGTATACCACGGCTTTTGCAAAAGCACGCCCCGCAGAATCCTTGATCTGGACAACATCGCCTTTGTCAAACGTTCCCTCTACGCCAGTAACGCCCTTCGGAAGAAGCGACTTGTGAGTCTTCAGCGCCTTGAAAGCCCCATCATCTACCGTGATCGAGCCTTTGTGCGAATTGTTGAGGATCCATCTGGAACGCTGACGGAGCTTGCCCTCAGGGGCAATATAGCTTCCAAGGCTCTCTCCTGCGACAATCCTCAGAAGAGCATCGCTCTCGTAGCCGCTTGCGATGACGCTTGCGCATCCTGCGATGGCAGCGATCCGTGCAGCAAGAAGCTTGCTCTTCATCCCGCCTGTGCCTAGGCTGCTTCCAGCACCCCCGGCATAGGAAAGAACAGTATCATCGACCTTCTCAATCTCAGAAAGGAACTTTGCATCAGGATCTTTCTTCGGGTCGGCAGTATACAGACCGGGGATATCCGAAAGGATCACAAGAAGCTGAGCATCGACCTTGCTTGCTATCATGGCAGCCATCCGGTCGTTATCCCCGAACGCCGAACCGATCTCGACGGTGCTCACTGCATCGTTCTCGTTGAACACAGGAACTACGCCAAGCTCGAGAAGAGTGCCGATGCTGTTTCTCAGATTCACATAGGTGCGTCGGTTGTTCAGCTCCTCGCGGGTAAGAAGGACCTGCGAGCAGATTATCCCGTGACGGGAAAAGCTTGCACGATAGCTGGACATGAGAATAGGCTGGCCAATCGAAGCACAGGCCTGACGCATGGCTATCTGCTGGACCTTGTGCCCTATTCCAAGCTCCTTAGTGCCCATTCCGATGGCACCAGAGCTCACAAGAAGAACCTGGTAGCCCTTCTTCTTGAGCTGGGCTATCTGATCGACGATTCCATCGATCCTTTTCTCGTCTATTCCGCTTGGGCAGGTGAGCAGATTAGTGCCCACCTTCACAACTATAGTATGTACATTATCAAGGTTGCGCATCTTCTGAATCCTCGTCTGAATCAGAGAGTATCCGAGAAGGCCCCTCCGTGCCAAGGTCAATATGCTTGAATCCCTTTGCATTCGGACCCATGTAAGTCCCGACTATCTGCCCCTGTCCGGAGAGAAGATACTTAGTGGTCATCAGCCCTTCGATACCGACAGGACCGCGGGCATGAATGCGTGACGTACTCACTCCAAGCTCCGCACCGAGTCCGAAGCGATAGCCATCGGCGAACCTTGTGCTGCAGTTGGCGAACACATCGGCACTGTCCACAAGCGTCAGGAATTTCCTGACAGCCTGCTCGTCCTCGGCAATGATTGCATCTGTATGATGAGAAGTATGGGCGGCGATGAAGGCGATGGCTTCATCAAGGCTGTCTACGATCCTTATGCTGATCTTCAGTGAGAGATACTCAGTATCCCAATCATTATCGGTAGCCTCTGGACAGCCTATTATCTTGCAAACACGCTTATCTCCTACAATCGAGACACCGTTTTCCGAATACGCCTTTGCCATGATCGGCAGGAACTCAGAGGAAATATCCTTGTGGACCAGAAGGTTCTCGATGCTGTTGCAGGCAGCCGGATAGTTGGTCTTCGCATCCAGAGCGCAGGCGACAGCCTTGCCTACGAAGCCAGAACGGTCGATGTACATTGTGCACAGCCCATCGGCATGACCGAGCACAGGTATACGGGTATTGTCCTTCACGTACTTGACGAATGCATACGTTCCGCGTGGAATCATCAGATCAATCAGACCGTCGGCCTTGAGCATCTGGTTCACGTCTTCATGAGACTGGAGAAGCAGAATCCATCCCGTTCCTGCAAAGCTTCCCTCGCACGAACGCTGAATTGAATCGAATAGCGCCTTGTTGGTAAGAGCAGCTTCCTTTCCGCCTTTGAGAACAATGCAGTTGCCGCTCTTTATGCACAGCGAAACTATCTGCACAAGCGCATCAGGCCTGGCTTCGAACACCATGCCGATGACTCCAATAGGAACGCTGATCTTCTCGAGAAGCAGGTTATCGTCAAGTTCGGTACGAAGAAGAACCTTGCCTATGGGATCGCTGAGCGCTGCCACATCAGAAAGCGACCTGATGACGCTGTTGAATTTTTCCTGGCCGAACTTGAGCCGGTCTCTGACAGACGCAGCACAGTCTGTGGCATTTGCCATATCCTGAAGGTTGGCCTCGAAGATCGCCTTGCTGTCTCTTACAAGCCCGTCGGCTATGCTCTCAAGCAGGCCATTGCGCTGCTCATCGGTCGAAGAAGCCATCACGGCGGTCTCTTTCCTCACTGATGCTATCTGCTGCATTACGTTGTTTTTCATCTGCTGCCCCGCAATACTCATAAAGATTCTATAAATATACAGTATTTGCATATAAATTGCATCAGCCTTCAAACACCAAAGTGGCAAATCATTGAAAGAATCACCCAATCCGTTCTATAATAGTGCATAAATTGAATCCTGGAGGTTCATATGATCAAGATCGGTTTCATCGGATGCGGAAACATGGGTGCAGCTATTGCAGCGGCCCTTTCCACCAAGAAAGAATATGAAGTGAATGTATTCGAAGCAGTGCAGTCCAAGCAGGCGGAATTCATCGCAGCCCACCCGGAAGTAAAAGGCCAGAGTTCCCTCGAAGACCTCTTTGCAAGCAGCGAGATTCTTTTCATTGCGGTCAAACCTCAGATCCTCGCCACCTTGTACACACAGCTTGGCAAGCTTGGATCGGTCACCAAGAAATGGATCAGCATAGCTGCCGGAGTTCCACTTTCAGTGCTTTGCAAGAAGCTCGGAACAGATCAGGTGGTGCGCTTCATGCCCAATATCGCAGCGAAGGCCCATGGCGCCGTTACTGCAATCGCCGTCCACCCGCAGGCTGACAAGCTTCTTGGAAAGGAAGCGCTTTCAATTGCCCAGAGCTTCGGAAGCGCATTCTTCCTTGATGAGAATCTATTCCCTGCTTTCATCGGGATTTCAGGTTCTGCAATAGCCTTCATCTATCAGTTCATCCATGCTCTTGCAATGGGAGGCTGCAAGGAAGGGATTCCTTACCCGACATCAGTCAAGATGGTAGTTGATACCATGGAAGGTGCCGTGAAGCTCCAGAAGGAAACTCAAAGCAACGTAGTCGACCTCGAGACATTCGTATGCTCAGCAGCCGGAACGACGATCGACGGCGTCCAGGCTCTGTATGAAGCAGGATTCGATGCAGCCGTGATAGATGCAGTAGTCGCAGCAACAGAAAGGGCCCGTGAACTTGAAGAACTTGCTATAGAAGCAGAGAAGAACGGAAAATAAAGCGTTTTCACTTACGCTCAGGCCAGCACAATCCGTGCTGGCTTTTTCATATCCGGAGGAAAAATCCTTCTCTTGACTTTGCAGAATCATGCCTTTACTATGATTTGAAGAAAGAAAGAAAGGAGGGAAAGATGAAACTGCATGAAAGCACTCAAATGGAATTCAAAGACATAGAAACAGGAAAGCTTCCTGACAGCATACCCAAGACTCTTGTAGCATTTCTCAACACCGAAG
>JAQUYU010000101.1 GCA_028691695.1 Sphaerochaetaceae bacterium | reverse complement strand
GAAAATTCATCAACCTTCTCCATCAGGTTAACATACGTAGAAAGAAGATCTCCTATTCCAACATTGCTCCAAAGTTCTTCATCAGAGAACGGAAGCAGGAACTGAACCTTCTTCCGTTCCATCATGAAATCATTCTGGCGTTCCGAATCGAAAAGGAGCTGAGAGTACTTCTTGAATTTCTGGTAATCAAGAAGACGCTCTACAAGCTCCTTTCGCGGATCTTCATATTCTTCATCGAATTCCACCTCGACAGGAAGCATCATCCGGCTCTTTATCCAAAGGAGATCTGCTGCCATCTTATAGAAGTCAGACAGATCCCCAAGGGAAGTCACTTCGTCTTTCTTGATATACTCAAGGAACTGATCGGTAATCTGAGCAATTGGAATATCATAGATATTCACTTCAGATTTCTGAATCAGGAAAAGAAGAAGATCAAGAGGACCTTCGAATGCAGGCGTCTTGTATGAAATCCCGCTTGACATCAGACCTCTGCCTCTGGCTTTGGAGCCTCCGCTGGTGCTGGAGCTTCCTTCGGCTTCTCGAACATTATCTTCCTGAGCTTCGCTTCGATCTCAGTCTGGATAGCAGCATTCGATTTGAGGAAGGAAATGGCATTCTCCCTGCCCTGACCTATCTTCTCGGCGTTGTATGAGAACCAGCTTCCGCTCTTCTCTATGAGGTTGTACTTTAGAGCTGCATCAAGGATGCTGCCGGTATAGCTTATTCCTTCATCGAAAAGCATATCAAGCTCAACCTTCTTGAATGGCGGCGCAACCTTGTTCTTGACGACCTTGATTCTCACCCTATTGCCGATAATATCATCTGCACCGCGGGAAATGGACTCTATGCGTCTCACTTCAAGGCGGACTGAAGAATAGAACTTCAAGGCATTTCCGCCTGTGGTGGTTTCAGGATTGCCGAACATGACACCGATCTTCATTCTGATCTGGTTGATGAAGATGATCGTGGTCTTGCTCTTGGCAAGGATTCCAGTAAGCTTGCGAAGCGCCTGGCTCATCAGGCGAGCCTGAAGACCCATGTGGCTGTCTCCCATGTCTCCTTCAATTTCCGCCTGTGGTGTAAGAGCAGCTACTGAATCGACGACTATCATATCTACAGCACCGCTGCGGACAAGGGATTCTGCAACTTCAAGCGCCTGTTCGCCATTATCAGGCTGGCTTATCCAGAGGTCATCAGTGTTTACCCCAAGCTTCTTTGCATAAGACGGATCAAGCGCATGCTCGGCATCGATGAAAGCAGCAATGCCTCCCGCCTTCTGGGTCTCCGCAATTGCATGGAGAGCCAGCGTTGTCTTTCCAGAAGACTCAGGACCATAGATCTCAATGATTCTTCCACGTGGGTATCCGCCAATCCCTAGAGCTTCGTCAAGCAGAATCGATCCGGATGGAATGCATTCGATGTTCTCTACGGCCGCATTGTCGCCAAGCCTCATAAGAGACCCTTTACCGAACTGCTTGTCAATCTGAGCTCTGGCAGCTTCGAGCGCAAGCTTCTTCTGATCGAGAACTTCATCTGTTTTTTCCTTAGCTTTTGCCATTTCCAACTCCTATAATTTAGTTATACCCTATATAACAGCTTTTTTTTCGTTTTTGTTGAGATTTCCTTACAGAGTTTGAACCAATTTCAGAAAATCATGCATTTTTCGCATTTTTTGTGTCATAAATAATCGTAACCGGCCCGTCATTCTCATAAACGACGTGCATATGCGCACCGAAGATCCCCGAAGCAACCGGAATTCCAAGTTCTCGGATTCTTGAAATAAACAGCTCATACATCTTCTGTGCCGTCTCAGGATCCGCTGCCGGATTGAAAGACGGCCTGTTGCCTTTTGAAAGATCGGCACAGAGAGTGAACTGGGAAACTATGAGCATCGAGCCTTTTGCATCAATCACGCTCAGATTCATCTTTTCCTCGCTGTCGCGGAATATCCGCAGCCGAGGAATCTTCTGAACCAGATGATCAAGGTCCTTCTGCTCATCACCCTGCTGAACCCCAAGATAAACAAGAAGTCCGGCTTCGATGCTGCCGGTTACTGTACCATCGACTGAGACCGAAGCATTGCGAACTCTCTGAACAACCGCCTTCATCTGCTGGACATCCTGTTCACGAAAGCAGACCTGTCATCGCTGTTGAAGAAAGAGGAACCAGTCACGACTGCATCGACTCCTGCCTGTTTCAGGACATCGATATTGGCAAGCCCGATTCCACCATCAATGCTGATGATATAGCTGCGGCCTCTCTTGAGGCTGGCAAGCTCACGTACCTTGTCAATGGATGCAGGCATGAACGACTGGCCTCCGAAACCTGGCTCAACGCTCATTACCAGCACCTGATCCACCAGGTCAAGCAGCGGTTCGATATCAGAAACTGGAGTTGCAGGCTTTATGCTCACTCCGCACTGGATTCCAAAGCTCTTGATGAGCTTGAGAGTGCCCACTATATCAGGGCCAGCCTCAATGTGTACCGTCAAGCTGTCCGATCCAGCTTCTGCAAATGCCTTGATCAGATGATCCGGCTTTTCAACCATAAGGTGAACATCAAGGAAAAGGGAACAGCCCCTGCGTATATCCGAAATCACCTTAGGACCGAATGAAATATTGGGAACGAACGTTCCATCCATCACGTCAAGATGAAGCCAAGGGGCCTTGCTGTCTTCGACTTTCTTGATTTCCTGCCCCAGGTTTAGGAAATCCGCCGTCATTATTGAAGGTGAGATTATTACTTTATCCATGACTTAGTTATACCAGAAATCAATTGCTTAATAAATACTTTTATGTTATGATGCTATTAGAAAAGAACGTTATTTCCGAGCGACCCAGGAAGGGACGCCCGGTTTTATTTTAGGAGAAAAAATGAACATTTCAGAAGTAAAAGAGCTAATTGCACCGGAAGAATGGGAAAGAACCAGTGTTTCTTCCTTCAGCTTGGATGATTTCTCCCGCATTGCCCAGATTGCCAGCAATCTGGAAACATCTGAAGACAAAGCCGATTTCAGGCAGCTCTGCGAAGATGAGCTTTCACGCAACAAGGCTTCGATCCCTGCAAGGATACTTGCAACCATTACAGGCAAGCATCCATCCGATGACAGATACCTTCTTGAAGTCCTGGAAAGCGCAGTAGAGGCTCACAAATACGATTCAGTCGAGTTCCTTGCAAAGCTCATGCTCAACTACTCCGAGAACGACTATGCCCTCAGAGTCCTTGCAGATTATTATGAATCAGTCGGAAAAACTGATGAGAAGATTGCAATCTGGGAACGACTGGTCCGCACCGACTATGAAGAGACCGAGATCCTGAAGAAGCTTGCCGAGCACTATGAGCAGGCAGGTGATCTTCAGACTGCAATGAACTACTATCAGAGAGACGCGCAGAGACTTCTCAAGAACCAGGATTACATGGCCCTCAAGGAGCTATGGGACAAGATCGTGTCTCTTCGCAAGGACAATCCTGAGTATCTCATCAAGCAGGCAGAGCGCTATGCCCAGGCTCTTTCGGCCAACAGAGGAGTATCCTTCCTCAATGACCTTCTCGATAGGAATTTCCTTAACATCGACCAGCAGATTGATGTTCTGAAGAAGATCATCCACTACTCTACATTCATCCACCAGAACATCGACAAGCTTCTCGCAAAATACAGAGAGAAGTACAAGGACAATCCTCGCCTTGAATCCTGCATAAAGTCCACCGGCCTTGCAAATGTGATTCCAGAAGTCGTGGAGACAAGCATTGACCAGTTCGAAACCGAAATCCATTTCGTAGAAGGATCATTCGTATTCCACAAAACATGGCAGATCGGAAGGATCATCAAGATCGACGAAGACACAATGGATATAATCTTCACTCAGATCGGTCGGCACACAATGTCATGCTCGATGGCCTATTCTTCACTTAAAGTGCTCCCCAAGACCCATATCTGGGTACTCAAGGCTGTTGTAGACCATGACAAGCTCAAGAACAGATTCCAGTCTGATGTTGTCTGGGCTCTTCAGACCCTTATTTCATCCAACAATGGAAGTGCGACTTTCAAGGAAATGAAAGCCGAGGTAGTGCCATCGATCCTTAGCCAGAAGGAATGGGCGCCATGGTACGCAAAGGCGAAGAAAGAGCTGATGAGCAATCCAAGTTTCGGATTCTCAGAAAACGATATTGAAAGCTATGTTTTCAGGGAAACCCCATGCACATTCGAGGAAAAGAAACTCAATATGTTCAGGGCGGAGAAGTCTTTCTTTGCCAAGATCCGCAGCATCCGTGATTTCATTGCAAATAAAGGAGATGTTGAAGACGAGGCTTTTGCAAAGATGATTCAGTTCTTCGAGCAGAAGGCCAGGATCGTAAACTCGAATGTCGAGAACCTTTCCTCATGGCTTTTCCTCAACGATCTCAAGACCAGGAAGAACTACAACTTCATCCAGATCGATGGATCTTTCCAGAATTACTATGACATCATCAAGACCGACGTGAAAGGAGTCTTCATCCAGATTGACGACAGTGAAATCAAGCGTTCCTTCATTGAAGAGCTTATTTCCGCAGATGCCAAGAACTGGCCATCAATCGTGAAAGAGCTGTTCCCTTATTTCCTCAACAACAAGATTCTGGAAGAACTGCTTCAGAACAAGCAGAAGAAGGTCTATCTTTCAATTGTCCAGGAAGCTGTTGATAGCTACAAGGAAAAGCCAGAAGTTCTGCTTTATCTGATCAAGAACCTGAAGGCAAAGGATTGGGAAAAGGCAGGAATCACACAGGAGAAACTGCTGATTTCAGAAATACAGCTGCTGAATTTCGTTCTGCTTTGCATCAATAACAAGAATGATGTCCAGCGTTACAGAAGAGTCCAGCAGGCTCTCGTCCAGACCATCTTCGATGACAGAGGAATCGAGAACTTCCTTTCTTCAGCAGACGAAGATTCTGCAAGAAAGATCTACTCCCTCATTTCTTCAAGCGAATACCTTGACGCAGGAAAGAAGAGCACTGTCCGCAACTACATCACAGAGAAATTCTCCGATTATGAATCGATCCTCGGCGAGAAGAAAGAAGAACCGATCGATACTTCAAGCATCATCCCGACTTCGCTTCTCTGCACTCAGGCATCCCTTGATGCAAAGCTTGCCGAACTCAAGCACATCACCGATGTTGAGATTCCTGAAAATGCAAAGGAAATCGGAATCGCAAGAGAGCTTGGCGATCTGCGAGAGAATGCCGAATACCAGTATGGAAAGGACAAGCAGAAAAACCTCACTTTCCTCAAGGGAAAGCTTTCAAAGGAAATCAGCGAAGCAAGAGTCGTGCTTCCCGATCAGGTCGATCCATCAAGGATCTCATTCGGAACCAAGGTTACACTCAAGGACAACCTTACTGGAAAGAATTCCGAATACACCGTCATGGGACAGTGGGAATCCGATCCTAGCAAGGGAATCCTGAACTTCAAGGCTCCGCTCTGCAGAATGCTTTACAATCACCAGAAAGGCGACCAGATGGAATTCGAGCTCAACGATGTGAAGTTCGATTTCACAGTTCTCGACATACAGAAGGTCGAATTCTAAAATGCTCTATCCGCGTCCTCAGTTTCAAAGGGACAGCTGCTTCCTGCTCGACGGGGAATGGCACCTTGAGACTGAGCATGCCGCAGGATCAATAATAGTCCCATTTTCACCTGAAACGGTTCTTTCTGGATTTCCAGTCCAGGAGGAACAGATAAAGCACTCCGTCTACACTAAGGAATTCTCAATTCCTGATTCTTTCAACGGCAAAAGGATAATCCTTAATTTCATTGCAGTCGATCAATGCTGCGAAGTATTCATCAATGGTCACTTTGCTTTCTCTCATGAGGGGGGCTATCTTCCATTCTCTGGAGAAATTTCCCAATTTATCACAGCGGATGAAACTGTGAGGATCCGCGTTGAAGTCACCGACATGCTTGACAGCACAGGATTCGGCTATGGGAAGCAGTCCCTCAATCCCAAGGGAATCTGGTATCATGAACAGAGCGGGATTTGGCAGTCAGTATGGCTAGAGGCGGTTCCATTCTCCTTTATTCAATCTGTATGGATCAATCCCGGCGAAGATCTCAGCTCCGTTGAGATAACAGCCTTTTCCGAACTTGATGAACAATTATCTATTGAACTTGATGGATCGATCATCAAGGCAATAGCAAACCATCCTGTAAAGATCCAGATAGCAAACCCTCATCTCTGGTCTC
>JAQUYU010000100.1 GCA_028691695.1 Sphaerochaetaceae bacterium | reverse complement strand
CTACGGCCTAGACGTCCTGAAAACGACCTAGAATCCACAAAAAAGCAAAAAATGATTGGAATTCCGAATTCTACTGGCTAAGGTGTGAACAGTAACACGGAAACTGTTACATAACATTAATAAATATTAGTCTATAATTATAACTGTTATAGAGGATTTGCTATGGGTAGAAAAACTGTTGTTCTTATGCCTCAGTCTTCCAGAATTCTTCAGGATATGGGAAACCAGATCAAGCTTGCCAGACTGCGAAGAAGAATATCTGTGGATCTTGTTGCAGAACGTGCCGGAGTAAGCCGCGCAAGTGTATGGGCAGTGGAGAAAGGTTCCCCATCTGTGGCAATCGGAATTTATGCTGCTGTTCTCCATGGAATTGATAATATGGATCGGGATCTTCTTAAAGTTGCCGGAGACGACAAGCTCGGCCGCACGCTTCAAGATCTGGGCTTGCCGACTGGCAGAAGAGAAAAGGATTGATTGCTATGGCTCTGAATGAGAAGACTATCTTTGTTTATGAGAACTGGACTGCATCACCAAAATTGCTTGGCAGGCTGTATGTTTCCTATGCTCGTGGAAAAGAACTGTTTTCTTTCGAGTATGATTCAGAGTGGCTTTCTGATATGGGCAATCATATTTTCATGCTGGATCCGGATATTTCTTTCTATCAGGGAAGACAGTTTGTTCCATCAGAAAAGGCCTTGTTCGGCTTGTTTGAAGATTCTTGTCCTGATCGCTGGGGAAGAATGCTGATGCAGCGCCGAGAGAATATCAGGGGATGAAAGCGGGGAATCTGATTTTCTTCTTGGCGTTCATGATTTCGCTCGTATGGGCGCTTTGCGATTCAAGCTTGCTCCTAAGGTCCATTTCTTTCTTCCGACGAAGAACTGTCTTCTCCGCCATGGACAACACTGCGAAAGCTTGAGAATGCTTCAATGATTCCGAACCTGAGAAATGGCTTGATATGCTTGTTGCTCTTGGTGGGGCGAGACCGAAAGCTTCCGTCACTGATGAGCTAGGACAGCTTTGGATTGCCAAATTCCCGTCGCGAAACGATATCACCAATTGCGGGGCTTGGGAGAAAACTGCAAATGATCTTGCCCTCCGGTGCGGTTTGAATGTTCCGGAGGCACGGCTTGAGACTTTTTCGTCTTCTGGTTCAACGTATTGACAGAAATGGAAACCAGCGTTTGCTGTTTCTTTCTGCCATGACATTGCTTGGAGCAACTGATGGGGATTCGAAGGTAGGATATCTTGATCTGGCTTCTTTCATAAAATCATATGGTTCATGTCCTGATTCTGATCTGAAAGAACTCTGGAAACGGATTGTCTTCAGCATGGCTGTTTCAAACACCGATGATCATCTTAGGAACCATGGATTCATATGGGGTACGGGCGGATGGCGTCTTTCTCCGATGTTTGATGTGAATCCTGTTCCTTATGGGGATTCCCTATCTTTGAATGTGTCTATTGATGTGGATCTTGCTATCAGAAAATGCAGGCTATTTCGGAATTGGGCAGAACCAGGCCAAAGAGATTTCACGGATGATTCTGGATACGGTTGGTTCGAATTGGCGCAAGGATGCTGAACAGAATTCAATCAGCCCAAGTGCTATAGACAGCATGGATGAAGCTTTTTCAGAGTGCAGAAGGCATATTGTCTGACTTTGGTTTCTCGATACAAAAAATGGCAGCTTGCTATCACTGCCAGATTTTCATTGCATCAAGGTCTATCGCTGATGCTTACATCATGAAGTCGATAAGTAGATCCGGTAGGATCAACATGCTTTGTAGCTGCATTTTCATCAGGTACTTCCCAAGAACTGATTTCAACATCGCATGTATTGCCAGTTCCCTTGGTAAATTTGATTGTCGTGATGGAACGTGTATCGCTGACATCTGCAAAACAGAACAGTTCATAAACTGAATCGTTTGCTTGGGCTTTGATAATCTTTTTCCCCGCTTCAGCATCATCTCCTGCATTGGCTTGCAGCGTGATACTACCGTTCAGTGATTCGGAGTTGAAGAATAAGTTCGTTCCGCATACAATGCTGCTGCTTGCAGCAAGGTTGAAAGTCAAGTATGTTGCATCTATTGCTATGGTCTCTGTGTCTTTGGCTAAATTCTTATTTGAAAGCCAAGTGGGAAGGGCAAGGGCTGCAGAATTTTCACTTGTTGTGAAGTTCACAGGCAAGAAACTATCAATCGATACGCTCTGATTTGCAGGCTGAAGTGCCGTGGTAAAGCAGGTGTCTGAAGTGGTCTTCGTATTGGCAGCATATTATGAAAAGACGAACATTAATCATGCTGGTTTCAGCAATAATGATTTTGCCAATGCTTTGCAGTTGTGTTATTGATGGTAACAAAGATCGCAATGTGAAACTGATAAACAACACAGGTGCGCCAATTACAGTTTCGTATTTTCTTGAGAGTTCTGTGAAAGTGACAATTCCAGCAAATTCGTCAATAACTGTGAAGATTTCTGATACTTATTCTGCTATGGATTTCACTGCATACGGAGATTTTGTATATGAGCATCAGGATAACGTATCGCTTACTGTGAGCAATCCAAGCTGCACATTTGGACCGAATCAGACTTGCGCCCAGATTGTAAACAGCACTGGCGGATCGATTACCTTATGGGATATGACGTATACCAAAAATGAAATTAAACACACTGACTCATTTGCCGGCGATGGAAGAACTTTCGCTGATGGAGCGACTTATTCTTTGTCAAAGATAAGCTCTTTTGTAGGCATTGACTGCACTTTGAGGTATAAGAAGGGTGAATCTACAACAATATACACTAAGGATTTCACATTCCCTGCAGTCGGGTCTTACGTGACTGTTACTATCAATTGACTCTGATCAAGGCTGCAAGGTAGCGTTCCTCTGCTGGAGCAAAGCCTGAGCTGCGGTAGAACTCAATTGTTTCCTCATCATTGTCGGTGAGAAGCACTATCTGCTTAACGCTTTGAGCGTCACGCATGAAAGCCGACAGCATCTGGCGTCCGAGGCCTTTGTGCTGATATTCTGGAAGGATCAGCAGATCCTGGATGTACATTATCTCGGAGTGGTCTCCGACTGCTCTGAGAATTCCCGCAAGCCTGGAACCATCGAAGGCGGTGTAGATTGCACTGCTGCGCATGGCTTCTGGTGATGGCACGCTGCCTGAGTAAAGCGGGCAGAGCTGCTCTGAAGAAGGAATCAGATTCTTCTTTATCTCAATCATCCTGTTCTCCTTTTCCTCGGCACCAATTGCCGATGAGGATGTTTGCTATCTTTGTGCTGTGGACTATGTAGCTGCTGTGATCCTCGTTTGGAATGATCATCAGCTCGCTGTCCTTGATTGAAGAGGCTATCATCCTCGTCTCTTTCTCTCTGATCAGATCATGCTCCCCTGCAAGAACAAGGGTCGGAACCTGGATTCTAGACAACATTTCTGGTGTTATATGGGGCTCGCAGAGCATCAGCTTAAGAAGGGGATTACGTGTGAACAGGTACTGGAGCTTCATCGCAAGACGGGATCCGAATCCAAGTCCCGAGGGGCTTAGGTTTGCTCCAGAGACGGCTATCGCCTTCGGAAGATCAGGTTCTGCCATGGCTGCAAGAAGAGCGATGATGCCGCCATCTGAGAAGCCGTAGATATATGGTTTGACCAAAGCGTGGTCATGTATGAGCTCAATGATGTCTTCGGCCATGTCAGAGTAATGGAAGACGCTTTCGGCCGGGCTCTTGCCGTGACCTCGGCTGTCTATTGCGTAGACTGTGAAATGCTCGGACAGAATCCTGGCCGATTCATTGAATATGGTGTGATCCTCACCGTTTCCGTGAAGCAGCAGAAGTGGCATGCCAGATCCTGTTATCTCTGAGAAAAGTTTCATGAGAAGAGTGTAGTGCAGAATTACAGGTGCTTCAAGCATTGATTGTCCGTTTTTTCATGGAGTTCTCCGCAAGTTGTGTCATTTTGATACAGCATGGCATGGCAGAGGAAAGCACTGTGTCAGTTTGACCCGGAAAGGCATTTTCGTTGAGGATGGCGAGGTATTAGGGCTTGGCATATAAAGCATTATATATCAAATAATTAGTGCATCTGATAGAAAATTGGCACGGCTTGTGCATATAGTATTCATGTAAGCCAAAAGACTTGCAACATTGAATACAATATTTCGGAGGCACGAATATGAAGTATATGGTAACAAGAAACAACAACAATCATGTATCGGACGGATTTGATGGTCTGTTCAATGATTTCTTTGGTGATTGGGGCACTAGCTGCCGGATTCCTTCTGTCGATGTCCATGAGAACGACAAGCAGTACACCTTGGAAGCCGAGCTTCCTGGATACACTCAGGATGATGTGAAGATCAACGTTCAGAAACATGTCCTGACGATTTCTTCTGAGAAGGAGAGTCACGAAAACGAGGATAAGAAGTATCTTGTCCGCGAGCGCTGCTATAGGTCTTTCGAGAGGAGCTTCACTCTTCCTGAAGGTGTCGATGAGGATCACATCTCCGCTGATTTAGAGAATGGAGTTCTGAAAGTAGCTCTTCCTAAACTCCCTGTCGAGCAGCCTAAGAAGATCGAAGTGAAGATCGGCAAGTAACTGATTTCCATTCCATGAAATGAACCCGGACAGTCAATTCTGCCCGGGTTTTTCTGTATTTGGAGGGCAATCAGGATTCGGAATCGGATTGCGATTGGTTCAAGATGCAGCTTTTCGGGAATCCTCCAGTATTCTGAAGCAAGTAATTGCATGATGTTTAGATTGCGCTATCTGGAGCTGTATTTAATGTGTAGTCGTGGACTTTCCTTGATTTATTGAGGACAATTGTGTATTCTTTGTTAGAATTTTCGTTGAGAGAGGTCATACATGTACGCAAACATACTTGCCATGGGTTCAACTACTACAGGCACAACAGCAGCCGCTGCTTCGGGCACTTCGTCTTCAGGCAGCCTCATTTCCACCTTGGTTACATTCGCTGTAATCATCCTCATCTTCTATTTCCTGATCATCAGGCCGCAGAAGAAGAAGGACAAGGAAGCCAAGAACATGCTTGCTGCAATGAAGAAAGGTGACAAGATCGTTACCATCGGCGGAATCCGTGGAACAATTGCAGTTGTCAAGGACAGCACCGTTATCGTCAAAGTCGATGACAATACAAGGATTGAGTTCAGCAAGAATGCTATTTCCAGCATTCTGGACAAGAAGCCTGAGAAGAAGGCCGATGTCGTCGAGAAGGTTGAAGCTCCTGCCAAGGAAGAACCAGTAGTTCTCAAGAAGGAAGAGCCTGCCGCAAAGGAAAGCAAATAGCTTCGATGAAAGTCGCAGGAAGAATTGCAATAGTTGCAGTTGTCATTGCTATCTGTCTCTGGTTTCTTTATCCTACAATCCAGTGGTATGGCTTCGTGTCTCCATCAGACAGGGAGCTTGCCTTGGGTTCCAACAGCCAGATCAGGGATTATGCAAGAGGGCAGGCCTCTGTAGGCCTCAAGGAGCTGAAGGCTGCACCTTCTGATCAATTGCTGGATGAAAAGTATTCATACCTTCTGGACATTGTTCCTAACTTGTCCGGAAAGCAGAAGAAGAGCCTGACTGTTGGAAAGTTGCTTTCAAAAGTGTCCGAGCAGAAGATCTTCGATGCAATCGAGGACGAATACAGAACACGATACATGAAGTATAAGCAAGCGAGCCAGAATGCGCTTCAGCTTGGGCTGGATCTCAAAGGCGGGCTTTCAATTCTTCTTGATACCGATGCATCTTCGCTTGAAGCGAGACTTGGACATGCTCCATCTGAGACTGAGCTTTCAGAAGCAATCGATCAGGATATTCAGGTTCTCAAGAGCAGGATTGACCAGTTCGGCGTCACCGAACCGGAGATCAGACGCCAGGGTTCTGACCAGATTCTGATTGAGGTTTCTGGCGAAGCAGACCCTGAGAGGGTCAATTCCTTCCTCAGAGGAAAGGGATCGCTAAGGTTCCAGCTGGTTGACAGCACTGCCACCAAGAAGGCTGTAACCTACTTCAACGAGCATCCGGATGAGCTGTACAACGACGATGGGTCGTTTGCCCAGCCGGATTTCCTTCCTGAAGGCACAACTCTTACAGGGTATTTCGTCAAGGACGAATACAATATTGATGAGCTTGTGAGCCTCTGCGTTATCTATGATGAGCCGTCGATTGACGGAAGCTACATCCAGAGCGCAGTTCAGGAATATGAAAGCGTTCAGAACAAGCCTGT
>JAQUYU010000099.1 GCA_028691695.1 Sphaerochaetaceae bacterium | reverse complement strand
CAGGATCATCAGGAGAAGAACCAATGTTCTCGTACCTGCGCTCCTTGTGAAGGATAATCACAAGGTCTGCATCCTGCTCGATAGAACCTGAGTCGCGGAGATTTGCAAGAGTAGGCTCCATCTTCTCGCCTTCTCGCCCCACCTGGCAGAGAACCACTACAGGAATCTCAAGCTCACGTGCAAGCTGCTTGAGCGAACGGGAAACCATTCCCACCTGCTCGAAGCGCGGCACATCACCCTTCATGTCCGGATCAATAAGACCGATATAGTCAATGAAGATGATCTGGACCCCGTTTTCATGAACCATCTTCCTCGCCTGGGAGCGAAGATCATAGAGCTTCATGTTAGGAGTATCCTGAATCCACATCGTATCCATTTCATAGAGCTTCTCTGCGGACTTGAACACACGGTCGGCATCGTTGGTCGGAATCTTTCCGTTGCGAATGTAGGAAAAGCTCACATTGCTTTCTGCCGAAAGCATTCTGTCGGCAAGCGAAGAACCGCTCATCTCAAGAGAGAAGAAGCCCACCCTCTTCTGCTGCCTGATGGCAATGTTGCCGGCAATGGAAAGCGCGAATGCAGTCTTTCCAACAGACGGACGGGCAGCGATGATGATGAATTCTGAGTTCTTGAATCCGCCGATGATCTGATCAAGCCCCTTGTAGCCGGACTGTATGCCATCAATGACACCGGTCTTGCGCCTTTCTTCAAGGCTTTGCACGGACTGCATTATAAGAGTCTTGGCGGGAACATACGACTTGATGCCAGAAAGATTGCTGATATCGCTGAACTGCCGCTCGAAATCATCAAGGGCATTGGTAAGGACCGAGCTCTCATCGTATGCACTGTCCTTTATCCTGCTTGAGATATCCAGCATCTGCCGTCTGATCGAGTAATCCTTTACGATCTTCGCATAATAACGGGCATTGGTAGTAGTCGGAACATTTGAAGTCAGACCTGCGATGTAAGCCATGCCCCCGCAGATATCAAGGGTATCATGGTTGCGCAGATAATCCACTATCGTGATTATATCGATTTCCTGCCCTGGGTTGTCCTGCTTGAAATCAAGGATGCTCTGATAGAGCACGCTATGGGCAGTCTTGTAGAAATCATCCTTGGTCAGAAGACCGTTGATATCCTCAAACGCCTGCTTGCTCTGCAGCATGGCACCGATAACAGCCCTTTCCGCATCGATATTCTGCGGAGGAACCTGATTGGAAATCGCCATAGGACAACCTCTGGAAAAAAAACAGACCCAGATGCATCAAGCACCTGAGTCTGGAATAAAGCGAAAAACTATTTCTCTTCTTCAGCTGGTGCAGCAGGAGCCTCTTCGGCTGGTGCGGCTTCTTCAGCAGCAGGTGCAGGTGCAGGGGCGGCGGCAGCAGCCTCAGCAGCCTCAGCAGCGGCAGCCTTTGCAGCAGCTTCAGCGGCCTTCTTGGCCTCTTCTGCAACTTTCTTCTCTTCAGCAGCCTTGGCCTTTGCAGCCTCAGCTTCAGCCTTCTTCACCTCAGCTTCGCTCTTGATCACGATTTTCACGATCGAGAACTCGTTCTCATAGAGGTGGACTCTGACGGTGTAGTTTCCGACATCCTTGATTGCATGGGTAGCAACCTCGATTCTCTTCTTCTCGATCTCGATGCCCTGCTTTGCAATGGCATCCTGAATCATCGAAGAAGTGACGGAACCGAAAAGCTTTCCGGTATCGCCAGCAGAAACGACAAGCTCGAGAGTAAGATTGTCAAGCTTCTCCTTAAGCGATGCGCTCTCGGTCCTCTTGACTTCCTTTCTCTTCTCGATAGCAGCAGCTCTGCTCTTGAAGACTGCGACGCTCGTCTTGTTGTACAGTACCGCAGCACCAGTGGGGATGAGATAGTTGCGAGCGTAACCATCCTTTACCACACAGACATCTCCCTCTTCTCCGAGGTTAGGTACATCACGATTCAAAATGATCTTCATATGAATTCTCCTTATTAGGTTTTCTCAAAACAATCCACGTTTCCAGCACTCCAAGCAGAGGAAGACCGGCGAAAGCCGCTATGTTGAGCCCGGGGATCACAGCCATGATGACGATATATACCGTCATGCGATGGACAGTGAAGAGCGAAGCCTTCTTCCTTGCATTGAATACAAGAATCGCGAAGCCCTGGATCCCGTAGACCACGCAGGACACGAGAGCCAAGTTCCATAATACCACATTCAAAGCCTTAGGGAAATCCAGGAACCCGCTGATTATTGCAGCGAAGAAACTGGCAAGCAGCACCCAGACGAAATCGTTCGGAATGCTCCATCTCCCTACTCTGTCCTGCCATTCATGATCGTTCTTGTGAACCGAAGATTCACCCATAACAATCGAAACACCCAGGATGACAAGCGAAAGCGGAACAAGCGCATACTGGAAAAGAAGCAGCGAATACCTAAGGAAATCATCCGCCGTAAGCCCGATGCTGCTTGAGAAAAGTGCATTATAGCTCAGCGTAAGCGTCTGCCTCAGATCTTCAGTGATCTTATTCCCGAACGTCACCAGAAGCAGAACTGCAACCGAAGCCGCAGCTGCAAATGCACCGCTTGCCAGATACCGCACCTTGTAACCCAACCTGGAATACCCAGTGCAGCTCCAGACAGCGCTGGCAAACCCCAGCGCCACAGGAATGAATATGGAAAAAACAAATAACCCGACAGAAAAAGAACCTGAAGTCCTGTCATACGCATCGAATGCGAACATGGCGGAGGAAACTGCAATTACTGCGACATAGCACAGGAAAGCCTTTGAAGCCTTTCCAAGCTGGCTGCAGACCATTACAAGCGGTATGGTGAAGAAGAAGTTGCCAATCGGTATCCTCGAAAGGATGACACTGGCAACAGCAAGCACAGCAAGGCTTCCGTTTGAAACCTTCTGAGCCGGGGCTCCACTTCCCTCAGGCAGCTGATCCATCGGAGTGATTCGTCTTACTGCTTGTCAAACGGAAGATAAGCAAGCACTCTGGCCTTCTTGATCTCCTCGGTGACAGCTCTCTGATGCTTTGCGCAGTTTCCTGTGATTCTCGCCGGAAGGATTCTTCCCCTCTCGGTGATGCATCTTCTGAGCGCTTCCGGATTCTTGTAATCCGGCTCGGCCTTCTGGGTACACCACTTGCAGATCTTCTTCCTGAAGCTGAGCTTCTTCATTCCGCCGTCTTTCTTGCCCTTGAAGTCCCTGTATCCTGTGCCTTCGTCCTTGGAGGCACCGTATTTTTCATCACGCATGATAATCTCCTAATTAAAATGGAATATCCGAATCGTCGAATTCCTCAGGCCCTGAGAAGTCAGGAGCACCCTGCTTGGAAGCCTGAGCTCCCTGTGCTGCTGGTGCCTGCTGCTGTCTCTGCTGCTGATTGCTGTTCTGGTACCCGCCCGAACTCCGGGAAGGCCCATTGCTGTTTCCACCAGCGGCTGGACCGGATGATGCTGATCCGACCAACTCGATATTATTGACAACAACTTCAATCTTGCTCCTGCTCTGTCCATCCTGCTCCCAGCGATTCTGTCTGAGCTCGCCGGATACGCAGATCTGCTTACCTTTCTCAAGGTATGGATTGAGACTTTCGGCCTGTTTTCCCCAGAGCACGCAGTCAATGAAGCTCACCTCATCCTCCCACTTGTCACCCGTCCTCTTCCTACGGTTGACGGCAAGCGAGAAGCGTGAAACCGCAGTCCCTGCATTCGTGTATCTGAGCTCGCTCTCACGAGTGAGTCTGCCGACCAGAACTACCATATTGATGTCAGTTGCCATAATTACTCCTTCCGAAAGTTACTAGCTTCCGGATTCCTATTTCGCTACGAACAAAAACTTGAGAAAGAGACCTGAAAGCAGGAAATCATTGGTCATGCCTTTGATTTTCGACGGATCAGCCTGGATCTCATAGTACCAGTAATGGCCTTTGTCTTCTTTCTTGATGACGTAAGCAAGCTGCTTGACACCCATGTCTTCCTTATTGGTGACCTGGACACCTGCTTCCTCAAACTTCTTCAGCACGAAATCCGTGCCATTTGTGGCCTTTTCTTCATCAGAATAGAAGATGGCCGTGAACTCATAATTTCTCATGGTTCCTCCTTGCGGACATTTTACATTGATCCATCACAGGATGGATAAAGAGGCTTTATCAAAATAACACCATGCAGGATTTTAGTCAACAACGCTAAACGCCATGGGTTGCAATTCCGAAGCTAGCCCGCGTAATCCACTGGACATAATCTGCTGACCCCGCACACCTTGAAATCCAAAGAACGGAAGAATCTTCTTGCCATGATATCGGTCTGATCGACTTCAGCTTCAAGCGGAATATCAGGACACTCGAAATTTGATTCAGAGACTTCGCCCATCAGGGCTGTCCCTACCCCTTGCCTTCGGAATTCAGGATCGGTGCAGATGACGAGCACCGTACCGTCGGACGAGGAAGAGAATCCTGCAAGCCGTCCTGTCTGATCATGGCGGATGCACCTGTTTGTCAAATCAGCTGAAATCAGCCTCTGGGCAAGAGAATGCGATACCGGTTCCATGCACCTTGAGATCAGATCCTGGACTTCAGCTGCATCATCTTCATCAGGCCAGAAGACAGAGAAGCCTTCTGGAATAGTGTTCTCGAAAACATATAAATCAGATCTGATTGAAAGAACCGTGCGTTCGCATGTTCGAGAGCCTGAATAACGGGCAAGGACTCTCTCTCCCGAAATGCTTTCCTTTGGAATTCTGAACCAGAACTTCCGGAATCCGAAACCAGAAAGGACCTTGAAAGCTTCCATGACAAGCGAATTGAAAAAACCCTGCATCCTGAAGCGCGGAAGAACCACTGATTGAATCTCACATCTCTCACAAGCCTTGAATATGCAGACAAGAACTCCGATAGGAACCCCGTCACGCATATAGACATAAGCAAATGGGATATCTGAATAAGGATGCAGGCTGCTGTCGAAAGACGGAATTGACGAAAAGCCGTCATACTTTGCGCATTGATTGCTCAGTACGTATAGCTTAGACCGCATCTCACCTATTCCAGCAGGAATTTCTATATACTTCTTGATTTCATCGCTCATGCTGTAAATGTAAACCAGAAACAACCTGACATCAACGTTTTTCAGCAAAACCAGTGATAATTTGCAGTTCGGGTTTTTCGATTGCCACTTCAGTGATGGAGACAATTTGCGTTAACAAGGATGAGCCATCTCACAGTAATAAGTTCATTGCAAATGCAAATGGAGTATCTCTTTTATTTGGTCCTGGATGCTTTTGCTTCCAGCTCTGCTGACTAACTTCTCGTAATCAGGCATATCGTCCTTAGAAAAAACAATCACAACCGCTTTTCCTGTATTTCCTGCTATATGATCATAATCTTCCGGGTATGCCCAAAAGCACCGTTTAAGAAATTCACATCCTTTTTTATCCAATTAGGGCAGTGCTCGCAGACTTTTGATTTTTCTCTGTTTGATGACGGACTTAGAAGCATGAAATCAGAAGAAACAAACTCCTTGGGTTCTCCACCAATTTCGTAAGGAATACGATGGTCAATCTGCAATTCACTTTCATCCATTATTTCAAGAGTGAGAAAGCATTTGGCACCATGTTCCTTTATCAGCATGCTTTTCAATGCTTTTGACAATGCAGTCCTGTCCGACGACTTTGAAGGAAGGTGAGAAGGATGAGAGTAATCCCCGAATTTGTATGCAGCAATTCTTTTTCCACTTGAGTCCTCAGTCCAGAATGTCATCAAAGGAATTCCGCGTTCCCGTACATCCCTAGCCGCTCTTGGTGCATGTTTATAACCATAGTTTTTTTGGAGCTCTTCTGTAGTTATGAATCCGTGCTTCAGTATATGCAGAATTACAGTTTTCGGCCTTTTTGATTTCACGGAATCAAGCAGATCAAGAAACTCTTTAGGATAATCCATCATGCCATTGCCTCAAGTAAGGGATCTAGTTTTTTTCTTTCTTTATCCAATTTCTCCATAATGGAATCACTCACATACAGAGACTCGAATGTTGTAGATTTCTTACCGAGCAGAAGGGCCTGGCTGGAAAGTCCGGCATTCAATAAAACCTTCTTGCAATGAAGATCAGATGGCAGATCCTTCCCATATGATTTCGCTCCGCATTCACCATCATAGCTTATAAGGTAATCAATTCCTCTCCTGTCAAGAATTCCAACTGCTTCGGAAAAAACGTCATATGAAACTCCTGAAAAATAACGATTGTCACGAACATCAGAAACACCTTGAT
>JAQUYU010000098.1:3736-6397 GCA_028691695.1 Sphaerochaetaceae bacterium | reverse complement strand
GGAAGAGGAGCATCGTAGGTTGATTCCATATAGCCAAGATTCCCATTGCGGTCAACTGCGAACCAATCAGTATCAACACTATGGGAAGCTGAATATTCCTTTTTAGTCTTGTTCATCAGAATCGCTGCTCCTCCTTGAATTCACACTGTACACCGGCATGATACGGTTGGCAACCTCAGCGGTCGATGTGGTATTCTGAATTGTCCTGAAAATGGGGCTGTCTGATTCTATTTTTTTGGCCAAACCTTTATTCTTCGCCCTCTGGATTCATAGCCGCTGAATATCGGTTTGTGCTAGAATGGCGCGCAAGAAGGTCACACGATGAAGAAATCCATCATCACAGTTGTCGGAAAAGACCAGATTGGAATAATTGCGAAGGTCTGTTCTTACCTTTCAGAAAGCAGAATCAACATACTAGACATCTCTCAGACCATCGTCGGCGGTTATTTCAACATGATGATGATAGTCGATCTCAATGAATCACAGAAGAACTTCCTCCAGATTTCAGACGGGCTGGAAGCCTTGGGCAAGAGCATTGGATGCATCATCAAGATTCAGATGGAAGACATATTCAACGAGATGCAGCGGCTATGATCAACCTCAACGAAGTACTTGAAACAAACAAGATGATCGAGAAGGAAAACCTCGACGTAAGAACAATCACGCTTGGAATCAGCCTCCTCGATTGCATCAGCGACAGCCTTCAGAAGCTCAACGAGAACATCTATGCAAAGATCACTGAAACTGCAAAGAACCTGATAAGCGCAGGCTGCCAGATTGAAAAGGAATATGCAATTCCAATCGTCAATAAGCGCATCTCCGTCACCCCGATTGCCCTGATTGGAGCCTCTGCATGCAAGACTCCTGAGGATTTCGTCACTATCGCAAAGACCTTGGACAGAGCAGCCCAGAAAGTCGGAGTGAACTTCATCGGAGGCTACTCCGCCCTACCTTCGAAAGGCATGACAAAAGCAGAGAAGGATCTGATCCTGTCACTGCCTGAGGCCTTGTCTTCAACCGAACGAATATGCTCCTCTGTCAACCTCGCCTCAACAAAGACCGGAATCAACATGGATGCCGTCGCACTTATGGGAAAAGTAATCAAGAAGATTGCCGAAGCAACAAAGGACCGCGATTCATTCGGCTGCTCCAAGCTTGTCGTTTTCTGCAACGCACCAGACGACAACCCGTTCATGGCCGGAGCCTTCCATGGGGTAACCGAGGGCGATACTGTGATCAACGTCGGTGTAAGCGGTCCTGGTGTAATCAGGTCTGCCCTTGAAGAAATCAAGGATGCTGACTTCACAACTCTCTGTGAAACTATCAAGAAAACAGCCTTCAAAGTAACACGTCTTGGACAGCTAGTCGCTATCGAAGCAAGCCGTCTGCTGAATATTCCATTTGGAATAGTGGACCTCTCGCTTGCCCCAACGCCTATTGTGGGTGATAGCATTGCAGAGATCCTTGAGTGCATGGGCCTTGAGAAGGCCGGAGCACCAGGCACAACTGCAGCCCTGGCGATTCTCAACGATCAGGTGAAGAAAGGCGGAATCATGGCATCATCATCTGTCGGGGGCTTGAGCGGTGCTTTCATCCCCGTAAGCGAAGACCACGGGATGATTGATGCGGCAGCATGCGGCGCCCTGACCCTCGAAAAGCTTGAAGCAATGACATGCGTCTGCTCGGTAGGACTTGACATGGTAGCCGTACCTGGCAAGACCTCAGCTTCTACAGTCTCAGGCATCATCGCCGATGAGATGGCAATCGGCATGGTCAATCAGAAAACCACCGCAGTGCGCATCATCCCCGTAGTTGGGAAAGATGTAGGCGATACTGCCGAATTTGGAGGTCTGTTCGGACGCTGTCCGATCATGCGGGTCAATCCTTTCTCCTGCGATGCATTCATAGCTCGAGGAGGAAGAATTCCAGCTCCGATCCACAGTTTCAAGAACTGAAGCCTTCGCATCTTTCAGCCATTCAGCATGCTTGTCAGCATTTCTTGAATTCAATCCTTGACAGGGCATCCATAAGCCCGGCAAAAGACATATCCCTCAGATCGGTCTTGCTTGGACTGTAGCTGCATGGACTGGCTTTCTTGTCCCATGTCACAGAGCAGTAATGGGCAGGTCGCCTGCAGCCTAGCAGACACGATGGGCTTTGAAATGGAATCCCGCCTGCTATGTCCCTCATCTGTTCTGCTGTTGGCGAAAACTGGTATTTCATCGGAAGGAGAATGATTCTATCCCGTCCTATTCCTTCCTCCTGCAGCTGGCAAAGCACTTTTCTGGATTCTTCAAGATTCTTTGTGGAAACAAGCATGTTGACCCCTGATTTGACAGGATAGCCTTCCAATTTCCTGACCATTCGGATTACACGATCGACTTCATCCTGCTGCTCAGGGCAATGAATGCTGATATGAATTTTGTCTGGGAGATGCTTCACGAAGTCATCGAAGAATGATTGATGCTCAAGATTCAATCCGTTGGATGTAACAGTTGTATACAGCTTGTCCTTGATTCCATCAATTATTTCAAACAGTCCTGGATATTCAAAGGGCTCACCGCCGCCAAGGGAGAAAGCTTCAACTCCATTCTCGAAGCAATCAAGAGCAAAGCAGATGACCTCTTCGGGTTTCCAGAGAGCAGCTCCACCCAAATGGCT
>JAQUYU010000098.1:0-3636 GCA_028691695.1 Sphaerochaetaceae bacterium | reverse complement strand
TCTGGAGCCACTTCCGCTGCTTCCTTGATGGTCTTCATCATCTTCTCGTAGCCTGCATACATGAAAAGCTCAGCTTTGATCACGCTTGCCATATCATCAGCAGTGATCTCATACTCCGGCGGATGCTTGAGGTTCGCTGGTGCAATTGAAACCACCTCATCGATTCCTGCAAGTTCGGCAATAGAAGCCACCCAGCTTGTCGATGCAACATACGTACTCTGATTGCCCAGTTCAGCTGAGGGCTGTCCGAAGCACGCCGATGCGCAAAGTGCAATCAATGTGCACATCACAATCAATTTCTTTATCATTTCCTATTCCTCCTGCAGGCATTGGCCAGATAAACAATAACAGCAAGCACGGCAAGCACCCCGCTGACCGGCAGATTCCAGAGTAATGCCAGGAAATAGCCGGACACCGATAGAACCAGTCCAGTCACAGAGCTACGGACAAACAAGTCCTTCAGCCCCTTGGCATTGCGGCTTGCACCTACTACCGGAAGCACCACAAGTGCATCAATCAGAAGCGCACCGACCATCTTCATCGCAACCGAGACAATCAATGCCGTGATCATCACCATCATCATGTCATGAAGCTTGACATTCACGCCACGCGATAGGGCTATGTCATGGTCGAAGAACACCATGGAAATAGGTCTGAAACAGGTGCAGACGTACATAATCAATGCAATCGACATCACAAGCAGGCAGATCAAGTCAGATGAGGTCAAGGCAAATGGGCTGCCCCAGAGAATTTCTAGGGTATCCTTCGCCGGAACATCGAAAGCATGGCTCAGAAGCGATGCGATTCCCATTGTGCAGACCATCATCGCCGTGCTGGAAGTCGAAAGCCCGACTGTCTGATTTCTTCCAAGCATTACCATGATCATCACCAGAATCAGATTCAGCAGGATTGTAACCGGCAGAAGCGGAATCTTCAGTGCAATCGATAAAATCCCTCCGAGAATCACACCATGCATAAGCATGTATCGCATCGGAATCAAGCCGTTTCGCACTATTATCACTCCCGCAAGAGGGAATGAGATTCCGGAAAGAATCATTCCTATGAGTCCATACACAATTGGCTTAAGCGTCAGAAGAAACAGGATTCTCTGCATCACATTCTCCCTTTTGAAAGTTGAACAACATTCCAGCCAAGTGAACTGACAATCTGATCGTCATGGGTAACTGCAATAACCGACAGCTTAGGATCTGCCATATTCTTCATCATTGAGATGAAATCATCCCTGCTCTGTGTATCGAGAAACGATGAAGGCTCATCCAGAAGCAGCAGATCTGCATTCTGGCAGTAGCATCTTGCAAGAGAGACTCTTTGCCTTTCCCCTCCGGACAAAGACCAGAACAGCCTCTCGGAAAGCTCAAGTGTCCCGGTCTTAGACATAGCACTCTGCACTGCATCATGATTACGACCACTCAGTCCCATCTCCACTACTTCTCTTGCGGTTATCGGAAAATTCTGCTTCGGAAAATCCTGCTTGCAGTATGCTATAGAGCAGCCATCAAGGAGCTTGATCGTTCCAGACAATGGCTTGATTATCCCCAGTATGCACTTGAGAAGCGTCGTCTTTCCGCTTCCATTCGGGCCGCATACAATAACCCTTGTGCCTCTGTCCAAAGACAGCGAGAAGTCTTTGAGCACAGGCTCAGAGCCATATCCGGCGAAGAGACTTCTAATTTCAAGGATTGAATCCCTCAAAGCACACCTCTGGCATCGTGTCTGCCTTCATGGCATGCTTTTGAACCTTCTTGGTTCTGGTTTCAGATGAAGTTTATCTGGTGCGGCGGATTTGGTCAACCGCATTCTGGATATGCTGGGTCAATGTCAGAGCCTCTGTTCCTGCAATAGTGATGCACTTGTTCACAGGAATCAGGATCTTCTCGGCAGGGCTGTCATTTACGGCCTTCGCCATTGCTGGGGTGATTTCTCCAAGCATAGCATCGACCATCGCGATTCCGATGGGGCCGACAATGCAATCGGCATCCCTGCATGCAACCACCACAGGATTCTCCCCAGTTGCTGCATTCCTGGCTCCGGCTTTGAGCATCGCCGATGTTGCCATCGAATTGGTTCCGATGCAGAACACATCAGGAGCCGGAAAAAACTTAAGAAGCTGCTCCGTGACGGCTTTTCCAATGCTGCCGCCCTGTCCATCAATTACAACGATCTTCAACGCGCTTTCACCTCCGAAACATGGCTCATCATTTGAATATGAAACAACGTTTTGCATCGCCTTGTCCAGTACAACGAAAGGCTGAATGCTTCAGGACACCGAAGATGTCCAATTATTCTCCTAAAAAGTCTCGAAATGATCCAGACAGCGATAAATCTTCACAATTAAAGTATCACTGGGCTCTATGTTTTCCGCAGATGTCTCTATGTTATCCGCAGATGTCTCTATGTTATCCGCAGATCCAACATCTTTTCCGCAGATAGCTCTATTTTATCCGCAGATCCAACGTCTTTTCCGCAGATGCAACATGTTTACGATGATGGAGAATTAAAAATCGATTTTCCTGGATTCAATTCAAGACAAAAACAGTACCAAGTCAAGAATGGCTGCTGACTACTCAAAAACTTGATTCAAATGATTGTGCTGAATAATCAGATATCAAACAAACTAACATAATGAGGTTCGATGCAATCAAAGACAGCAGAAAAACAACAAACCAATGAAGAGTTAGAGGTCATCGGCCAGTTCTGATCAGATGCCCCTCTTGAATTGAAGCAAAAGTTGCAACGGTGCAGACAAGCGAAGCACTTAATCTCAGATCAATAAAAGTCAAAGTCAGCGGAAGCAGGAAGAGAAGAATCCCAGTTATACGATTCGCCAATGTATGCTCAGCAATGAATTTCTTCCGACAGACATAACCTGAAACAATATTGATTATCTTGATTGCTGCAATGACTCCAATCCAGATCCAAAGCCAGACTGGCAGCTCGATTTCAGGCAGAATAATCAACATGCAAGAGGCGACGAACACCAGATCGGCAACCGTATCCAGCTTAGAGCCGAAATCACTTTCAGAATTGGTTTTTCTAGCTACAAAGCCATCAACCATGTCAGAAACTCCGCTTGTCAGATAAAGGACGTAGAACGCAGTTGAAAAAGCTGGAAAGAAGAGAAGCAGAATGCTGCATAGTATCCTAAGGCCTGTTATAAGATTTGCCATTTGCTCTTCTTCTGCCGGTTGATTTCTTTCAGATCCTCAATAGCCATCTCAGGATCCATTGTATGAAACATCAGGTAGTTGCGTCTCATCGTAGCAGGAGAAGCTACATTGAGAATATTCCTGCTGCTTTCTTTTTGTGAAATGCTCCAGTAACGATATATATAACCGGTCCAATACATGACTTCTTTAGGGAATAATTCATCTGATTTCTTAATATCGCAATTATCCAGGAGTTCTTCCATCAAGTACTCCTCACCTGCCCACTGCATCCTGTTGTAGACGGAATCCAGATTCCTGGCCACTTCTGACTTCATGAATGATTCAATTAATACTTTCCCAACGAGTGAGACTATATTTTGACTTTCTTAGGTCTTCCAGGCTTCTTTTTAGGGGGTTTTTGAGGTGCATCGAGAAGTGCGAGTGAGGTCAGTATCTTCTCGTGCGATGG
>JAQUYU010000097.1 GCA_028691695.1 Sphaerochaetaceae bacterium | reverse complement strand
TTGTAAAGGTACTCTGTCTTGTCGACATAGAGATAATTGCTTGTTATCAGAGACTCGAATGAACTTATTGAAGTGCTTATTGTTTTCATTAGCCATAGTTTATCATGATTCAGTCATTTTATGAAGTATCTGCTGGCTATGCTGATTACTGGTAATTGGGAACTCCGTAAAAGAGCGTGTAACTCCGTAGAACATAGAGCTAACTCCGTCAAAGAGCTTGCAACTCCGTAAAACATAGAGCTAACTCCGTCAAAGAGCGTGCAACTCCGTTCCGTATGATACAAGAATTGTGCCTTCAAATCTGAAGTTTTCCCAGAAAGCTGTTTCAAATAGGGCCAAACCATTATAAACTGCAATGCATGAAGAAAATTGCAGTAATCGGATGCGGCCTGATGGGAAGCAGGCATATTCAGGCTCTCAGGGCTCTTGGGTACGATGCTTCTGCTGTCATGGGCAGGGATTCTGAGAAAACGAAGAAGTTCGCCCTGGACAATGGAATCGGAGAATGGGCAACTGAGTTCTCGAAGCTTGAGCAGATGGGCATTGGAACTGCGCATGTGTGCACGCCCCCTGCAAGCCATTTTGATATTGTTAAGGAAGCGCTGGAAGCAGGGATGAATGTTGTATGCGAGAAGCCGCTTGGGCTTGATGCGCAGCAATGCCGGATGCTTTCAGATCTGGCTCGGGAGAAGAAGGCTGTCAATGCAGTAGGGTTCAACACCAGATTCCATGCTGCAGTCCAGAAAGCCCGAGAGATGATTCTTGGCGGAGATATCGGCGATGTGCTGCTGGTCAACGGCTCGTACATGCAGGAGTTTCATGCTCTGCCTGCCCAGCTGTCCTGGCGGTACAAGGAGAAGTGTCTGGCATTGACCGAAATAGGTTCACATTGGATCGATGCGATGAGGTTCGTCACTGGATGCGAGGTGGATGAGGCAAGCGCGACTTTCGGACGCTTCTTCCCTGATCGGACAGCGAAAGACGGGATTCAGTATCCATTGGGGACGGTTGAAGGGAAGCCGTTTCACGCAGACAGCGAGAATGCTGTGATTGCTTCGATGAAGCTCAATGGCGGAGGTCTGGCAAGCATGGTGCTTTCCGAAATCACATGCGGCAAGTCGAACCGCATGGAGCTGTGCATCACGGGGACGAAGGGTGCGCTTTGGTGGAATACCGATGAGCTTGGGACGCTGCATTCTGCAACCAAGGGAAGGACGCAGGAGATTAGGTTCGACGGTGATTTTGATTCATCGTTTGTGAATATGTTCCGAGAGATTTACGCTGACATCGAATCAGGAGGACCTGAAGAGCGGCATATGTATGCTTCGTTTGATGATGGTCTGAGAAACTGCGAAGTGTGCGAAGCGATGCAGGAAAGCGAGAAGAATCAATCAAAGTGGGAGAGTGTGAAATGAGGGCTGATCAATTGGCAGCAGGACTTGGACTCAAGCCGCACGAAGAGGGTGGAAGCTTCATGATGTGCAATGAGGATTCAGACAAGGACTCAGGTGCAATTCTGTACTATCTGGGGCCGGGACAGTTCTCGCAGTTCCATATGATGGAGCAGACGGAGGAGCATTGGTGCATCCATGCCGGAACGGATCTGGAAATATGGATTGCGGACCCTGATACTGGCGCTTTCGAGGTTAGAAGGCTTGGGTATGATGACGGTGCGAGGCTTTCGCTTAAAGTTCCAGGGAAAATGATCATGGGCATACGGCATGCCGATGCAGATGCATCGGATGGCACACTTGTTTCCTGCATCACTGTCCCGAGGTTCACCGAAGAAAGGATTTATTCGGTAGATGAAATCCGGAAGTCGTATCCTTATCTCATGAGTTTCTATAGATAGAATCAGAATGTGTTAACTTATCTTTTTTCCATGATGTAAATTGAAGAAAAAAACGCTTGACTTGGATGGGCTTGATGGGCAAACTGTACCAAAATCGGCTTGGCCGATTGAAGAGGAGAGAGAAATGAAAACAAGACGAATTGTTGCAATCGTTCTGATTTTTGCTTTGGCTTTTGCCGCATTTGCAAACGGAACTTCAGAAAAGGCACAGCCGGCAGCAGCCGCTGAAGCCAAGGGATAGTATTCGGACCGCCATCTTGGACTGTGCTGGTGCTCGCTTGGAATCGAGTTCTATGCGAACCTTGCCGATATGATCAAGGGACAGGCCGAGGCTGCAGGCTGCAAGGTCACAGTGACTGATGCAAACTGGGATGTTTCAACTCAGATCACCCAGCTTGAGAATCTTGCCACGATGGGCTGCACCGATGTGATCATCATTGCAATCGATCAGGATGCGCTTCGTGATACTCTGAAGAGCATCAGGAAGAACTATGGAGTCAATGTCCATTCGTTCGCATTCGACTTCGGCGGAGATACAGACTGCTACGATTCAGTTTCAGTTGCCGACCAGTACAAGATCGGACAGGCTCAGGCCGATGCTGCAAAAGCATGGGTCAACCGCAGATATCCGGACGCAAAGCCTGATGGAAGCATCAAGGTTGCAATGGTCACTCTCCCGACATCAACAGATGACAATCTCCGCGACTCTGGCTGCAGAGACGGAATCAATGCCGATCCGAGGATGACTCTCGTAGAGGAAGTTCAGGTGTTCGAGCAGGATTACGCGACATCGCAGAACGCTCTTGATTCGATTCTTCTCAAGCATCCGGACATCAATATCGTAGTATTCCATTTCGCAACGATGGCCGAAGGCGCAGATGAAAGGGCAATGGCTCTGACCACGATCGACAGAGAAAACTTCGCTATCATCTCCGGTGATAACAACCAGACCCTGCTCGACAGGATCAAGGCATCAAGAACTGGCGGAAGCCTTGTCCGTGGAAGCGGAGCATATGATGTCAATGGCGTCACGAAGCTCTTTGGAATCACCATGGGCGAGTACAACGATGAGATCGGACCGGACAAGAGATTCGTATTCGCAACATTCCCGATCACAATCGACAACGTCGATGAGTTCACTGCGAACATCTAGCACAGAAGGCACGGGAGGATATTATTCATGGAAAAGACAATCAAGACAAACAATATTCTGCCGTGCATAATTCCTACGGCGGGCATCGCCTATGCACTGCGTGAGAACATGTTCCACCAGGAGATACAGTCTCGGAGGCTCAGCCTTCTGAGGCCGTATTTCACCCGCCCGATTGGAGATTTATCCAGGATTCCGGCTCTTCCGCTTGTAATCAATGTCGGCGGCGGGGCTTGGAAATCCTCGACTCCGTGGGTTCATACCCCGGAGCTGACTTATTTGGCCAATCATGGCTACATCATCGCTTCGATTGATTACAGCACTATAAACTTTGATATCTTCCCCGCCCAGATTGAGGATGTCAAATGCGCCATCCGCTTTCTGAGGAAGAATGCGGCAAAGTTCGGCGTCGATCCTGACAGGATTGCAATCATGGGCGATTCGGCGGGCGGGCAGCTTGCCGCTCTTGCAGGACTTACCGGCGGAAGCGGGCTTTTCGCTGTCGGAGATGATCTGGATGTATCGGATGAGGTTGCAGCTGTAGTTGATATCTATGGACCGACTGATTTCGAGGAGATCCTAAAGGATTCTGATGGATTGAATGACATCTATCTGGAGTACCTCGGTGCTCATAATCCTGCTCTGGTGAAGCGTAATGCCAGGCTTGCAAGCCCGGTGAACTACGTCAGGAAGGATGCTCCTGCTTTCATGATCCTTCATGGCACCGCCGACACAATGGTTTCGCCGAAGCAGAGCAGGGAGCTCTATGACAAGCTCACCGCTGCCGGGGCCGAAGCCGAGCTTCTCTGGCTCGAAGGAGCCGATCATGCCGATCGTGACTTCGTGCAGACCGAGACCCTAGAGGCTGTCCTGGCTTTCCTGGACGATCATCTTGGGAAAAAATGATTTGAGAATTATTACATCCGGTTTCGCTGAAGCCGGAGACAAAGGGGTACTGAATGGCACTTTTCAAGATTTCTTATTACTCGAATGCTCTGGGACTCAATACGAGCGCAACTGTGAGCATTCCTCAGAAAATCGACACTTTCCTGACCAAAGGGCCGAGGAAGACATCTGATGGCAGGATTCCAGTGCTCTGGCTTCTTCATGGAATGGGAGATGACTGCACCGGTTGGCAGAGGTACACGAACCTTGAGAAGTACACCGAGGCCCGAGGGATTGCCGTTGCAGTTCCTGAGGTGAGCAGCCTGTGCTTCTATGCCAACATGAAGAAAGGCCTGCCTTATCTTGATTTCATCGCAGATGAGTTCCCTGCAACGATCAGGGATTTCTTCCCGCAGCTTTCAGAGAAGCCTGAGTACAACATGATTGCAGGCTGCTCGATGGGCGGCTACGGTGCGATTAAGGTTGCACTGAATCATACTGAGTGCTTCGGTGCTGTAGGATGCTTCTCCTCAGGCAACTTCTGCGAGCTTGAGCTTCCTCCTATCGAGATGGCTCCGCTGTTCATGAAACCGATCTACACAGTGCCGGAAGTGGCTTTCGGAGTGCCGGAGTTCAAGGACAGTGCAGGGACAGAGGATGATCTGTACTATCTGTTTGACAAGGCTGTCAAAGCGGGGAAGAAGATTCCTAGAATCATTCAGTACGACGGAAACCAGGACTGGCTGATGTATGCTTCTGACAAGCTTGCTGCCTTCCTGAAGAACAACTCGAAACATGGTGATTTCTCCTATGAGAAGTGGGATGGAGAGCATAACTGGCAGTTCTGGGATCAGTGCCTTCCGAAGTTCCTTGATGCCTGCGGATTTGATTCGCTTCTTTGAGGATTGAAGATGAAAGAAGTACTGAGGATTGACCAGATAACGAAGACTTTCCCTGGTGTGAGAGCCCTGGATGATGTCTCGTTTTCAATCAATGGCGGCGAGATCCATGCGCTGGTGGGCGAGAACGGAGCGGGAAAATCCACTCTGATCAAGATCATTAGCGGCGCACAGAAGGCTGACAGCGGCTCGATCTGGCTTGATGGCAAAGAGCTTCGCAGCATAACTCCGGCTTCGGCCAAGCAGAGCGGAATCGGAGTGATCTATCAGGAGTTCTCGCTTGTGCCGTCTCTGACAGTTCTTGAGAATCTGTTTCTCGGGGTGGTGGACAGGCACAGGCTCGGGCCGGACACCAAGGCAAGGCGCAAGAAAGCCCTGGAGCTGTTTGCGCAGCTTGGCATCGAGATAAATCCTGATGTGATGGTCAGTTCGCTTTCGGTTGCTCAGCAGCAGATCGTCGAGATCGCCCGAGAGACGAGCCGCAACACCAAGGTGATGATAATGGATGAGCCAACTGCTGCTCTGGCTTTCGATGAGGTGAATCATCTGTTCAAGATCATCAGGACTCTCAAGGCCCGGGGTGTGACGATAATCTATATCTCACACCGGATGGATGAGATCTTCGAGCTTGCCGATTCGATCACGATTCTCAGAGACGGGCATCATGTGGCAACCAAGCCGATGAGCGAGCTTTCAAGGAAGGATATCATAACTCTGATGGTCGGGCGCGAGCTCAAGGAGTCGTTTCCTGAGCGCAATGTTGTGATCGGCGAGCCGGTTCTCCAGCTTGAGGATGTTTCCGGGAACGGTGATCATAACATAAGCTTCACCCTTCACAAGGGCGAGATACTCGGTCTTGCAGGGCTTGTTGGTGCAGGCCGCACCGAGCTTGCCAAGGTGATAGTGGGCGCGGCGAAGCGGACTGGCGGAACAATCCTTCTTGGTGGGAAGCCTGTTGATTTCAAGACTCCCGGCCAGGCAGTGGATGCAGGGATCGCTCTGATTCCTGAGAACAGGAAGACAGAGGGCGCTTTCCTCGATTACACGATCAACTGGAATATCGGCATCATGGCTCTCAGAAGGTTCTCAAGGCACTGGATCATGGATCAAAGCGCTCTGAGCGAGCAGGTTTTGAAGCTGTCGCACAGGCTTCAGATCAAGACTCCTTCGATGGAGCAGCTTGTGCGCAACCTTTCTGGCGGAAACCAGCAGAAGGTCGTCGTTGCAAAGGCTCTTGCAGCCGAGACGCAGATTATGATCTTCGACGAGCCCACGAGAGGAATCGATGTCGGCTCCAAGCAGGAAATCTACCTCCTTATGAATCAGATCGTCGAATCAGGGGTGTCGATCATTATGATTTCTTCCGAGATGGAAGAGCTCATCGGGATGTCCGACAGGATGGTCGTTCTTCATGAAGGACAGCAGGCAGGAATGCTTGAAAAGAGTGAATTCACTCAGCAGAAAATACTTGAATTAGCTTCAGGAATACGAGGAAACAATGAATAGCAGCAATACACGCACACGGATTGGAAGGTTCTTTCAGGCAAACATGCCATGGGTCATACTTGTGGTTCTGTCTCTGGTGTTCTCGACTTTTGCACCTAAGTTCTTCACGCT
>JAQUYU010000096.1 GCA_028691695.1 Sphaerochaetaceae bacterium | reverse complement strand
AGCCGCGTCGACTCCAGCAAGGTCCAGATCCTCGCTTCGGCTCGGAGATACCAGGCCAAGGCGGCAGGCAAGGCGCTCGGTGATGTCAATCACAGCGCATTCACGGCAGTGCTGCTCGAGGGCCTTGGGTACGACCAGAACACCGAGAGCGTCGCATCGATGCCGGATGCCTGCCAGGACGGCCGTGTTTCAATCAATTCATTATACAGGTTCGTATCTGATGCATGTGAGGGATCGGCCGAGACGCCGAAGATGTCAAGCAGACTGATTGATACTGTTCTTTTCACCTTCTAGTCATTATCAGTCAAAGCTGCAGAAAGAAGACGAACCGGGAGGCAGGAAGTACCTGCCTCCTTTTATTTGCACCTCTTGACGACTTAGCGACAAAACCTTTTTTGAAGTATTGGAATATCCTGTTGACAATACTTTGAGAAAAATGATAATATCACGATGCGAAAGCTGAGGGAGTAGCGAAGCTGGTTATCGCGTTGGCCTGTCACGCCGAAGATCGCGGGTTCGATCCCCGTCTCTCTCGAAGAAGGAAGAGTTCATATGAGCTCTTCCTTTTTTCATGCCCTTTTGACAGTTTCCAGCTGATTAATCAAGTCGCACATCTGCCTGAATGAACGTTCAGTCTCACTGAAAAGAGCATTGCCTTGTTCAACGTTTCCTTTGCGGTATTCCATGACCATGTCGCTGCAGCAATCGGCAAGAGGTAGAAGACCTAGATTCAATGAGACTCCCTTCAAGGCATGAACAGCTTCAAAAGCCGCCATGCTGTCATTCTGGCTGATTGCAACCCGCAGCTTTTCAATGCATTTATCATGAGTGAACTCCCTTAGGAAACCAAGGTAAAGCTCTTTTTCTCCACCTAGACGCTTGACCACTTCACGAGGTTCAGCCCCCATGTCTTCCATTTCATCAAAGAATTCAGATACAGTCCCCACCATCGCTATCTCCCTATGTATTTTTTCAGAACATTAAACAGTTTGTCATAATCAATAGGCTTGCCGATGTGATCGTTCATCCCCGAAGCCAGCGCCATCGCAACATCCTCGGTGAATGCATTTGCAGTCATGGCAATGATCGGGATGGTGCTCGCCTCAGGGCTGGTGCTGCTTCTGATCGCCTTGGCAGCCGAATAGCCATCCATGACAGGCATCTGGATATCCATCAGGATTGCCGCATACTCACAAGGCCGGGCTGATAGGAACATATTCACTGCAATCTGTCCGTTTTCAGCTCCATCGACAATCAAGCCGGAATGCTCCAGAATCTCCTTTGCAATCTCCATATTCATCGCATTATCCTCTGCAAGAAGAACCCGGCATCCGCTCAGGCTGACATCAGGCATCTGCTTTTCAGAAGATGCAGGTTGGTATTTCCCGAAAGAATCCACCAGCAGATCCAGCATCGTAGAATAGAACAGAGGCTTTGCTATGATCTTCGAGACGCCTGCTTCCTTTGCACTATCCGAAATATCTGAGGCATCATATGCGGTTGCAATGATAATAGGCATGGAAACCGAAGTTTCCTGCCTTATCTGTCTTGCAGTCTCGATGCCATCAAGACCTGGCATGTTCCAGTCCATGATGCAGAGGTCGTACGGATGGTCGGTAAGCAGTCTCCTCTGAATCTGCTTCAAAGCAGCAGCTCCAGATGTGACCATATCGCTTTTCACTCCGCACTGCTTCAGAAGCTTCTTGATATAGTCGCAGGAGGATTGCTCGTCATCAACAACAAGAGCCCTGAGAGACTCGAAATTCCTCGGCAGCTCATGAGGTTTCTCGTTTTCGTTCGATCTGCCGAACTTCATCTGGACAATGAATGAAGTGCCTTTGCCCTTCTCGCTCTCGACATCAATCGCTCCGCCCATCATGGTGACAAGATTCTTGGTGATGGAAAGTCCAAGCCCCGTGCCGCCGAACTGCTTCGCTGTCGATGCGCTTTCCTGCTCAAACGGAGAGAAAAGCCGGCCAAGGTATTCCTTGCTCATCCCTATCCCATCATCTTCCACAACAAATCGCAGGTACACACCATCATCTTCATTACGCTGTGACTGAGAAACAGTAAGAGATACGTTGCCGCCATCAGGGGTGAACTTGATTGCATTGGAAAGCAGATTCATCAGAATCTGCCGAACTCGAAGCTGATCGCCGATTACCCACTCATCGCAGAGCGACTCAACCTTCACTTCAAAGCGTATGTCCTTGCTCTTCGCCTGATTATAGAAAACCGAAGTAATCGTGCTGATCAATGTCTTCAGATTGAAATCCGCCCTTTCAATCTTGATCTTTCCGCTCTCTATTGCAGAGATATCAAGAACCTGATTGATTATTGAAAGCAGATGCTTGGCAGCCAGCTCGCAGTTTTCAAGGCAATGCATGGTCTTTTCGTGATCATCTGGACTCATCAGCGCCACGTTCAGGTATCCGATCACTGCATTGAGCGGAGTGCGGATCTCATGGCTCATTCTCGAAAGGAACATGCCCTTCGCCGTGCTTGCCTGCCTGGCAGTAGCCAAGGCATCTTTAAGAGCCTGTGTATGCCGCTGCTCCTGCTGCTTGGCCTCATTGATGTTGCGCCTGAACAGAATGAAATTGTCCGGATGCTCATTGTCCAGAGGAACTGGCTGAATAGAAAACGAATACCACTGGTAGTCCGCATTTGGATCAGGCCTCCAGCGAGCTTCAAAGTAGACGTCACTGCCATCTCCCATCATCTTCATAAGCTGATCCTGGTTGAACAGCTTTTTAATCTTTCCCGCATCATCAGGAAAAATCCTCTCATCGTGATCAATGTTGTCAAGGAAATCAAATCCGCCGCATTTGGAGACTACCACGCCATCCTTCCACTCATAAAGCTTGTACTCTCCGGAGATGAGGTTGAATTCCATCACCTTGTCGTTGGCTTGACAGACATAGCCGGTGAAACGGGCAAGCTCCTTGTCAGTCCGCTGCTGCTTCAGCCCGCTTCTGATCTTTGCTACGAGAAGGATTGAAAGAAACAGCATCGAGCAGAACACAATGATGATCATGATCGACAGAACAGGATTGGCATATATGAATGACGGGATGGAAACATGTTTCTCGGTTCTAGTGGTGGAATCGATGATCATAGAATCGATATACTGCTTGAAAACCGGCACTGTCTTATCCAGAATGCTTACAAGACGGCCATCCTGATTCTCTTCTATTCCGAAGGCAAATGAAATGAAAGCATCAGGAAGGAGGCTGAATTCCAGCTTCTGCCTTGGGTCGCTCAGAACTGCCTCCTGGGCGGTATAGACGTAGCAGTAGCAACTTTCAGCAGCCCCATCCTTCACGGCCTGAATGCATTCCTCAATGCTGTCATAGTAAGTGATGCTTTCTTCGGAGAAATTCATCCTCAGGAATTCACGTGTGATGTCTGCCTTTTTCGGTGCAGCGATAGTGCCGTCACCGCCACCGCCGCCGCTGCGGCTGATTCGTGCGATTCCTGTCTTAAGAAATGGAGAAGCAAGCTCATAGCCTCTTTGCTCTGCAAATGAAAAATCGTAATAAGCATCCAGCCAGATATCAGCTTGGCCAGAATCCACAGCCGGTACATACTCATTCCTGTCTTTCGTGCTGAGAAATTCGAATGGAATCGAGAGGCCATTCATCAGACGCTCGAATGCCGAAATGAAGACGCCTGCGGGATTCCCGTCTTCATCGAGATACGAATAAGGCTTCCTATCCGGATTCACAGCAACAGTGAATACATGGCCAGAGGTCTTCAAATCATTCAGATACTCGCGCTCCTCGGCCGAAAAAGATATCTGATCGCCATTTTCGGGAGTATAGTACTTTTCCCTAAGCTCTTCTCTCCATTCAGGGCTTTCCATATCGAGGTGGTCGATAGCTTCATTCACCAGGTCAATCAATTCAGAATTGCCTTTTTTCACTATGACATAGAACGGAGAAGCATCAAACTGGTCCAGAATCCATTCGTTCTCTATTTTCCTCAGTGTGCTCGTTACGATTGCATCGATGGCCGAACCTTCCTGAAGGGCATCGGACATAGACTGTAAATCGTCGAAATAAACACGGCTGTATGCAAACCCATGAGCAGAGGCAAAACGGTCAAAGCTGTCGTTTCTGGTGCTGCCCTCAACCATTCCGACCCTGATTCCATCGTATGAAGCATAATCGCCAGCAGCATAGTTCTCATTGCCTGCCTTCACTGTGAGAATAGTTGAACTGTAGCCGATGGGCTTTTCAGAGAAATCAAACAGCTCTTCCCTGCTTGGAGTCTTCTGTGCAGAAGTGAGCAGGTCAATCTCGCCATCTTCAAGCATAAGCTGCATTTCCGCCCATGTCCGATCAAAACCAATATAATCATATTTCCAATTGGTATAATGCTTTATACGCTGAATGAATTCATATCCATATCCTGAACGCAATCCCTCTTCATCCAACTGATGATAGCCATAGAATTCAAAAAAACCTACACGGATCTTTGGTTGCGCAGCAACGAGCAATGAAAAGCATGATGTGAAAAGAAACAAAGCAAGAAACATTGTTTTCAGCTTGCGCAATTATCCACCTCCATTATCTGTGCTTATCAATTCTACCAAGGTATTGAAAATAATGGAAAACAAAAAACCGGCTTAAGCCAAATTCACCTATGTCATGTTCAGAGGCAACCATGGAAAACAAAGCATCCGTCCTGGCAATATGTTAATAGCTGTTGCCAAAAGATGGCGTAGATTAAAGGATTGGCCAGAAACTAAAAAGCGGCCTTATGAGCCGATTTGTTCTCATACATATGCATATCTGCAACATTGCATGCAGCATCAAAGGAGTCACCTGGCTTGAAAGAGGCGATGCCAAATGACGCCATCAGAGCTGACTGACGAAGCTCGATAACAGCATTCTCAACAAGCATTGAAGCTTCTTCTGCACTGCAGTTTTTCCCAATCGCCATGAACTCATCTCCACCTGTGCGGTAGATTCTGAACTTCTTTCCACCGGCGTTCTTCATGCTTGAAGCAAGCGCCTTCAGAGCCAGATCGCCAGCAGAATGGCCTTTAGTGTCATTGATAACCTTCAGCCCATCAAGGTCAGCCGAAACAAGAACGAAATTCTGCGACAGAAGCAATGAAGCATCATCAAAAAAGGACTTACGGTTGAAAGCAGCCGTTAAAACATCATAGCGATACGTTCGAAGAGTGAAGAACACATAATAAATACCGCAGGAAACGGCCATAGCACCTGATATAAGGAATTTGAAGCTTCCGAAGCTTTCCAGCAACGTTGCCACTATGCCGATGATAATGATGAATACAACGGTAACCAATTCTGAATGCGCAATAGACTTCGAGCCTTTGATGGTGAACACGGAGAGGACGATAAGAAAGAAAGCACTGACAAGATGCGGAGTATAACCTAGAATGCCACGCATGAAATAGCCATCATCGCTGAACCAGAACACCAGATGCGTGAAGAAGCTTGTAGAAACCAATACCATCTCAATCAGCAGCGGAACCCACAGAATAGTGCTGAAGCGATGGTTTCTTAGAAGGATTCTGGTGATCATTACAATAGCAAGAGGCCTTAATATATAACCGATTGCTGATGTAACAAAACGCAAAGACGAGAAACCTACCTGGCTGGAGAAGTAGAAATCCAGAATGTCCGCGAAATCCAGAATGATAATTACCAGACAAAGCAGTATGAAATTCGTATTGGTTTGCCTTTCAAAAAGACGGTTGCTTGACAACATGACAAGTATTCCTGCTACAAGTATAAGAGTAGCAAAATTACCGCTAATGATCATCTCAAGCAAAGACATTGCTTTCTCCTCTGTTTCTCGGCATAATCCATTCCCGTCTCCTAATTATATCAGAAGTAAATGAAAATCAGAACCCATCAGAGTACGGATTTGCTCTATTTAGTAGTACGAAAATGGTTATTTCCCTTGAGCCTTTATTTTATTTCCTGTTTTACAATTCATCAAATCGACGACCTGCAACTTCTGGACAGATCCTGCCTGATCTGCAACTCCTGCAACTCCTGGACAGCTCCTGCCTGATCTGCAACTCCTGCAACTCCTGCAACTCCTGGACAGCTCCTGCCTGATCTGCAACTCCTGCCTGATCTGCAACTCCTGCATGATCTGCAACTCCTGGACAGCTCCTGCGCATCCTGAAGTAATTCGGGAAGTTTTCACTGTTTACGGCATGAATATTTCCCTAAATAAGGAAAATAAGTTTTTTGCAAAAGTTCATGAGGAAAACCATGGCTTGGCGAAGAATGAGGGATTGGCCAGAACTAATTCAAATATCGGGTTTACACCCATCAGAGTACGGATTTGCTCTATTTTGTATAGAATCGCTTACGAAGTTCGCGTGGAAAATCACGGCCCAAAGTAACAAGGCATGCGGCAATAAGACCGAATGAAACGGCACAC
>JAQUYU010000008.1 GCA_028691695.1 Sphaerochaetaceae bacterium | reverse complement strand
TGGCAGGTTTTCAGTGAAGGCGGCCTTCCGTTAGAAGGCAAGTCCCCCTTCTCGCAACGAAGTGAAGAGAAGGGGCGGACTTGACCTGAACGCCCGGAAAAGCTGCCTGTTGTACGAAAAGGTCGTCAAAGGTCATGCCGAAGGACGCCAGACCACGATGATCCGTCCCATTGGCATTCATTTGCAATGCTTGGGTACTTGATATAGCAGCCCATTACAACAATAGGAATCTGCCAGAAGCTCTTTTATCGCAGCCCTTTGCAAGACCGCTCTCAGAACCGACGATAAGGGCGTTCATGTTGCAAAGATACTCATTTCCAGCAGCTGTTCAAGAATTCATTATCTGATTGCATGATTGCCATCACTTCTGCAATCCGCTTCTGACCAGCATCAATGCAAAACCAAGAAGATTCTGGCCTTTCTGTTGAATCCAGTTATAAATGCAACGAATAATCCAGAAAAAGCTGAAAATATTGCGAAAAGCCTGTCGGTTTCGGTCGTTTTAACACTCAGAAAACAGTTGAAAAGGTGTTTAATCGCCGCTTTTTCGTTGAATTTCGCGAAATGAAAATTGCGAAATCGCGAAATAGGCATGAAACAACTGTTGTTGTGGCCAATCACTGCTTTAGACTGCTTTTTCAATCCAACAAAAATGAAAATTGCGAAATCCATTAAACAGTTATGAAACAATATTAAACGCTGTTTATTACTCTTTGAAACAGACAAAACCTTATGCATCATCAGTACGGGTCAGACATTGACATATTCCCCTTCGACCAGACTGCACCTGTGAAAAAGAAAAAGAAAAAGAAAGGCAACGAAATCCGAGAATGGATAAGCGTTGCCATTGCCTTTGGATCTTTAGTAGTCGCTATCATAGAACTGCTGAAGTAACCAATCCGGAGGGGGATCCAGCCCCCTACGATTAAAAAGATACATTGAATAAAGGAGTGCGTCAATGGAAAAGAAAGATATTCTTGGATGGATAAGCCTGGCGCTTAATGCAGCCACTTTCGTCTTGCTGATCATCATCGCTGCGAGGTGATGCCTGCAGCTGCTTTGTCGTCACTGCTCTATAACATCCTCGAAGACGTATCCAAGTACAGCTAGATGCTAGCTACGAAAGCATAGTGATCCATGATCCTGGATCCAATCTCTTCGGATCTTTCATCGACAATCCGATTCCCCAGATGCAATCATTCACAGCACATTCTGCAAGAATTGCATTGCCCGTCTGCTTGAGCAGTTTTCCAAGCTCTTCATTCTGATTGAACTTCAACTGAAGACCACGATAAACCACAATCTGCCTGATTCCGTTCCAGACAAGGTCATTGTAATTGTTCACTGATCTTCCAAGACGCTTTATCTCGGAAACATCAGCGGTCGACAGAATCCTCCCAGCGGCATCATTGTCTCCGAAAGCCATGGCTTTCTCGTACATCATGTACTGCTCTATCGAGGAAAAACGCAGATATACGAATGAGAATCCGGACAGATACCAATTGCTGAGATAACCATTCTCTTCATCCGGGTTATGAAAGCAGATAATTCTTTCCATCAAGCCTTGCCTACTTTTCTTACTGCGAGATCAAGTTCAAGATCATGAAGCCCCGGGTATGCCATCTCCAGGTAAGAGACTGGAATCTTCAGCAATACTGATGCACTGGACAAATCAAAGAACCATTGATAATAGGCATAGAACTCTCCAATCCAGTCTGGCATAAAACCCTTCAATGGTTTTCCAGGCTTGTGAACAAATTTGTCAGTCATTTTGAAATAGTTCCAAAGGCTCTGTACATCCATAGTAGAGACATACGCCTGGGATTCATCAATGTACTTTCTAGTTTTGCTGTTCATATAGGAACAAATGAAAAATTCCGTATCCATGTCAGCGAATGAACTGGCATAAAAGTCAAATAGCTTTCCTTGGGTTTCAACCACCTCTTCAACGTAGCATTCTGGATAACTCGGCATACCGGCAATTCCCTAAATCAATGTGCTGAACACATTTGTTACTTTATTGCGATCAGAATCTATTAGAACCCTCATTCGTTCTCTTGCAGAAATATCACGCTGGTTATATTTGTCATTATACTGTAAGAAGTCAACCTTCTCCATGTTTTCCATATCTTCACTCAAATGCTGAAATGCTTTTTCTGACTTCAGACAAAACTGAATTCCAAGTTCACCAAGGCTTAGCAGCTCTTCCAAAAAATCCACATCTACTTCATCCCGTACAAATGCTTTCGCAATATAGAAGTATGAAGCATTGGCTCGCCATCCCTTGACAACATCGAATCCGTCAGTTTGAATTGCATACTTATCAATGAACTTCTTTGAAAGCATCTGATACCTTTTTGAATCTGCAGCATTTCTGTGCGTCATCAATTCCGCAAGCCAAGAAAGAATACTCTCATTGCCAAAGTCCATAATCTTCAATCCAGAGGTCTGCAAATAATACTTGTGAACCCATCCGAAGCGGTCACCAGGCCTGCAAACCGCCCATTCTTTCGCAAGTTCGGAATCTGCTGTAAGGTAAAATCCTTTCCCAAAATCACGCTTGTCGTTCCCAAAGCCAAAACTGGGCGAAACTATCTCATTCTGACTCCCATGGAATAATGTTACAATGGAAGATGTGTTTTCAGACTTCATACTATCATCCTTTCAAGACATGCTTCTGATTATAGCGGATATCCAATTCAAACACAAACAATTTACCATTAATATGCTTTTCCGCGTAGTCCGGATATGATTATTTCCCTTGAACCCGTAAATGATTTCCTGTTTTAGAATATCATCACGAACTACCACTCCTGCAACTTCTGGACAGCTCCTGCCTGATCTACGCATCCTGCACATCCTGAAATAATTCGGGAAGTTTTCACTGTTTACAGCGTAAATGTTTCCCTATTTCGGGAAATGCAGGATTGGTCAAACCCTAATACTTCATCATACCTGATAATCTAACGATTCTAACGCAGATGCTTGATCTAACGCATATAACGCTTCTGCCTGATCTAACGATTCTAAACAGATTCTAACGCATATGCTCAATCTGAATAATTCGGGAAGTTTTCATTGTTTACAGCGTAGATGTTTCCCTAAATAAGGAAAAGCAAGTTTTTGCAGATGCTTTGGCGAAGAATGAGGGATTGGCCAAAGCAAATTCAAATATTGCATGCCAGAGAATAATCCATTTCCGGTTTACAACAATTTACCATTAATATGCTTTTCAGCAAGAAGCCAGCAAAGCAAACAAAACATCAATTGCATTTGTGAACTTCAGCAAGCTGTGGTATTCTTGTTTCAAGGAGACAGACATGAAGAAGGAATATGAACCGCTATTCACACCGTGGAAGATCGGCAATGTAGAGATAAAGAACAGGATTGTCATGACATCCATGGGAGGGACTTCGATCTTCGGATGGATGGAGCCCAACCACTTCGACAAGGAAGCGGCAAATTTCCTGATGGAAAGAGCTCGCAACAACGCAGGCCTTGTACTGCCTGGGATAGCTCCGATCAGAGACACCATGGGCGGCAAATGGCTGTACCAGGGAAAGGGAAAGTTCGATAAGCTCAAGAGCTTCATGGACGAGCTTCACAAGACCGGGGCCAAGATGTTTGTCCAGATAACCGCAGGAATGGGACGCTCGATGGCAATCAACGACCTGATGGTGAAGATGATCAAGAACCCTGTGCTTGGATTCGTCTGCAAGCCGATATTCAACATGGACTACATCTGCGCAAGCGCAAGCGCAACTCCCAACAGATGGGATGACAGCTGCTACAGCAAGCCGCTTACAGTAAAGCAGATCGATCAGATAGTCGAAGCATTCGCACGCACTGCCCTGCTTTGCAAGCAGGCCGGAGTTGACGGAGTCGAGATCCATGCAGTGCATGAAGGCTACCTGCTCGACCAGTTCGCGATGAAATACACAAACCAGAGAACCGATGATTACGGAGGAAGCCGCGAGAACCGCTACCGCTTCCCATGTGATATCGTCAAGGCGATCAAGGCCAGATGCGGTGCCGACTACCCTGTCTCGCTGCGCTATTCAGTGGTCTCGAAGACCAAGGGCTTCCAGCAGGGAGCAGTACCGGGAGAAGAGTTCACCGAAGCAGGAAGGGACATGGAAGAATCCGAATGGGCAGCAAAGCACCTTCAGGAAGCCGGATACGACATGCTCAACTGCGACAACGGCACCTATGATGCATGGTACTGGGCGCATCCGCCTGTATACATGCCAGAGAACTGCAACCTCGAGGACGTCGAGCACATAAAGAAGTTCGTCGACATTCCAGTCGTCTGCGCAGGCAAGATGACCACTGATGTGGCTTCGGCGGCGATAGCCGAGGGCAAGCTTGATGCGATGGGCGCTGCAAGGCAATTCCTAGTCGATCCTGAGTGGATCACGAAGACCATGGAGGACCGCGAGAACGACATAAAGCCTTGCATCAACTGCCACAATGCATGCTTCACGATGTGCCACTACGAGGGTGCCTCCAACGACCAGGACCTCTCAGATGCAATCCACATGGCACGCTGCGCACTCAATCCGCAGACGATGCAGACGGGAAAGTACAAGGTTGTGAAGACCACTCACCCGAAGACCGTCGCCATCATCGGCGGAGGAATCGGAGGAATGGAAGCCGCAATCCTGCTTCATGACCGCGGGCACAAGCCTGTGATCTACGAAAAGACTGACAAGCTTGGTGGAAACTACATAAAAGCGGCATCGTTCTCGTTCAAGGAACGCGACAAGAAGCTGCTTGAATGGTACAGGAAGAACATAGAGGACCGTCAGATTCCGGTGAAATTCGGCACAGAGGTGACGAAGATCGAGAGTTTGACAGAAGACGAAATCATCATTGCAACCGGAGCTTCCCCGAACAGACCGCACATCAAGGGACTTGAGCTTGCGACCGAAGCAACCGAATTCCTCTCAGGAAAGAGCGTGGGTGAGAATGTGATCATCATAGGCGGCGGACTGACAGGCTGCGAGATCGCCTACGAGCTTGTGCTGCAGGGCAAGAAGCCGACGATCGTCGAGATGAAGAACGATCTGGTGGCTGTGCGCGGAGTATGCCTGGCCAATTCCTCATTCCTCAGGGAGATGCTCGCTTTCAAGAAGGTTCCGGTGCACCTTCAGACGACGCTTGTGGAAATCCAGAAGGACGGCGTCATCGTCAAGGACAAGGATGGCAAGCAGTTCAGGATCGAAGGTGACAGCGTGATCACTTCGATGGGCTACCACAGCGCACCGCTTGCACCGAAGTCCTCGCATGTCCACCTCGTGGGCGATGCAGACCATGTCGGGAACCTCAGGACGGTGATCTGGCGTGCCTGGGACGTCGGAATGAAGATCTGATTCATCAGCAGGGCTTTCGAGCCCTGCTTTTTTTGCAACTTTGCTGTGTCCACCGATGTGAAAGCATTGTATAATGACTCATTCCCAGCCAAGGGAGGCTTATTGATGGATGCAGACAAACAGAAGAAGAGAAACCTGATCATGTTCCCGCTCGGAACCATCGGAAGGGACATGGTGTACAACCTGTTCACCAACTACATGCTGACATTCATCCTTTTCACAAGGGTGCTGACTTCAGCCCAGCTCGGAGCAATCACCGCGATAATGGTCGCAGCAAGAGTGTTCGACGCCCTCAATGACCCGATCATGGGTAACATAATCGAGCGGACCAGAACACGCTGGGGCAAATTCAAGCCCTGGCTGCTCATCGGAATCCTATCTACTTCGGTAGTAGTCTATGCGGCATTCAACACGAAGCTTCAGGGCTGGAGCTTCGTATGGTTCTTCGGCTTCATCTACTTCATGTACAGCATCACATACACGATGAACGACATCTCATACTGGGGCATGATCCCGGCGCTTTCATCAGATGCGAACTCCCGCAATCAGTTCACTTCCCGCACCACATTGTTCGCAGGCATCGGCGGAACGCTGGCTTCAATCCTGATTCCGATCCTCACCACGGGAAAGGGAGCCATCGGAGGAAGCACGGCAACAGCCTACGGGATCGTGGCTCTGGTGATCTGCATTCTCTCCCCTGCATTCCTCTGCTTCACCCTGTTCGGCGTCAGGGAGAACCGAAGCGACATGGCCGAGCCTGCGCCGCGCATCAGCCTTAAGATGATAGCCAGGACGATAGCAGGGAACGACCAGCTGCTCTGGATATCGCTGATATTCCTGATCCAGCAGATCGGGAACGGCATCATCGCAGGCGGAATGGGATCGACCTACATCTACTTCGAATTCGGCTACCAGGGCGGGCTGTACTCGCTGTTCACCACCATAGGCATGGCGGCAACGGCATTCCTGATGATCTTCTATCCTGCAATTTCACGGAAGATCCACCGCAAGAAGCTCATGGGAATGATGCAGATTCTCTCCATCGGAGGCTATGCAATGATGCTCATTGCAGGCCTTGCGCTTCCATCGACGATGCTCAAGTTCTACATCATAACCATCGGCTACATGCTGTCCAGCTTCGGGCAGTACTGCTTCTATCTGATAATGATGATCTCAATCATCAACACAGTGGAATACAACGAGCTTGAGAAAGGAACCAGAAGCGAAGCAATCATAGCATCGCTCAGGCCGTTCCTTACAAAGCTCGGATCTGCCATCATAGTGGCCATCACATCTGCTTCATACCTGATCTTCGGAGTTACCAAGTTCACCAACAGCATCTCCGAGCTTGAAAACGAGGCCGCAATGGGCTTGGTAACGGAATCAGACAAGCTTCTGTCAATCGAGAACGTGCTTTCCAACGTCCAGAACAGCCAGACCATAGGCCTTCTGCTCTCGATGACGGTTCTTCCATGCGCTCTGATGCTGATATCGTATTTCCTTTACATCAAGCACTACAAGCTCGATGAAGAAGAATACGAGCGCATCTGCAGGGAGCTTGAGATCCGCAAGGCGGGGGCAAAGTGATGCTCAGATGGATACTCAGGAAAGCAGCACCGATTCCAGCACTGGAAAGCTTCCAGCGCTTCCTGTTCATCGGGCCGCACCCAGATGACATCGAGATCGGAGCAGGAGCAACTGCTGCAAAGCTTGCCAGAGCTGGCAGGACTGTGAAGTTCCTTATAGCAACTGACGGCCGCTACGGCCTTGCAAATGCCCCTGATGGAACCACAGCGGAGAAGCTGATTGAAATCAGGAAGGAAGAAGCGCTTGCCTCTGCTGCAAAGCTGGGAGTTCATGATGTGGAATTCCTGGGTCTTTCAGACGGCGGTCAGTATGAGATCCAGGATCTGAAGAATGCTATAGCCAGAGCTGTCGGGGCTTTCCAGCCGGATGTGATCCTCGCTCCCGATCCATGGGTCTCCAGCGAATGCCACAAGGATCACATCTGCGTCGGCGAGGCTGCAAGGGAAATCGCTTTCTTCTCTCCATTCAAGGAGATAGCTGCCTGCTATGGCGCAAGAAGCGCACCAGTGAAAGCGCTTGCCTACTTCATGACAGCAAGGCCAAGCCAGTACGTGAAGACCGGCAAGCTCATCAATGTTCAGCTCGATTCGATCTTCAGCTGCCACACAAGCCAGTTTCCCCCAGGAAGTGCGGAAGCAGCCTCTTTTCCTCGCTATCTAATGCTCAGGTCTCTGATGTTCGGCCTCAGGCGAGGCTGCCTGCATGCCGAAGGATTCAGGATGCTTGACCAGACTCATATGCATTGCATGCCGGAAGCCGGCAGATGAAATACCGGAGGTTTTATGAATATCAATGAACTGGACACCCCTTCTCTTCTTGTCGACAGAAACAGGCTCGAAAGCAACATCGCCTTCATGCAGGACTATGCCGATGCCAATCACGTTGCCCTCAGGCCTCACACCAAGACCCACAAGACACCTGAAATAGCAAAGATGCAGATTGAAGCAGGAGCCTGCGGAATCGCAGTCGCAAAGACCGGCGAAGCCGAGGCTATGGCCCAGGCAGGGATCAACGATATCTTCATTGCCAATGAAATCGTCGGATCTATCAAGCTCGAACGGATCATGAAGCTTTCAAAAAGCATCTCCATATCATTTGGAGTCGACAATCCTGTTCCTGTGAGGCAGGCCGAAGAGGTCTTCGGTGCCGCTGGTGCCGTTGCCGAGGTATTGATCGAGATTGAGGTCGGCGAGGTCCGTAGCGGAATCATCGAAGACAAGGATTTCCTTGCCTTGCTTGAAGAGATCAGAAAATGCCCTCACGTCCATCTGAAGGGGCTCTTCTCACATGACGGGAACAGCTACCATGCTCCTGACATCCAGGCCTGCATTGACATTGCAGTCGGTGCCCAGAAGAGAACGCTGCATTTTGCTTCTCTTGCAGAAGAAGCAGGACTGCACTGCAATGTCATAAGCTACGGCTCAACTCCGACGTTCATGAACAAAGTCCCGATCCTTGAAGGAATAACAGAGCTCAGGCCAGGCACATACGCCCTGATGGATGCTTCACAGGGACATGCAATCGGAACTCTTGGCCGTTGCGCAGCCACTGTGCTTGCCTCGGTGATCAGCAAGCCCACTTCAGGGCGAGTAATCCTTGACGTCGGCGCCAAAGGCCTGACGATGCAGGAGCGCCGGGATGGAATCTGCGCTACCGAAGGCAAAGGGACATTGCTGGACTATCCAGATGTGCACATCAGCAGGATGTTCGACGAGCACGCAATAATTGAAGACGCCGCTTTTTCGTCAAAGGTGAGCATCGGCGACAAGGTCCGCATCATCCCGGTCCATATCTGCCCTGTGTGCAACCTCTATGACTGCATGTACCTGGTATCCGGCGCCGAGGTGCTGGGCAAGCTGGACATAGCTGGCCGCGGCAAGCTCCAGTAGGAGGAATAAAATGAAGGAAATCCATGTTGACGGCATAGTGCCAGCAGGTCATTACGTGCCTGCAATCGTTTCCAACGGAACGCTTTACATCTCTGGCCAGCTGGCTGATGACTTCAAGCTCGACATGACGGGGCAGATGGCAGAAGTCCTGTCGAAGATCGACCGCATACTCACGGCAGCCGGATGCACCCGGTCCGATGTCGCAATGTGCACTGTATACATTCCGGACATCAGGTTCTGGGATCTGGCCAATTGTGCATACTCCGCCTTCTTCGGCACCCACAAGCCGGCACGGGTGATAGTCCCCACCAGGGAGCTTCACCACGGAGCCCTTGTCGAGATAAGCGCAGTTGCGGAGGCTCATTGATGAAAGACATCCATTACGTGTGCTCACGCTGCGGAAGGACAGCTGAATCAACCGAGCTTGCCCCATGCTGCTCATGCGGGGGACTGTGGGACCTGGAATACAAGGCAGATAGTTTTTCTCTTGATGATATCATCGCCGATGATTGGAGCATCTTCCGATACAGGAAATACATAGCTCTAGAAGACGGTGCATTCGAAGGCATCACGCTAGGCGAAGGCATGACCCCAGTCATAGCCCTGGATGACAATGTGCTTCTGAAGATGGACTACTTCATGCCCACTCTTTCGTTCAAGGACAGAGGAGCAGCCGTGCTTGTTTCACACTGCAAGTCGATCGGCGTGAAGAAGGTGGTCCAGGACTCCAGCGGCAATGCAGGCAACTCGGTTGCAGCCTACTGCGCAAGAGCTGGAATCCAATGCGAGATATTCGTCCCGGAAGGCGCATCACCGAAGAAGATCGAATTGATAAGAGCCCATGGGGCGGTCTGCACGATTGTGCCAGGGTCACGGGATCATTGCGCTGACGTCTGCCGTTCCAAGGCCAGAGAGCAGCATCTCTACTATGCGAACCACGTATTCAATCCTTTCTTCTACGAAGGCACCAAGACGTACATCTACGAAGTATTTGAACAGCTTCACAGGATTCCGTCATGCCTCTTCATTCCGGTGGGCAACGGAACCCTCCTTCTGGGCTGCATCATTGCACTGGAGCATCTGCTTGCAAGCTCCATCATCAATGAATTTCCCAAGATAATTGCTGTTCAGTCCGAGAATTGCAACCCCCTTTACGCCGCTTGTGAGTCTGGAAGCACAGCTGTGCCAAAGGTCGTCTGCACACCAACTCTTGCCGAAGGCATAGCCATAGGAGAGCCGATGCGAGGCACTCAGATCCTGGCTCTTGCAAGAAAGCACGCAATAAGCTTCGTCCTAGCTCCGGAGGACGGGATCCTTGAGGCCCGGGCGCTTCTTGCAAGACAAGGAATCTACTGCGAGCACACGACAGCGGCAACATATGCAGCATATCTGAAGTGCAAGCAGCAGAATCCGGAACTAACAGACTGCCTGATCCCGATGTGCGGAGCAGGACTGAAGTCCGATCACTGAAGGCCTAGGCCTTCAGCTCTGTGATTTCAAGCCTGATGTCAGAAAGCGGATAAGAGCAGCATGGATGAATCCATCCGAACTTCTCATCTGCCATCCTGCGGCCATCCATGGAAGAAGGAACATACACATTCCCGCTTTCAAGGCGGGAGCGGCACCAGCCGCACTGCCCGCTCCTGCAGTCGGAAGGTGCATGGACGCCGGCCTTCTCCATTGCACAGAGAAGGGTCATCTCGGAAGGGCATGAAATGACAGTTTCCTTATCTCTCATAATCACAGTGATCTTGAAGGTCTTGCCTTTCGCCAGAACTGGATAGAGGCTGTCTCCTGTCGGATCGCCGTATTCACCGAAAAGATCTCTCCTGACCCGCCTTCGCGGCAGCCCAAGAAGAGGAATCTGGGTATCCTCATAGCTGTACATCGCCCTTGGCCCGCATAGAAGGATTGTGCAGTCCTCAAGATCGGTGTATTTCCTGATGATCTCCGAGGAGATGAACCCATGCTCGCAGCCAGGACGCATTTCATCGGAAAGGACATTGACTATCCTGACTTTTCCCCTTGATCTGAGTGCAGCTTGCTCAAGCTCGATCCGGAGGAGAATCGAATCAAAGCAGCGGTTTCCATAAAGAATCGTCAGAGAGAAGTCCTCGATTCCATCTGCAATCGCACAGGCCATCGAGTAGAACGGAGTGATTCCGCTCCCGCCAGCTATTGCGACCACATTCTCCGAATCACGCAAGCCTGTCCAGTAGAAATCCCCAAGCGGACCTGAGACCATCACCTTGGAATCCGGCTTCCAGTTGTCAAGAATGTAATCAGAAGCGAATCCTGTTTTGTTCCTTTCAACCGTGATCATGTAGGATGAATCATCGCAAAGAGCATCAAGCGGGCTGCTGCAGATTGAATATGGCTTGCAGACTGCATTGCCTTCAAACTCAAGTGCAACGCTTATATACTGCCCCGCTCGGAAGTATGAAAGTGATTCTGTACCGCTTTCTTTATCGGGAACCAGAACAAAGCTCTTTGCATTTCCTCTGTCAATGACCTCTTTCACAAGGCAATACTGGACATCAGGGTGAAGCTTTGAAGCAAGAATGTTCGAATTGAAAACAGCCTGTGCAAGGCTGTCGCCTGCCTCTTCAATCTTCTTGTTCCTTACGTTTTCCATATCAAGGAAAGGCTTGACCCCAAGTCCCTTGAGCTTCGATTTATCATAGCCGTACTTCATCATCTTGCCTCCTTCATATCAAGCAGTGTATAGCGTGCCTGCTCCGCACCTGAAAGGTAAGCCTGGCTGTAGCCGTCCATCTGCGTGCCATGCCCGCCGCAGAATCTCAGTCCGCGTATTGCATGATCGATCTTGTGTCCTGCGGTGACACGTGCGAACATCCCATCCCATGAAACAGGGACATAGCCATAGACATCGCCTTGAGGCGTGCCGATGTACCTTGCCCAGGTCTCAGGCGTAGCAACCACTACCTCTTCGATATGGTTTCTTATATCGCATCCGGAAAGCTTCTCATAATCCTTGATTGTATCAAGAGCTATCTTGTCCTTGAGCTTGAAGTAATCCTTTATGCTCACATCCTTGAAGACATCAGAAGTGAAGAACTTGCTGAACTGAAGCAGGCATGTTCCTTTTTCAGAGGCATCCTGAATTGCATTGCTCAGCACAGTTACGCAGTAATCCTTGTGAGTTTCCAGGCTGCTGGCATTCTCGAACTGCTGGTGCGTGTCGCCTGTAGTCCTTACGAATGTATCATAGCCCTTCAGCCCGATCTCCTGGGCCGAAGCATCAAGACCGAGGTATATCGTGAAGCAGCTCTGCCCCATAATCCTCGCGTTCATCAGCTTCTTCTCGCGCAGCGGAACCTCTGATGGCTCCACCATCCTTCCATAGACTACATGAGGCATCAGGTTCGAGATGATCCATGGACATGGAATATACCTTCCATCGGAAAGTTCAACGCCTTTCGCCTGCCCTTCCTCGATATCGATGCGCTTGACTTCAGAGCGGTACCATATGTCACCGCCCATTTCCCTGATGCGTCTGTCGAAAGCTAGAGATATCTCATGGCTTCTCTTGCGGGCAATCCATGGTTTCTGGCTGAGATAAGTATATGTCATGAAGGAATATACTGCAAAACTCATCTGTGTGGAATCGGCCGAGACATAGTCCCAGTACGATTCAAAGATCTCACGGGCCTTGTCAGGCACTCCGAGGCGCCTGAGCATGTCATCGGTACTTACCGGAACGACCTTCATAAGATCATGGTAGCGCATGAGCATCTCAGCTTTTGCCAATCCCTCAGGCTCATTGTGGTAGCCTGCGAGCCATTTGACTCCATCGCCGCACATTCTGGCAAGCTCCATCACCGAAGTCATCGACTCGCGGCTTCCTGGCACTGCTTTCTCCATCGCATCGATGAAAGCCTGGACTCCATCCGGCATGAATACATCGAACCCGTTGACCGGGTCCCTGTTCACTGATGAAAATGATTCATTGATTGGCACCCAGTCGACATCAAGGCCATAGTCATCCAGCAGCTGCCTCACAGCCCCTGGCTCTGGCCCGTCGCCCATCTGGCACAGTTCATGAAGCGTCGCTTCGAATTCAAAGCGTCCGCGCCGGAAGCTCGTTGCGCAGCCTCCCGGCAGGTTGTTCTTTTCAAGAACCAGAACACGCTTGCCTTCCTTTGCAAGATAGGCAGCAGCGGAAAGGCCACCGTTGCCGGCACCGATGACCACAGCATCATATGTTTTTTCTGACATCATCATTCTCCTTGGATCAACAATGCTATTCTACTGCTGAAATCCGAATCTGGAAACGGGAAATGTTGTCATGATCTATGAAATGAATTGAATTCAGGACAATCCCTCAGAGTTCCTGAAAAGCATTGCTTGCAATGAAGCATTTTATCTCAATATCATCATTGCCTTCGTAATAACGGATAAGCATGGATTTATACTCATTGACTTTCTCTGCTGGTAAAAAACAAAATGTGAAACATTGCAATAGCATTTGTTACCCATTTTAGGGAAATTTCGGGATTGGACAATCCCTCATTCTTCTTCCAATGATCAGCGGAGAATTCTTATTAAGCAATCCATTTGATTCATTTGAAAAGCAGATCAGCAAACACCATGCTGTGATGCCAGCAAAGCTCTGAGCCTGCAATCTTGGAAGTGACCCTGATGCACATCTGGCGCTTTGCATCACCATCCAGCCCGAGGGCAGGTGCATATGAAGATTCTATCCAGCGTCCGATCACATCTGAAGACGCAATCCGCTTTTCAACCAGATCCTTTATTTGGAATGATTCAACCTTGGCATTCTTCTCAAGCATGGATTGAAGCTCATCAGGCTTCCAGTTTGCCTTGCCTTCGCCGTAGATCTTTTCTTCGGCAGCGGCAAGGGTCTTCCTGAGCTCTTCATCCGAGACGAACTCTGAAAGCCTCGAACCCAGCGAGGGAATGCCCTGGACAAGCATGATTTCGGCTCCTGAAGTGCAGATGCCGCGAAGAGAATCAAGAACGCTCTGTGCACCATCAAGCCCGGAGAATGCATTGCGGGCGATTACCTTCTCGAAACGGATTCCTTCCTCAATCGAATCAAGATCGTCAAGGGACTTGATGATCTTCACTTTCTGAATCTCATCCAGAGTACTGTTGTAATGATCTATGGCCTCATACTGGTCAGCTGTGCGCACCTGAGCAACAACAAGCCCCTCAGGTGTGCGTCTGAATGCCTCCCACACAAGAAGCCCAAGCCCTGCATTCAGCACAAGGGTCCGGTCGCTTCTGGCAAACTTCATCGCATCGAAGACCTGAGCACGCAAGGTTTCGAGCATTGCGCTCTTCTGGCTCACTGCACGTGTCACCCAGAGGTCGCGCTGCTTGTCGCCAGGACTGTATGACAGGTTCTCAGGAAATTCATCCTCTCCGGCTGATTCAAGTTGCGCTTCACGCCGTCTGGCCACTTCGCCTGCAATCTTCTGTTCATATCCGATATGCCCTGCCTGATAGAACACCTTTCCCTGAAGCGATGAAGGAAGGTAGTTCTGGGCAACCCAATGATCCTGGTATGCATGAGGATACTTGTACCCTTCCCCATGTCCGAATCCCTTGGCATCCCGGCTTGCATCACGAAGATGATTCGGCACCTCGGTGCCTGCGCTCTCCTGCTTCACGGCAGCCAAGGCATCGAAATATCCCAATGCACTGTTGCTCTTAGGAGCAGTGGCAAGATAAAGAGCACTGTGAGCAAGATGGAACTGCCCCTCTGGAAGCCCTATCCGCTCATATGCCGAAGCATCAGCTTCAACAACTACGATTGCATATGGATCGGCAAGGCCTATGTCCTCGCATGCGCTTATCATCATCCTTCTGAAGATGAACCTCGGGTCCTCGCCGGCATCGACCATCTTGGACAGCCAGTAAAGCGCAGCATCCGGGTCGCTTCCACGAATGGATTTTATGAATGCGCTTATCACATCGAAATGATAGTCGCCTTCCTTGTCGTAAAGGACAGCCTTGGTCTGGATGCTCTGCTCGGCGGCATCCTTTGATATGAACACAAGATCCTTCTGCCCAGAGCGCTGAACCTTCTCAGTCGTGACGACTGCAAGCTCAAGTGCATTGAGGAGACTTCTTGCATCGCCCTTCGAAACATTCACAAGATGCTCAAGAGCTCCGCTCTCGAACTGGACGTCAAGGTTTCCATAGCCTCTCTCCGGGTCTGACAGAGCCTGCCTTGCAACCTGGAACAGGTCATCATCGGTGAGGCTCTTGAGCTGGAAGATCCTCGAACGGCTCACCAGAGCCGCATTCACCTCGAAGAAAGGATTCTCTGTAGTGGCGCCGATGAGGATAATGGTTCCGTTCTCAACCCACGGAAGAAGGGCATCCTGCTGGCTCTTGTTCCAGCGATGGACCTCGTCGACGAACAGGATAGTGCGCTTTGAGTACAGATCAAGCCTCTTCTTCGCCTGATCGATCTCATAACGCAGCTCCTTCACCCCGGACAGCACTGCATTCATCGTGGAGAAAGCGCTTTTGGTAGTATTGGCTATGACGCTTGCAAGCGTGGTCTTCCCGGTCCCCGGAGGGCCGTAGAATATGACCGAAGACAGCCTGTCCGCCTGGATTGCCCTTCTGAGAAGCTTTCCCGGGCCGATTATATGCTGCTGGCCAATGTATTCATCCAGAGTGCGCGGACGCATCCTGTAGGCAAGCGGCTGGCTTGCCAGATCCGCTTTCGAAGTATTTTCAAACAGGTCCTGTTCCATCATCTCTCCTAATAGCCCAGAGCAAACACCTTGACGAAGTTGCTGTTCAGGCTGAGATCCGGGGTCGTGCGTACTTTGGCCTCGGCCTTCCTCATTTCCGACAGAAGGAAATCCGCCAGGGCTTCACTCAGTTCAGGCCGCGGATCGATCTCAAGCATCACGTATGGCGTCTGGTCAATGTTGCTTCTTGCAAGAAGGTAATCGTTGTACAGATCAAGAGCGGCATCGAAGGCAGAGATATCCAGGTCAACCTCCATCCGCGAAAGGATCTGCTGCTCTATTTCATCATGCTTCTCTTGCGAAAGCTGATCTATCACGCTGGTATCCGAATCCAGCATCGCATAAGTGGCGGGAAACTGAAGAGCCGAGATCAGCGACTTGAAGTAGTCCGGATAGTATGAGATTGCGGTCTGGTACATCGCTTGAGCCAGGCTCTGCCACTTGACTATAAGATATCCAAGCCCGGGGACATAAGAGGAAGCCTCAACCATCGGAGCCGCGCTTTGAGGGATGACATCGAACGAGGCAGGGCTTGCAAGGATGGTTGAAAAAGCGCTGTCCACCGCAAGCGAGCCGGCTTCATGAAGCGCAGCATCTCTTTCTTCTTCCGAGAAATCCGAAACAGTCCGGCATCCGGAAAGAAGCAGGATGATGGCAATAAGGACTGCTGCGATGTATCTTCGTTTCATGACTATATAATAGCAGATGAGAACGTTTTGTGAAACACCAGGCCGTGGCTTTTCCCGTCCAAGGCAGGCGAAGATCTAAGGATTGGCCAATCCCTGATATCTCTTGATATGGGAAACTATCATCTCATTGCTAAAACGCCGATGAAATGCTAAACCATCTACATGAATAACAACCAGGACCAGGCCATTCTCGAAGGGCCGCTGAACAAGCAGATTTTCCGCCTAGCAATCCCTACCATGCTCGGACTGATGTGCCAGGCACTGTACGACATAGTGGACCTTCTGTGGATAGGCATGATCTCATCCAAGGCTGTAGCTGCCATGACGGTGTTCTCCACCTACATGTGGATCATCGAGCTGTTCAACGAAATAGTCGGTGCAGGAAGCGTATCGATGATAAGCCAGTACCACGGGGAAGGAAACAAGGAGAAGACCCAGCTTGCAGCCGAGCAGACGATGACTTTCAAATTCATCCTTGCAACTGCCGGTGCATTGGTGATGTGCCTTACGCTGAGGCCGGTTCTAGGGTTTTTCTCTTCCGACAGCGAAGTGGTACAGCTGGGCCTGGATTACGGCTTCATCAGGGCGGCATTCCTTCCGATCTTCTTCAGCTCATACAGCGTGAATACAATCTTCCGCTGCACGGGAAATGCCAAGACGCCGATGATCCTGCTTGGAATCGCTGCAGTGATGAACATAATCCTGGATCCTCTCATGATGTTTGAAACGGTGCCCTATATCGGCATCAAAGGCCTCGGACTTGGAATGAAAGGGGCTGCATGGGCCACTGTAATCTCAATCGGATTCAGCTTCATCGGAGGAATGGCGATCCTTCTTTCAGGCAAAGCCCCGATAAGCATCAGGGTCCGCAAGCTGTTCGTCCTGAATCCCGAGATCGACCGAAAGCTGTTCAAGGTCGGGCTTCCAAGCGGATTCACACTTGCATTCCGGAACATCTTCAACATCTATCTGATGAAGCTCGTCGCATCCTACGGGACAGAAGCCATAGCATATGTCGGAATTGCAAGCAGGCTCGCCAACTTCGGGATGATGCCGTATTCAGGCATCGCAATGGGCGGAGGCGTGATCATAGGCCACTGCCTCGGGGCGGGAAACGAGCCCAGAGCGCTGGAAGCAGCAAAGCATTGCAAGCGCATCTGCATGATAATGGTCTGCATAATGGCATCTGTCCTGATCCTGCTGCCGAAGCAGCTGATGAGCGCATTCCTTGGCGGAACAGTTCCGCCTGTGGAAGGATGGTCGCTTCTTGCAATAATCGGGTTCAGCATGATCCTCGCCTCTTTCGGCTCCGGATACTATGCCTCTTTTTCAGGCAGCGGATTCATGAAGCCTGTGTTCTGGTCCGGATTCATCGCCCAGTACTGCGTGATGCTCCCGTTCACGCTTATTGCCAAGCTCTGCGGAGCGCCGGTGATCGTGATCTGGCTGGCATACAACCTAGGAGACCTCACCGACACTCTGGTCAAGCGGTTCAGCTGGAAGAAGATGAAATGGCTGTCAAACAGGGTCTGATCAGTTGTCGCTGCTGCGGCCGAAGATCCTGAGAAGATACAGGAAGATGTTGAGGAAATCGAGATAGAGCGTCAATGCCGCTATGATTGAAAGCTTCACATAGCTGTCCTCATCGGCACCCTGGGCCTGATCTCCAAGCCTGACGATCTTCTGAGTGTCCCAGGCTGTGAGCCCAAGGAACAGAGCGACGCCAACGAAGCTGATAAGGTAGTCAAGCCATGCTGCGCCGAAGATCATATTGATCACCGAAGCGATTATCACTCCCCAGAGTCCCATGAGCAGGTAGCTGCCCCAGCTGTTGAGGTTCTTCTTGGTAGTCATTGCAAACAGCCCCATTCCTGCGAACATGAGGCAGGAAGAGAAGAAGGCTCTTGCTATTACAGCTCCTGTGTAGGCAAGGAAGATGCTCGAAAGCGTGAATCCAGTGACCATCGAATAGATGATGAACGAGATCACCGCTGTGGAGACCTTCATCGTCTGAAGCCTTGAAGTAAGGAAGATCACCAGCCCGAATTGGATTGCTATCACTAGAAACAGCCCCAGGAAGCTGGAATAGACCGCATTGAGGATCGAAGGATTCTGGGCGACTATGTAAGCCACGACTCCGGTCATGGCCAGTCCCAGCGCCATCCATAGATAGGCATTCTTCAGAAGTGAATTGATTTTGACATTGGCCCTTGAAGCGGGCTGCTCGTTTACTTTAAGCGTCTGCATAAAAGCTCCTCATATGAAATCTGCATCAGAAACCTCAATTCGTCAAGCATCCGGCCTGTGAAGTTATCTGGACTTAGTCATCTCCCGGGCCGTATTTTACATTCCCGGCCCGAAGTCCTTCCTTGAGCCCTTCGAAGCTCACCTCATCCATGTCCACACGGCATGAGCGGCGCCCTACCTCTTTCAGGTAATGGGCATCCGAGCCCTGGATCACAGTGTTGCCAAGAGTATCCATGTCGGTGGGGACCTTGATCAGCTCGACGGCGCTGTAATGCATGTCCGGCAGGAACCCGAGGCTCGCCTTCACCGAGAATGCATAGCGGTCAATGTGGGCGGGAATCACAAGCCCATCGCGCGAATTCACCTCTTCCACAAGGTCGGAGAAGCTTATCCCGCATGTTCCTATAAGGTTCTTCTGGAAAATCCCAGATACCTCTTCATTCTCATCTATTATGAGCTGGTCGCCGAACAGGTCAGGCCTGTTGGGGATGTCTGGCAGAAGAAACTCGATGAACGAGGAGAAGTCCATCGCATCTTCCAGGTTTCCGAAAAGCCCAAGGACATGGACATCCTCTATTGTGTTCACCTCTATTCCCATCACCGGGACTATCCCGCATGTCTCGCATGCAGACTTGAATGCAGGAAGATTGCGGCCGCAGTTGTGGTCGGAAAGCGCAAGTATCGATATGCCCTTCTCCATCGCTTCGAAGGCGAGCATTCCAGGGGTCATATCATTGCTCCCGCACGGCGAAAGGCAACTGTGGTTATGAAGGTCTATCCTTGCATACATGGCATAAGGCTCAGTTGATGGTCACTATTCCCAGAAGAGAGGCGATCTTGCAGCTTGCCATGAACTGGTCGTCCTTCGTGGAGAACAGGCTCACGCCTTCGGACTGTGCCGATTCCTTCATGTCATCTGGAATAGCCCTCCCGTTGCATATCACAATGGCCTGCGTACCGGCAAGGGAGGCCACTGCAATCGTGTTCTTGTGAGCCTGGATCGTGATAAGCACGCTGTCATCAGGGGCATTGCCCATGACATCGCTCAGCAGGTCTCCGGTGTACGCGCAGCTTACCTGCGCATCCTTGTCCGCCATAACCTGGACTTCGTATCCTTCAAGCTTTGTAATATCGTTTACTGTCATTGCATCCTCCTATGGCTGCGGCTTCAGAAATATGGTTGAAATGACCACCGTTCCCTTCGCAGAGCTGGTGATCGAGAATTTGTCGGAAACGCTCTGGACGTTGGGCAGGCCCATGCCGGCGCCGAATCCCAGCGAGCGTGTCCATTCATCGGCAGTGGTATATCCCTTCTGGAGGGCAAGCCCGACATCGGGAATGCCCGGCCCGTAATCACGGGCTGTGATGGTCACCCTGTCCGATTCATACTCGGCTATGATCTCTCCGCCGTCGGAGTGGACCACTATGTTCATCTCCAGCTCGTATGCGGCAACGGCAACGCGCCTGATCAGTGCAGGAGCAACTCCGGCCTTCTTCAGGTGCTTCTTGATCTGGGTGCTTGCATAGCCTGCCTTCTCGAAGTCATGGCGGGCTATGGAATAGCTCTGGACCTGATTCAGAAGGCATACTTCCTGGGAAAAAAGCATGGACTTGCGCTCAAGCTTATCCACTTCCTTGTTTATCTCCAGAAGGAGGTAGGTGGTGATGTCCCTGTTGGTAACCATGCCCACGAGTTCCTTGCTGCGGTTCAGAACAGGAAAGCGATGGAAACGGAAGCGGTCGAAGTACTGTATGGCGAAGCTCACCGGCATGTCATCCTCAAGGACTATCATCTCGGTGGTCATATGCTTTGAAGCCGGATCCTCGATGTATCCGAAGTCCAGCGCGCAGATTATGTCGTCCACGCTGACAAGACCAAGCAGATGCGATCCGTTGACGATAGGAACGCCTGTAATGCTTTTGTCCTTCATCAGATGCTGGATGCTCCTGAGAGTGTCGGTCTCAGATGCAGTGATCAGATTGCGCGTCATCACATCCTTGACCTTCATCCTGTAGATGAGCTCGAGGATAACAGTCGCAGAGTTGTATGTACTTATAGGTATTGCATCCATAGTCTGCATTATACACGCTAATGCTTGATTTTGGTATAGAAAATCATCGTTTTTTAAGCTATAGTCAGGTCATGGAACCGCATATTGTTTTCGAGGATGAACAGATCATCGCTGCATTCAAGCCGAAGGGGCTGCCCACTGCCCCGCTTAGGGGCATTGAAGGAGAGAGCCTTCTTTCATGGGTGATTTCAAAGTACCCCGAGATAGCCTCTGTCCATGGGCTCAGCGACTGGGAACCGGGTCTTCTGCATCGTCTTGACACCCCGACTTCCGGCCTGGTTCTTCTGGCCAGGACTCAGAAAGCCTTCGATCAGCTTGCCTATCTCCAGGACCGCAGCCTCATGATCAAATCATACGAAGCTGAGGTATCAGGGTTTGGCCCGGACGAAACATACCCTGAGCTTCCAGAGGCGCTCGAATCCGCACTGAAGGATGGGTTCCCTGCCCGTCCTTTCGCAATCGAGAGCTACTTCAGGCCATTCGGTGTCGGACGCAAGGAAGTGAGGCCGTGCACCAGAGACCACAGGAATGCCAGCCGGCACTACTACAGGACCGAATTCCGGCTAGAGGATTCAGGCAAGGTGATCTGCATGATCAAGAAAGGCTTCCGCCACCAGATACGTTGCCACCTTGCATGGCTTGGACACCCGATCAAGGGCGATGGCACCTACGGCCCGTCCGAGGGAGAGCTCCAGCTTGAATGCGTGAAGATCAGCTTCCCCTCCCTTTCCGACGAGAATGGCATCACTACGATCTCCATCGAGAAATGAAACGGCCGCTCGCAATGAAATTCATTTTCCTTGACTCACATGTGGCTGTGAAGTATTATTGGGGTACTATTCTAGAAGGAGTTATTCATGGCTTATAGAATCACAGATGCTTGTGTAGCATGTGGAACATGCCAGAGCGAATGCCCGTGCAACGCTATTGAAGAAGGCGAGATCTACAAGATCAACCAGGATCTTTGCGCTGGATGCGGGACATGCGCATCGGTTTGCCCGATATCTGCAATCGTCGAAGAGTAAATAATCATTTTCCTTTGACAGAGGCAGCCATTTCATCATGGTTGCCTTTTTTCATGCCCTTTTCCAATCGGAAGCTGGTTCAAATCCGCATGAACTTCCGATTTTCAAGCTGATTTTTCCACAAAACTAAGTTATAGTCCAATCGGAAGCTGGTTCAAATCCGCATGAACTTCCGATTTTCAAGTGTAAACCGGAAATTACCGGAAATTTGAATTGATTTTGGCCAATCCCTCATTCTTCGCCAAAGCTTCTGCATAAACTTGCTTTCCCTTATTCAGGGAAATACTCATGCCGTAAACAACGAATTCCTCCCAAATTTTACAGGTCAGGCAGGAACGGTTTGAACGGTTTGAACGGTTTGCCAACGGTGTAAACGGTTTGGACGGTTTGAACGGTTTGGCGGAATGCCTAGCCTTCTCCAAGAGGAAAAGAGCAGCCGAAAGCAAGCTTATCTTTCCAATCTGTTTGAAGAAATCTATTTCAAGGATATAGTTGAACGATACGAGATTCATCAAACCCTTCTTCTAAGCATGATCACAGATAATCTTTGCTCTTCAATCGGATCCCTGACCAACGCAAGCAAGATTGCAAGAGCTCTTTCGAGCTCAACAGGAAAGAAAACCGATAGCGAAACCGTATCTTCGTATATCAAGCACCTGTCAGACTCTTTCCTGTTTCATGAAGCCAAGCGCTATGATGTGAAAGGGAAAAGGTACTTCCAGTATCCTTCCAAGTTCTATTGCGCTGATATCGGACTGAGAAATGCCAGACTCAACTTCAGGCAACAGGAAGACTCGCATATAATGGAAAACATTATTTTCAATGAGCTTCTCATCCGTGACTATCAAGTCGATGTTGGTATGGTCGATGCTTCAGCCAAGACAGCAGAAGGAAGATGGTCCCACAGCAATCTGGAGGTTGATTTCGTAGTCAACAAAGGGATGGAAAGATATTACATCCAATGCGCATTGATCATGGACAACGAAGAAAAAGAAAGGCAGGAGAAGCGGCCTCTGCTTGCATTGCCGGACAATTTCAAGAAAATCATCATCACCCAATCCTTGAGAGCGCCATGGATCGATGAAGATGGATTCCTTCGCATCGGGCTCTTGGATTTCCTTATTGATGAAAGCATCCTGCATCGCTGATCTGATCAGCCATTGTTCAGAAGCTTCATTTTTTGGTATAATGGCGGGCAAATGGACAAATTGTCAGTATATGCAGTATATGGCGTGCTTCTCATCGGACTGTTCACAGTGCTCGGCGGACTATTATTCCGCAGGACATTCGCTGTGATCCGGAACATCATCCTGTCTCCGATCATGGGATTCTGCCTCGCCCTGCTTGCTTTCGTTCCGCAAAGTGCAACATCGCTGATTCAGCAGGTCTATTTCGCTGTCCGCTCGCTCATAGGAGAGGACTGGCTTGCGCTGGCTGGGAAGCTTCCAGAGATTCTCATGAGCCTCGGAGTCACCGAAACTGCCACAAAATGGTTCTTCCTCACAGGCACTTTGCTTTCTGCCGCCCTTCTGGCAATGGCCATATCATTCCCGATCAGAGGCAGCATCGGACTGAGGATCGAGACCATGGCAGTATCAGCCTTCGTGATCACGCTCTGCGTATTCATCGGATTCGCTGCCTTCAATGCAGATTTCACTTCAAAGGCATTCTTCATAGTGTTCCTCAGCCTGGCAGTCCTGCTGTGCCTGCTTCAGAAATTCGACTTCGAGCTCGTGCTCATCGCCGAGACATCGCTTATAGGCAGCCTTCTGCTGCTGACTCCAGTTCAAGTGAAATTCGGCCTGAACTACATCATCTACCTTCTGTTCGCAGCCCTGCTCTGCGCAGTATTCATAATAATCGGAACGATGATAAGAGGAAGGAAGAATGGAAAGCAGACGGCCTGATTCAAAGCAGGTCTTAACAGTAAGCCAGATCACAGGGATCCTCAAGGAAACGCTTGAAACAGTGTTCTCTACAGTGCACGTACAGGGAGAAGTGTCGGGCTTCAAGGCTTCGGCTCAAGGCCATCTCTATTTCACGCTCAAGGATGCCGGAGCCTGCATAAGCTGCGTGATCTGGCGCTCAAAGGCGATGTTCCTTCCGCAGAGGCCAAAGGACGGCGACAAGATCACTGTATCCGGACAGCTTACCGTATACGAACCTCGCGGACAGTACCAGATAGTCTGCAATTCAATCGAATTCTCAGGGACGGGCAGCATTCTCGCCGAACTTGAAAGGCGCAAGAAGCTCTATGAAGCCGAGGGGCTTTTCGACCCCTCTCGCAGGCGGCCTATTCCTTCCCATCCAAAGCGTGTCGGAATCATCACCAGCCCCACAGGAGCTGCAATCAAAGACATAATGAACGTCCTTGAACGGCGAAGCTCAGGCGTTGACATCATAATATTCCCGGCAGTCGTTCAAGGGCCTGAAGCCGCTTCGCAGATAGCAAGACGCATCGCACAGGCCAACGAATTCTGCGCTGCCGATGTTCTGATCGTAGGACGTGGCGGAGGCTCGATCGAGGATCTCCTGCCCTTTTCCGAGGACTGCGTCGTAAGAGCCGTTTCCGCTTCCCAGATACCTGTGATAAGCGCAGTGGGCCACGAAATTGACTGGGCGCTGTGTGACTATGCCGCCGACCTCAGGGCACCTACCCCGTCGGCAGCAGCTGAGCTTGTTTCAGGCAGCCGCTCCGAGCAGCTGGATCAGGTCCAGTCGCTGGAGAAGAGCATGAAGATGCTTGTTCTGTCGAGAATCCGCGATGCAAGGCTTGTAGTCTCGCAGTTCTCGCTTGACAGGGTCCGCCACGTGCTTGACAGCAGGCTGTCATCGGTGAGGATGAAGTCAGACGAGCTGGTCTCAAGAATGAATGCCCTGGTTTCGTCCCGCATCCAGAATTCGAAGCAACGTGCTCAGTCAGCAGAGCAGAGCTGCATTCATGCAGCAAGAACCGCTGCCATGTCAGGACGTGCAAGAGCGGAGAAGGACATAGAAGCGCTAAAGGCTCTGTCCCCTCTTTCAGTCCTGGACCGAGGCTACAGCATAGTATCAGGGATTGACCGAAGAACAATCAGCAAAGCAACGGATCTGAAAGCCGGAACGGAGTTCACCGTAAGGTTCTCCGACGGCAGGATCGCCGCAGTATCAAAGGGAGAAGCAGATGGAAGACAATGAAAAGAAGCCGATGAGCTTCGATGAAAAGCTTGCATGCCTTGAAGAGATCAACAAGCAGCTTTCAGAAGGGAAGACTGACCTTGAGAAGTCGGTGTCACTGTTTGAACAGGGCATGAAGATTGCAAAAGAGATTGAAAAGGATCTTTCCAAGCTTGAAAGGCGGATTGAAATAGTCACCAGCGACCCGGATGCAGATTCTGACGAAGGCCTTGCAACGACGGATTTCAAGCCTGAGAGTGAAGGAACTATCAGGAAATAGCCTCATAGAGACTTGAAATCGTCACTTTGAAAGATTAGTATTTACCGGTATATCAGAGGAGATTCTGTGAAAAAACTCGTTTTAGCAGAGAAGCCAAGCGTTGGCCGCGAGCTGGCCAGAGTATTGGGATGCCGGAGTTGCGGCAAGTATTTTGAAAGCGACAGCTATGTCGTCACATGGGCGCTGGGGCATCTGATCACACCTGCTCCGCCAGATTTCTACGGCCAGCAATACAGACACTGGACTTTGTCGGCCCTTCCGATTCTCCCTGAAAAGCTGGAGAACATTGTCATAGAGAAGACAAAGCCACAGTATGAGCTGGTCGCCTCCCTTCTAGGAAGAGACGATGTAGGTTCGATTGTAATAGCCACAGATGCAGGCCGTGAAGGAGAGCTTGTAGCCCGCTGGATCATACAGATGGCTCACTGCACCAAGCCTCTTGAGCGTCTCTGGATCAGCTCACAGACTGATGCTGCAATCAACGAGGGATTTGCAAATCTCAAGAGCGGGGATCAGTACTACAACCTCTATCAGGCCGCAGCCTGCCGGAGCGCCGCCGACTGGTATGTCGGGTACAACGTATCGAGAGCAATGAGCTGCTTCTTCGACACCCAGCTTTCTGCTGGACGCGTTCAGACGCCGACTCTAGCCCTGATGGTTAACCGCGAGCATGAGATCCTCGATTTCACCGGAAAGTTCTACTGGACGATCAAGGCCGATTTCGGCTCGTTCTCTGCATCGCTGTTCAAGGACAGCACCATCCGCATCCCTTCCGAAGAGGAAGCCAATTCAATCAATGCGAAGATCACAGGAAGCGAGGGAACGGTGAAGAGCGTGCTAGAGGAGCACAAGACCGAGCAGCCGCCTCTGGCCTACGACCTCACCGAGCTTCAGAGAGATGCCAACACCACTCTGGGATTCAGCGCCAAGCAGACGCTCGACACCCTTCAGAGGCTGTATGAAGTCCACAAGATCGTGACTTACCCGAGAACCGACAGCAGATACATAACAGAGGACATCGTTCCTACTATCCCGCAGCGGCTTGCTGCTCTTGCAGGAACCTCTTTCGGATTGAGGGCTGTCAAGTTCCAGAACGAAGGCTTCAACGTCGACCACGAGCGCTTCGTAGTCGACAGCATGGTCACCGACCATCATGCACTTCTCCCGACCGAGCAGAAGGTGGATCTTTCCAAGCTCAACGACAGCGAGCGAAAGCTCTGGGAACTGATCATAATGAGGTTCCTTGAAGTGCTTTCACCTGACTACAAGTACAAGACCACGACGATTACCGCCGAGGTGCAGGGCGAGACTTTCATAAGCCGTCTCTCCATTCCTGAAGCTCTCGGATGGCGTGAAGTCGGACGCGACATCAACCGCAGCTCGACTTGCCTTGTTGCCGATGATGCCCTTGAAGGGAAGATCTCCCTTGCCGCTGATTTCAAGGAAGGCGATCCGCTCAAGGTCGAATCCGTAACCCAGAAGAGGTTCTCCACTCCTGCTCCTGCAAGATACAACGAAGCCACTCTCCTTTATGCAATGGAGCATGCCGGAAAGTTCGTCGAGGATGCGACTCAGAAGAAGCACCTGGCAAACGGTCTCGGAACTCCTGCAACAAGAGCAGATATCATAGAGAAACTCATCTCCAACCGCTGCATCGAACGGAAGGACAGAGACCTCGTTCCTACTCCCAAGGGGATGGAGCTTGTAAGGCTGGTTCCCGAGCAGCTCAAGTCACCTGAGCTGACAGCTGTATGGGAAGAGCGTCTTTCGGCGATCAGCGCCGGAGAAGAAGCTCCTGAATCCTTCATCGCAGACGTCAAGGGCAATGCCCGAGATCTTGTGCGCCAGGTCATCGCATCGAAGCTCAAGTATGACCCTGCCCTGATGGGCGAGAAGACATGCCCGTTCTGCGGCTGGCCAATGATCCGTGCAGTGGATGAATACGGCCAGGTTCACAACGTGTGCCAGCGTTTCTCCTGCGGCTATGAGGAAAAAGAGGTCAAGGTCAAGGAGCCGATTGTAAAGCCTGAGGCTGCCGAACCGGCAAAGACCGAGCCTTCTGAACCAGCAACGACTGAGCCTTCTGAAGCAGATGAAGCTGCAAAGCCCGTCAAGACCGTGAAGGTAGTGGCATCTGCTACAACAGACCCATCTGCAAAGAAGAAGGTTGTGATCCGCAAGTCTGCCTTGAAGAAGGAAGAACCGGATTATGTATGGAAGACTACAATAGAAGTTGTCCGTCCAAGCCATTACCATCCGCGTCAGGAGCATAGCCAGAGATGGCAAGGCAACAGAGGATCAAGACCCGATTCCGATCGCAGAGGACCTAAGCCTGATTTTGAGCACAGAGGACCAAGACCCGATTCCGAACACCGAGGACCTAAGCCTGATTTCGAGCGCCGTGGTCCAAGACCAGATTCCGAACACCGAGGGCCACGACCAGATTCCGACCGAAGAGGTCCGAGACCTGATTCTGACAGACGGGGACCAAGACCTGATTCCGACAGATCAGATTTCTCCAAGCGTCCTTCGGATGGCGGCGGCGGAACTTTCGCTGACTTCCTGAATCTTCAGAAAGAACGCGATCAGCGAGACCGCGACAGGAAGAAGAACAAGCACTGATTCAATTCAATTCACGGTGGGCAGATCTGTCCACCGTGTTGTGTATCTGGGGGACATCATGCCTCTCTGGCAGATCTCGCCCTTGCGCAGCATAGCCGAAGTGAGGCATGACAGGCTCCCATCAGAAGCTGCAAGCCTTGCAATCCTGTCTTCCTTTTCCGAACGGATTCTATCCTGCTCGGTGTCGAACAGCGACCATTGATGCTCTGAAATCGGAGAAAGGTCAAAGACCCCGACCCTGCTGGCCTTGTACTTGAGACCGGGTCTGAACGCCTGATCAAGCGCCTTGCGTGCCCCAGCCATAAGTGCCGGCGCATAGCATGACGGCTGCTCAAGCGACGCATCCGCCGCCCCGTAATAGAACCCATCCAGAAATCGATTGGTGAGGATCTGAACAAAGACCCCCGATGCCGCAAAACCATTGTCTACCAGCTTTCTTGACAGCACTTCGCAATGACAGGATATCGTCTGCTCAATCTGAGCATACTCCGTCTTGGGCTCGGCAAAGCTGATCCCGCTTGCGAATGAGCGGCGCTTCTGGTCATCTTCGGATATGCACATCTGACCTCGCAGCTCGCATGCCGTCCTCAGTCCAGTTACGCTGAAATTGCGCTTTATCCACTCATCAGGCTTGCGCGCCAGATCCAGCGCCGTGCGGATCCCATAATGGAGCATCTTGTTCTCATAGCGCCACCCCACTCCCCAGACATCGCCTATTGGAGTCTGGCCAAGCACCTGTTCTTCGTCCGCCTGTGCCAGATAATGCCATCCCTGCTGCTTCTTTCCGATATGGTTGGCAATCTTCGCAAGAGTCTTGGTCCGTGCAATCCCAACCGAGATCATTAGTCCCGTCCTGCGCCTGAGAGTGTTGTGAAGCCTCATCGCATAGTCGGTATAATCCATCTTTGCCGGCACAGTGAAGAACGACTCATCAATCGAATAAGGCTCTACATCATCGGCAAACATCTTGAGAATATCCACAGTCCGGTCTGAGATGTCCTGATAAAGCGTATAGTTTGAAGAGAACACCGATGCATTGATGCCAGCCAGCATATCCTTGCATTTGAAGTATGCCATTCCCCTCTGGATGCCAAGCGCCTTCGCTTCAGAAGAAAGTGCCACTATGCATCCATCGTTGTTGGAAAGCACCACAACAGGACTGCTTCTTAGGTCAGGCCGGAACAGCTTCTCGCATGAGGCATAGAAACTGTTGCAGTCGGCGAGCCCGATCATCTGAGCTGCCTGACTATCGCAGTCACTACCCCGAACGATACAAGCTCTCCGGTAACAGGAATCCTGCTGTATGAAGGATTCTCTGCAACAAGGGATGGGCATTCTCCATGGATGCACACTCTCTTTGCAGTGAACAGTCCATCAACTTCGGCAACTATTATGTCCCCATCCCTTGGACGCAGCGAGCGATCGGTCACAAGCACATCTCCAGGCATGATCAGAGGCTCCATTGAATCCCCTGATGCCCTCAGGCAGTAAGTGCTGCTAGGGTGACGCACGAGAAGATCATTGAAATCAAGCGGATCCTCCCTGTTCTCTATGCCAGGCGATGGAAATCCGCATACTATCGAACCTATTATCTGTGTGTCCATATAAAATACTTAACACCCATTAAGCTATTTTGTCAAGTAAGTAAATCCCTGCCTTCCAGCTCCCATTCATTGTTCGGATTCCATCATCGCCCGCATCGGAGCATGACTAGATTCATCTCATTGCATGGACCGGACCGAGCGGCTTGGACACCAATGGACCACAATGGTGCGGCTTGGGCGACCCCACCGAGCCATTATTTTCGACCGACCCTATATTTTCGACTGAGGGGTACCGAGCGGCTTGGACACCAATGGACCACAATTGTGTGGCTTGGACACCAATGGACCCGAATGGAAATACCGACTGAGTTCCTATTAATTGTTCGAATTCCATAATCGGCCCGCATCAAGTGCAATGGAACCGCCATCAAAGCATACCTCAATGAGCTCGACATAGCTCAATGAGCTCGCAATAGCTCGCTTCAAGCTCAGGGCAGCTCGACATAGCTCAATGAGCTCGCAATAGCTCGCTTCGAGCTCAAGGCAGCTCGACATAGCTCAAGGAGCTCGCAATAGCTCGCTTCAAGCTCAGAGCAGCTCGACATAGCTCAAGGAGCTCGCAATAGCTCGCTTCAAGCTCAGGGCAACTCGACATAGCTCAATGAGCTCGCAATAGCTCGCTTCAAGCTCAGGGCAGCTCGACATAGCTCAATGAGCTCCAGGAGCTCATATAGCTCAAGACAACTTGCTCGAGTCAGCCCTAACCTTCTGGAAAAAGTCAAATCAAAGCATCAGAAACACTAATCCCCTGCATATAAGTACCCACAAAACGAGACATTGGACAAAAAAAAGCCCCGAAGCAGAAAATGCCTCGGAGCTTGGAATTTCAGATAAGACCTCAGGCCTGCGGCTTGGTTGTCTCGATGTTGAGCTCATTGTTGGAAAGCTTGGAAAGCCTGATCACTTCCTTCAGATCAAGCCCAGCAGCCTTTGCAAAGCGCTCGCCGTACTCCTTGTCTGCAAGATAGCAGTGGGCAGCATGGCGGTACTTGATGTTCTGGGTGCATGGAGCGATATCACCAGCAGTGTTGCTGATCAGAATCGCCTTCTTGTCCTCGGTGAGGACTCTCCAGAGATCTCCGCCTGCGCGGAAGCAGTCATCGGTCGGGTCATCCTTCGGATCATAGCACCACATTGCACCCTCAAGCTCAAGAGGCGGCTCCATCACTTCAGGCTGAGCAGCCCAGATACCTGCGCTGTTAGGCGAATAGGCAGGAGCCCTTCCATAGTTTCCATCGACTCTCATCGCACCGTCGCGATGATACTCGTTCACCTGGCACTTTGCCTGGTTCACAGGAATCAGATTGTGGTTCACGCCTAGGCGGTAGCGCTGTGCATCGCCGTATGCGAAAAGACGTCCCTGAAGGAATCTGTCAGGAGAGAAGCCGATTCCCGGCACTACATGGGCAGGAGTGAATGCAGCCTGCTCAACTTCAGCAAAGTAGTTCTCAGGATTGCGGTTAAGCTCAAGCTCACCCACTTCGATGAGCGGATACTCGGCATGGCGCCAGATCTTGGTTATATCAAATGGATTCTCATAGTGCTTGCGAGCCTGCTCTTCAGTCATCACCTGGATGTACACCTTCCACTTCGGGAAGTCGCCTCTCTCGATGGCATCGTGAAGATCACGACCATGGTAGTCACGGTCCATTCCATTGATCTTTGCAGCTTCCTCGTTGGAGAGATTCTTTATGCCCTGCTCCGTCTTGAAGTGGAACTTGCACCACACTCTTTCGTTCTTCGCATTGTAGAGCGAATAGGTATGCTCGCCGAAGAAGTGCATGTTCCTGAACGAAGCAGGAATGCCTCTGTCGGACATCACCACTGTAATCTGATGGAAGCACTCAGGAAGCAGAGTCCAGAAGTCCCAGTTGTTCTGGGCCGATCTCATGCCTGTATGAGGATCACGCTTGACAGCCCTGTTGAGGTCTGAGAAGTTGTGCACGTCACGGATGAAGAATGTCGGTGTGTTGTTTCCAACCAGATCCCAGTTCCCCTCGCTCGTGTAGAACTTGGTTGCGACGCCTCTGATATCACGCTCGCAGTCCGCCGCTCCACGCTCTCCTGCTACAGTGGAGAATCTTGTGAAAGTCTCAGTCACAGTCCCCTTCTGGAGAACCTTGGCCCTCGTGTACTTCGAAATGTCATGAGTCACGGTGAACTTGCCGTATGCACCCCATCCTTTCGCATGCATCCTTCTTTCAGGAATCACTTCGCGGTTGAAGTGAGCCATTTTCTCCATGAGCCACACATCCTGCATCACGACCGGACCACGAGGCCCTGCTGTGATTGAATTCTCATTATCAGCTACCGGCGCACCGACTTCATTAGTCAATTTCTCTAGATTATCTATAATAACCCTCCCTGCGGTTAGTTAAGACTAATACCTCTTTGACGACAATGCAAGAGAAAAATGCACCCTTTGTGATTTTGTTACCTAATGGAGGAATATTGAAGACAGACAACCACGCTTTTCTT
>JAQUYU010000095.1 GCA_028691695.1 Sphaerochaetaceae bacterium | reverse complement strand
GCCTCGCCAGCTCAAGGCACAAACCATCAATAAGAAACAGAAAAGGGCTGCCCTTTCGGACAGCCCCAGAATGAACTTGTTATTCTAACTTAGCTTAGAATGCGATCTCGCAGGAAGCAGTGATTGCTCCGAGAGCATTGACCTTTCCATCAGCATTAGCATCAGCAAAGTCTGCACCAGCCCAAGCGAGCGTGAGTGTTGCATTGTTGACCAGTGCAGTAGAGGTGATCTGTACATATGGCTTGATAGCAGTCAGCTTAGCTGGGTCAGCAGCGGCATTAAGAGTGAGATCAGCTCCGCCCTTGACTGCGAACTTCTCAGCCGAGTACTTTACGTATCCACCGAAAGCATATGTCTTAGCAGCAAATGTTGATCCAAATGTGACCTGGGCTTCAATGGCATCGAACACACCCTTGACAGCAACTGAAACTTTGCGTGGCTGAGCTGCTGCAGCAAGGCTTTCAACATTAAGAAGTGATCTTGCATCAACAGAAGCAGTGATGTTGCCCATCTCTACAGCGACCTTTGCTGAGAGGTTGCTTACATCCTGGTTGGTGAAGTAAACATCCAATGTCACAGGAGCATAAGCAGCCTTCAAAGCAGCTTCAACCTTTGCACCGCCGTCATAGACGAAATCAACACCAAGATTAGCAGTGAAAGCATCGCTTGCATAAGCGCCCTTAACAGCAGCACCGGCGGCCTTGTCATCATCGGCAAGGTATCCATAAGCAGCAGCCTGGAGCGTAACACCTTCGGCGAGTGTGTAGGAAGGAGTCTGAGCCTGTCCGAAGAACTTGTATGTCTTGGCCTTGGCATTGCCATTCATTCCGAATCCAGCAGTGTAATCCTTATAGGTCACTGTGAATCCAGGAGCCATTTTTGAACCAAGTGCAACAGCCTCAACATCAGCATCGCCATCGTCATTGTCATCCCAGTAAGAAACAGCATAGCTATAGCCGCCGCCTGCATTGAGGATTCCAACTACGAGGTCTTCACCGAAGTGGATGTTCGCAGCTGTGATCTCGAATGTTGATGTAAGAGTAGGAACAATAGTCACAGGGGTTGCTCCCGTTGTCTTTGCAACAACGAGGTTGATTGCATATGTTCCAGCGATTTCTGCATAGATATCGCCTTCGCCAGTTGAACCGACATCAGCTCCGCCAAGCTTCAGTGTAATCTCTCCAGCAGTAAGTTCCGTTGCGTTTGCGAATCCCCAATCTGTATCATCCAGATTATAACCGGCACTAATAGTTGCATTGCCTGTAAAATCAGCTGCAAATGCAAATCCAACGGCCAGCACCGCGACTAAAAGAATTGTAAGAATTTTCTTCATTACTTCCTCCAAAATTTCGGGACTGGCACAAAGACCAGCTTTGCCCCTTTTTTTTCATATACAAACTGGATTTTAGCAAACAGACCACAAGGTGTCAAGAAAAATCTACATGAAATCATCAAATTACCGACACAAACAAGTAGTTTTGTGTAGAATTTAACAATTTAATGGAGCTGTTTATGGAGGTTTTTTGCTGATTAAAAAACAGTAGAAGATTTATATTGAAAATATGTAACTTTCTTGTTGCTTGTGTGTTATTGTTTTTTTGAGCATTCCAGCTCATTGCAATCAAGTGCAACTCAGCAGAAAAGAGACATCAATTCTTGCTTTTCATTTTTCCAAAGTGCACGAATATACCGAGTATTCCAGCCTGGAATCCAGGCCTGCAATCTTGTTGGATACAAACTCGAAGCCTGCATAGACAGGCAAGCGGATCACTTCCGTATGGCTCTTTCTTATCTCATCCTCAAGCTTCTCATACATCAGATCGAAGATCCCGATGCGTCTGAGCTCTTCCTTCACGAAATAAGAAAGCACACTGAGCTTATTGCCTGCACAATTGTAGCAGATGAACCCGGCAAGCTCCTCATCAGGTCCAAGACAGACAAACGCCTGATGGGATGGAAGCTCTCCGCAGATACTTTCTATCTGATTGTCGAAGTCTCCGAAGTCTTTTTCAACAGAGAAGTCTTCAAGAACAGGCTCGCTGTCCTTCGGCTCATCATTCTCATCTGAAACCGGCATGCCAAGCTTCCTGTACCACTGGCGGACAGTGCGGCTCATTTCTGTAAGCTTGAAGTCATACCACTTTGAAAGAACCTCAGGATCAGTCTCAAGCACTTCGCGGAAAGATCTGAACACCCCTCTTTTATGAGAGTTCAGAACATATTGAAGCTTGATCTTCATCTGACCTGAAGTGCAGTGTTCTGCAAACCTCATCATCATTGCAAAGCCGTCACGGCTGCTCCAGTCAGGAAGCCTTATCGCAGTTTCGCTGTCATCATCAGAATCAGAATCATCACAGCTATGAACAGTCTGGCTCTCAGGGAAATATGCATAATCGGAGCTCTGATTCTCCATCCCATAGATGACATCCTGTATAAAATCGCTCGTTAGCGGCGGCAGCTTCACTGTATTCATGCAATCAGAATAAAGCACACCACAGATAAAGTAAAGCAGGTTTTCCTGTTCAGCACACTGATGCGTAGCTGTTCATGATCGTTATTACCGCCGAGTTATTCACCCTCAAGAACTGAGTTCGTTGCCTTGCAGCAGTGCCTCTTCGATTGTTCTGCACAACTTTCGAGACATGACAAAACTGCTCAATACCCTATTGCCAGTCCCATAAGCAGCAAAGCACAGGTTATTACAAGAACACCTGCAAAGAACTTCCAGCTCCACTTGAACCAGCTTCCATAGCTTGTATCTGTCAGACCAAGGCTTATGAGCAGAACTGCATTCGTCGGATAGAGAACATTCGAGAACCCATCGCCGAAAGCAAAAGCCAGAATGCACAGCTGAACCGGAATGCCGCACATCTGAGCAACAGGGACAATAAGAGGAATAAGCAGGAATGCCTTTGCCGAACCTGAAGAGATGAAGAAGTTCATCACCATCACAATAAGGTAGATGAAAAGTATCACAGCCCACTTCGGAAGCGTCAAGGAAACCGACACAGCTCCATGAAGCAGCGTATCCAGGACATTCGCCTGCTCAAGCGTATACTTTATGGAAGAAGCCATCAGGATCATCAGCACCGACGGAAGGATATTCAGAGCACCGCTTCCAAACGACCTGGCGATTTCACGGCCATTCATCCCAGCCACGATTACAGCCACAAGACCTGCTGCAAGGAACATCACAGCCACAATCACCATCGTGTAATCCTGAATCGCAGGAATGAAGCTCGAAGAAAGCACAGCTGCAAGTCCAGCACCGATGATTGATGCAAAGCAGATCAGAGCCTTGTCCATCTTCGGATTTCTATGGAACTCAATATCCCCCTTCATCACCTTTTCATCGATCGGCCGCTCGATTCTCTTCGCATAAGAACGGAGGAACCACATCAGAAGAAGATAGATCAGCACGAAAGCCAGCACTCTCATTCCTGCACCGGAGAACATCACAAGTCCCGCAAGATCCTGTGCCACCCCCACTGTGAACGGATTGCATATTCCGCTTGAGAACCCGCATCCGACAGCCACCAGGCTCATTCCAAGGCCAGTCAGCTTGTCCCAGCCGAAGCTCACCGCAAGGGAAACCACGATTGGAACCATCGGAACGCACTCCTCGAACGAGCCGAGGAAGGCTCCCATCAGCATGAAGAACAGGCAGATCATCGCCATGAAAGTGTATCTGGCCTTTCCGAAAGCCATCACGATTCTGTTCATCATGTATTTCATCAGGCCAAAGCTATCAAGGCTGCTGAATATCCCGCCTATCACCAGAAGGAATGCAATGATGGAAAGCACCATCCCGCTGCCGCTGCTGCCAAGAAGCAGAATCGGAGAAAGAAGCCATTTCCAGAACGGTATTCCCCCTTCTACATACTCAAATCCGTTCTCGGCATCAATCACCGAATTGCCTTGAGCATCCACAGTCCTGCTATAGCTTCCTCCAGGAAGCACAAGTGTCAGAACGTATGTTGCCGCCATCAGCACGAAAAGCACTGCAATAGCAGTGATGAACGACCTCTTGCTTATCTTCAGACTCGTTGCAGCCTTTTCATCCATCGCCAATCTCCCAGAAACATTTGCATTTTTTCCGCATTGTATCACCGTATGTTAAGGAATAAAAGCAAATCGATAAGCAAATTTGAATTTTTGCTGCCTCAATATTTCATAGATAAATCCGTTTTTATGGCTTGCTGTGCATTCCTTCTGCTTTCTCTCGGCGAGCAGCTATTCCTCTTCTTGTTGAGTTCAGCTCAAAACATAACGTCCAGTTACTTCTGCTACTTTCTGCACTTCTGACAGTTTCCGAACTTTCTGTACTTCCGTTAGATTCGATTTAGTTCCTGAAGTTTCTTCACTTTCTGTACTTCTGACACTTTCCGAACTTCCGGCACTTCCGTTAGATTCGATTTAGTTTCATTTGTTTCTGCACTTTCTGCACTTCTGACAGTTTCCGAACTTTCTGTACTTCCGTTAGATTCGATTTAGTTTCTTCACTTTCTGCACTTCTGACACTTTCCGAACTTTCTGCACTTCCGTTAGAATCGATTTAGTTTCTGAAGTTTCTGCACTTTCTGCACTTCTGACACTTTCACTACTTAGGCATTTTTCCCGATTATTTCTTGTTACTGCAAGAAATTGGCAGACATTACTGAATCAAACCACTGAATCCATTGAGCGACAGAAAGCAGGAGAGACCCAGAACAGAGGAACAGGATACAGATACAGCAAAGGGGTGCCTTGCGGACACCCCTTTGTAACTTATAATTGATTGTACAGACTAGTGCTTGCTGTTATGGAGAACCAGAACATCACGCCCAGCATACTTTGCAGTATCACCGAGGAAATCCTCGATTCTCATAAGCTGGTTGTACTTGGCAAGCCTGTCAGAGCGGCTCATCGAACCAGTCTTGATCTCTCCCGTCTCAAGAGCAACAACAAGGTCAGCGATGAAGCTGTCCTCAGTCTCGCCGCTTCTATGAGAAACGACAGCAGAGTAGCCGTTGCGCCTTGCAAGATCAACAGCCTCGAAAGTCTCGGTGAGAGTCCCGATCTGGTTGAGCTTGATCAGAATCGAATTGGCAACGCCCTTCTCGATTCCTTCCTTGAGCCTTTCAGTATTGGTTACGAACAGATCGTCGCCGACGAGCTGGATTCTGTCTCCAAGCCTGTCAGTAAGCTCCTTCCATCCATCCCAGTCATCCTCCGCCATGCCATCCTCAATGGAGCAGATCGGATACTTGTTCACCCAATCTTCCCAGAGATCAACCATCTCAGAAGAAGTCTTCTGCTCACCGGTGGACCACTTGAGAGTGTACTTGCCGGTCTTCTCATCATAAAGCTCGCTGGCAGCCGGATCGAGGCAAAGCATGTAGTCTCCATCTCTTCCAGTAGTGTAGCCAGCCTTCTTGATAGCCTCGAGAATCACCTCGATGGCCTCTTCGTTGGACTTCAGATCAGGAGCAAAGCCGCCCTCGTCACCGACAGCAGTATTGTATCCCCTGGCCTTGAGAACGCTCTTGAGATTATGGAAAACCTCAGAGTTCCACCTCACGGCCTCCCTGATGCTCGGAGCACCGATAGGCATGATCATGAATTCCTGGAAGTCAACCTTGTTGTCGCTGTGAGCTCCGCCATTGAGGATGTTTGACATCGGAACAGGAAGCAGGCAGGCATGATAGGCACCCAGATACTTGTAAAGCTCAATGCCGAGGAAATCGGCAGCAGCTCTTGCAACAGCCATAGAAACGCCGAGGATTGCATTGGCTCCGAGCTTGCCCTTGTTAGGAGTGCCGTCCAGAGCGATCATTGCATGATCGATTGCGACCTGATCAAGAGCATCCATGCCCTCAAGCTCCGGCCCGATGATGTTGTTCACATTATTCACGGCCTTAAGAACGCCCTTGCCCATGTAGCGGTTCTTGTCGCCGTCACGAAGCTCAACAGCTTCATGAACACCTGTTGAAGCTCCGCTAGGAACTGCAGCACGGCCGAATGAACCGTCTTCGAGATATACATCCACCTCAACGGTAGGATTTCCGCGGGAATCAAGAATCTCTCTTGCTTCGATAAAATCAATTGTACTCATCTTACTTTCTCCTGAATGATTAAGCTAATCAGCCCATCAAATATGTACTCAAAACAGCCGAATGTCAATAGAGAAACCTGTTTTCGCAAACCTATGATCAATCAGCAAGTTCTTTTGCAACTTGAAATTGATAAGAAGTGAAGCCTGCTTTGGCAAACGCCGTCCTGATAGCATTCTCATCGCTGTATCTGCACTTGATTGCCTTCAGTGCCTCAAGAGCCAGCTCATCCGAGTATTCAGGCGTGTACAAAGCATCAAGAGCCTCCTTGATGCATTCACGCCTGGCACCCTTGGCTGCGAGTCTCATCTCCATCAGAACCCGGCCTTCGGGACTTCGCTTCAGGCGCGAACGGGCGAACTCAGTGCAGTAGCGCACCTCGTCCAGCGCACCCTCCGTCTCAAGCGCATCCAGCACCTCGGCGATCACACTGCCCTGAAAGCCACGCTTTGAAAGCTTGATTGAAAGCTCCA
>JAQUYU010000007.1 GCA_028691695.1 Sphaerochaetaceae bacterium | reverse complement strand
GAAACAAAGCCTTTTAATGGACATATTGGTGTCCTGAGCACAAACACACTCAAACTTATTGCTGTTTTAAGCATGATCATCGATCATTTCGGTTCAATCATAATGGATGGAGTCATGGCTCCATACATGATTGACGGATACTTGAATTTCACTACAGATATGCCATGGCTTGTATTCAACGCCGTTTCCATCAAGAACTTATGTGAGATTCTTGGAAGCATCGCCTTCCCGATTTTCTGCTTCATGATAGCCGAAGGCTTCATTCATACTCACAACAAACTTAAATATGGTCTGAGAGTAGGACTGTTCGCCCTCATCTCCGAAATCCCATTTGACCTGGCTCATTACGGTGAACTTTACAACCCCGGCCTTCAGAACGTGATGTTCACCCTTTGCATCAGCATCTTCACGTTGCTTGCCATAAACCTCTTAGAAATAATTTTCTCAGAAAAGAAGGCATTGAAATGGACTCTTATTGTCTTATCGATTCTAGCGGGAATGGCTTTGGCATTCCTTGCAAAAGGTGAATATGTGTTCCTTGGCGTTCTGACGATATCGCTTCTCTATCTTCTTAGAAATACGGGATGGTTCAGGTTGCTTGGACTTGCTCCGCTTATCATTGTTTCACCATGGACGCTTCTGGCCGCATTGCCGATTTCAATGTACAGCGGAAAGAAAGGACATGGCTCGAAGTATTTCTTCTATGTCTTCTATCCGGCGCATTTTCTTCTGTTTGCCTGGATAGCTCATATGCTCTCTGTGAGGGGCGTTTGATTCACAAAAAGCTAGCTTACTGGCAAGTTTGAAACTGGTCAAACCCTGATTCTTCGCCTGCTTTCCTATCAGAACGAAACGGTGCGAGGGCGATGGGCTTGCCTTGAATCAAGCCCAAGCGAAGACAAGGCCGCTCCTATGAAGATAACGCACAGGATTGAAAAAGATGCAAAGAATGCGCTGTTGGCATTCATATTAGTGCTGAAGGCATCGAACAGTATGCCAGAGAACCACTGAAACAGAAGAACCATCCAGCTGGCGACGAAGTTGAATATTCCAAGAATCATCGTTGTGCTGACCGATCCTGTTAACTCGCGGACGAAAGCCGTGACCTGAATCAGCGACATTGCATTGAACGTGCCTACCAGAAAGCATAGAGCCAGTGAAAGCGTGAGGTTTATTCTCAGCCCCAGGCTTACGGTCAGGAGAATCATGAAGAGGCATTCGAGCATCGAATTGAGCCTGATGTATGCTGTGCGCTTGGCAGGGTTGGGGAAGATCGTTCCTCCAAGAAGCCCGCCTGCCATCATTCCGAAGCAGATCAGAAGCAGCGAGCTGCTGGCCGACGAAGCAAATTCAGGGAAGGCCATTGCAGTCCATTCTGTTCCCCAGAGTCCTGAGAAGGAAAGGATTACTCCGCTTGGAATAGCCCAGAGGATTGTACCGATGATGATAGGGCTCTTTCCAAGCCAGGTCTTCATCGTGTCTTCGTATTCGGCTAGCATCGAAGACTTCATCTCTGGCAGAGAAGCACGGTTTGGCCTGAGAAGGAAAAGGACGGCAGCCAGAACAAGCACGACTGCCGAGGTGGACAGGAATGTAGGCCGGATTCCAGTTGAATTGATCAGCTTCTGAAGCGGAACCGACGAGAAGGCCGAACCGATGTTTGCGAAAAGGGTTGCCAAGCCTGAGAACATTGCAAAGCGCTTGGTATCGAATGTGTAGCTGAGGTATGAGATTGTGCCAAGGTATATCGGGCCGAATCCGAGGCCTTGGAACAGACGGCCAGCAACGACCATGAAGGTATTAGAGGCAAATGCCCAGAGAGCTGTGCCTAGGACGGAGATCAGAAGTCCGGCGACGCAGATGCGCACTGGGCCGAATTTCTCGGAGAGTGATCCTGTGGCAAGCTGAAGAAAAGAATAGGGGAAGAAGAACATTCCGGAAATCAGACCGGCCATCGATGCAGAGAGCCCGATTGTCCTCTGGAAATGAGGTACGACGATGTTCGCTGAGGTCTTGAAGAAAGCCGACATGAAATAGGCTAAGAACAAGAGTGCTGTCACCGCAATTGCCTTGCGTGATCCGGTCTTTCCTTTCTGATCCATCGAAATGCCTCTATGAGTGAGAAGTATATTCTCATAACAGAGGAATGTCATCATGTGAACACGAGGGATTGATTCCGACGTAGTTCTGAGATGATTATTTCCTTTGAGCCCGTAAACTCACATCGAATTCTAAGTACTCTGCAATCGAAAACTCCTCTATTCCGTTTTCAAACCGTTCAAACCGTTCAAACCGTTGGCAAGCCGTTCAAGCCGTTCAAACCGTATAAACCGTTCCTGCAAAATTTGGGAGGAAATTCAAATTTTGCATGCCAGAGAATAATTCATTTCCGGTTTATACATGAGAACAAGAGGGATTGATTCTGAATAGAAGAACAAGTAAGATAATAAGTAAGATAATAAGCAAGAAGGATTTCACGATGGGATATAAACCTCCTTATTCTATAACGGACTATATGGTAGACAGCGTTTCATTGATTTCAGAGAAGATCGGAGAGATGCATGTCAAGACTGAACTTGCTTCCAAACCTCAGCTAAGGAAGAACAGCAGGATCAGCTCGATTCATTCCTCTTTGGCCATAGAAGCCAATTCCCTGTCTTTGGGACAAGTCCGCGATGTAATAAACGGACATTCTGTGATAGGCCCTCAGAAAGAAATCCAAGAAGTGAAGAATGCTTATGCAGCCTATGAGATGATTGGGAAGCTGGATCCATATTCCGTGGATGACATGCTTGAGGCTCATGGTATGATGACCAGACTTACCGTGAAGGAATCAGGTGCTTTCAGAAGCGGAGGCGAAGGAGTTTTCGATGAGAATGGCAAGTGCATTTTCATGGCTCCGCCTGCATTGCAGGTGCCTGGCCTTGTAAGTGATCTTTTTGATTGGATGAAGGAAAGCTCTGAACTTAACCCTTTGATTATTTCTTCTGTATTTCATTATGAACTTGTTTTCATTCATCCTTTTTCCGATGGCAATGGCAGGATGGCTCGCCTATGGCAGACTGTGATCCTTTCGAGATGGAAAGAGATATTCCAGTTCGTTCCAATAGAGAACCAGATCAGAACCAGGCAGGCCGAGTACTACAAAGCGATTGCCGAATGCAATGATGAAGGCAATTCAAATCGATTCATAGAATTCATGCTGAAGATGATGAATCAGGCGCTTGATGAACTGCAGAGAAGTGCAAAGCGAGAAGATGGGGTTTTCTCCTTATATGTAAAACGGCTTCTAAGTGCGATGGATTTCGATGTTCCATATACTGCCAATGAAATACTTGAGAAACTGAATCTGAAATCAAAGGAGACTTTGAGGAAGAATTACCTTTCTCCGGCTTTGGAAAATGGGCTTATCAGGATGACTGAACCAGACAGATCAACAAGCCGGAACCAGAGATACGTGAAAGAGTAATCTGCCTGCTTGCAAAGTTTGCAGTTTTGGAATAGGAATAGGGCATGCACACGAAACGGACATTGAATATGACCGAGGGGACGATCTGGAAAGAGCTTGTCGCCTTTGCCCTGCCTCTTCTGCTTGGGAACCTGTTCCAGCAGTTCTACAACACGGTGGATGGCGTTGTCGTTGGCAACTTCGTCGGTCCTTATGCCCTAGGTGCAGTCACTTCGGTCACATCCGCAATCAATACACTGATTGGATTCTTCGTCGGACTCTCCACCGGTGCGAGCGTCGTGATTTCCCAGAAGTTCGGAGCCGGAGACATTCCAGCCATGAGAAGGGCGATTCATACCTCGATATCAGTGGCTGTGGTTTTCTCCATTGCCCTTGCAATCATTGGAGTTCTTGTTGCCCCTCTGATGCTGGGATGGATGAAGACTCCCGCTGAAATTTACCCGGATGCTCTTGTGTATCTGAGAATCTACTTTGCAGGAATAATGGGATTGATGGTCTACAATATGGGTTCAGGTGTTCTTCGGGCTGTAGGAGACTCTCAGAGGCCATTGTATTTCCTGATTTTCTCAACAGGGCTGAACATCGCCCTTGATCTGCTGTTCGTAGTAGTATTCGAGATGGGTGTAGCTGGAGTGGCCTATGCCACGATTCTGTCACAGTTCATATCGGACATCCTTATCATAGGGCTGCTGCTTCGTACAAAGGAATGCTACAGGATCACACTCAAGGAGATGAGAATCGACCGTGAGATGCTTGGCAGAATATTCTCCATCGGAATTCCAGCAGGGCTTCAGCAGGCGATAACAGCTTTCTCCAATATGTTCGTCCAGTCGTATGTCAATGTTTTCGGAGCCTCAAGCACATCGGGATGGGGTACGTATTCGCGCCTTGACTCATTCGTGAACCTTCCGCTTCAGACGATGGGTCTTTCAATCACCACATTCGTTGGCCAGAATACCGGAGCAGGGAAGCCGGAGAGGATCAAAAAAGGGATCAACGTCTCGCTTGGAATCTCGATTGGGGTCACAGTGGCTGTGTGCGCACTGCTCTGGGTTTTTGCCCCTCAGGCGATTTCGCTGTTCAGCTCTGATGCGGGCGTAATCAAGTATGGGACGCTGTTCATCCGGCTCAACACCCCGTTCTGCTTCCTCTGTTCATGGAATGTGATCCATGCAGGAGCGCTGAGGGGCATGGGCAATGCAAAGACGCCGATGCTGATCATGCTAGGCTCCTTCGTAGTATTCCGACAGATTTATCTGTTCGTGATATCACGCCTGACCGACTCTGTGGAGCTTGTGTCTCTTGGCTATCCCGCTGGATGGCTTGTCTGCTCGATCCTGATGTATGTCTACTTCAAGCATTCGAAGTGGCAAAGCAGGATTCCTGTGCGTGACGAGCAATAAAGGTTTGGCCAAACCTTACTTCTTCTTCGAATCCTTGGATTTCTTCACGGGAGGCGTGTACGGCCAGCCCATCGCATCGAAGAGCTGCTCGCGATGCTTGAATATCCGAAGGCTTGTAAAGCTTACCTGATCATCAGAAGTGTAGATGATGAAGCCTTTGCGGGCACCGATTACCTTCCCGAACCCGAACGACTGGACTTTCTCCCTAGGCAGAGACCAGACCTTCGTGCATTTCGGAGAATCCTTTGCCTTGCGCTTCGGCAGCTGGTAAAGTTCGAAATCCGAAGCGGTGATCACCAGGCGGCCGCGAGCAAGATCGTCCGAAGTCGAAGCCGGAACCTTCCCCACGAAAACCGAGAGAAGAGGCTTGTATTCCTTTCCGTTGACTGACTTAACATCCTCGTCTGACACCCAGTATGAAAGGCGCCAGTAGAAGTAAACAAGGATCATGGCAACGAGGAACATTCCGAAATAGATGTACTGACCCACTGCTGAATTCGGGATGAATATGATTAAAAGCACTGAGGCGAGCAGCAGAGCCTTGATTACAGTAAGCATTTTGTCCTCTCTGGTAGTTATTTTTACTAGTACTTTACACTATTGCTCTGAAAAAACAACGATTTTTTCAAAAAAACACTATTATTCACCGTTTTTTGCTCAGCAGAAATGAAATTCCGCCGCTTATATGGTTGGAGGTACGAAATGAAACCGAAAAAACTTTTCATTTTACTGCTTATCGTCAGCATCATAATCGCTGGATTCGCTTCATGCAAACAAGAGGGCGGAACCGCTACAATGAAGCTGATGCTGAAGAAGACGGACCTGGGTGCCAAGACATTGACTCCAGGTGATGCATCATCGCTCCAGATCACTCGCTTCCGATTGACAGGAAACGGGCCGAAAAACGCTACATTCGATATCACGACCGATAATACATCAGTTACGATCAACGGGCTTGAAGTCGGAACCTGGAACGTTACGGCAAAGGGGCTTAACGCATCTGGAACCGAGCTGGTTCAAGGAAGCACGGTCTATGAGCTGACTCAGAATTCAGGAACTGCCCAGCTTGTTCTCGATGAGATGGTCGGGACTGGGACATTCATCCTTAACATAGACTGGGTGAACACCGAGGTGCCTGACCCGAGCCTTCAGGTGTTCCTGACAGCTCAGGGAGGTGTGGAAGGACCGCTTGCTGCCGAACCTGACTACAACAACAGGACCGCTTCAATATCAAAGAGCCTCGCCGCAGGGTCGTACATAGTGCGAGGTGTGCTCAAGTCCGGCGATTTCCATGTCGGTGGATTCGTTGATTCAATCCGTATTGTCGGCGGGCAGACGACACAGGGAAGCGTTTCAATCTCGCAGATGCAGTATGCAGATGCTTCTGGATACTTTCTTCTTACAAACAAGGCGGGCGAGCCTGTGCGCGGCACGATGACAGGATTCGGCACTGATCAGGATTCGAGCCCTATCCTGGAAGCCAACACCGACAAGGTGATCAAGTTCACTCTGGACAATGCCTTCGAAACGGCACCTGGACTTCGGATTCAGTGGTTTCTCGATGGTCTTGCGCTCTCCGATTCCAAGATTCTTGGAAAGGAGAATCAGATTACTGCCAACATTACTCCTGGAAGCCATCGCATTGATGCCGTTGTGAGCAACGACCTGCTTGGAAGCTATGGGTGCGTTTCCACCACGTTTCTGGCAATGCTTTCCAGCACCAAGGGTGCGCTTTCAAAGCTGAGCGACTTCTCTACCATCCTCATAGGAAAGGTCGGCGGGCAATGCCAGTACCTGACGCTTGGAAGCGACACAATAGTGTCTCCGCTTCCCTCAGGCAAATTCCTGATTGTAAGTCCAAGCAAATCCAAGATTGCTGTCATGAAGGTTGTCCGCAACTGCCTCGACCTGGTCAAGGTCTATGATGAAAAGGATTTTCCGTACATTGCAGACATCAAGATGGTTCGAAGCGATGCCGTGCTGCCTTGGATAGTGATCCAGGATGAGAAGGGCGGAACCGAGAACATGTCATTCCTCAAATTCAACCAGGCAGATGGAACGATATCCTATTGCACCGGTTTGAGTCGCATAGAAGGGGACTACAAGATAAATGATACCATCACTGCCAAGCTCGGTGATGTGAAGGCCATTGAAATTGTTGGAAGTGCAAATCGTGTCTATATCTGGGACGAAAGCTGCACGATCCTGAATGATACACGCAGAAGATCGATGTGGTTTCAGATTGATGGCGACAAGGTGGTGTGCTCAGGATCGGATATCGAGAATGTTGCTTTCTCAGATTCCAACAAGGTCTCATTCTCACCATCAGGGAACTCTGTTGCAAGAACTCAGGACGGATCATGCCAGATCATGTTCAATGAAGTCCACAGCAGGGGAACCTTCGGAGAATGGAAGTACGTCGGAAACACGACTACTGCTCCAAGCGATGTCATTCTTGCGGCGGATAACTGCATCATTGCGGCAAACGGAAGCCTTGAAAGGTTTACGGCGGATTATCTGTCAATTACAAGTCCGGCCACTGTGACGCCTCAGACTGTTGAGCTGTCTTCTGACCAGATTATTCTTGATGCCCAGGCTGCATTCCTATATGCGATGGATTCTGCTTCAAGGACAATCTACAGCCTTTCCAGAAGCAGTGCTGGAGTTCTTGAAAGAATAGGAAACTGCAAGATATCCCAGAATAGCGGAATAAAGCTCACAATGATGGCGATGGCAGGACCTAATATCCTTGTCGCAGCTGATTCAGGGTACCTGACATTGTGCCGGGTCACGCAGTAGGGAGGGCTTATGCAAAGCAGGAAGATCCTATCTGCAGTGGCTGTGCTTCTTTTGATTGTGCTTCTTCCATGCCTCGGGCTCGGTCGCTCCTGCGACCGGGCCAGCATTGGGGCTGACTTCGGGCTGCTTGGAGACCTTGTCTTTGAAAACGACATTGAAGCATCCATTGCAGCCAGGGTCCGGGTTTCTGATGAGTTTGCCTTGAAGCTGCCTGTGACGGCGGTCTTCGGCTACGAAAGCGTTTTCCTGGATACAGGAATAATGCTTGTGTACTATCCCTTCGGTACTGGGCCCTTCGTGAGCCTGTCTCTGCTTCATTTCGGTTTCGAGACGAGACAGAGGCTGCTTGATGACAGGATAGTCTCACTGAATGAAGTGACTTTGGGCTGGACCTGGAATTTCACCAGCAGCTGGTTCCTCGAAGCAGAACTTACGGTTCGGGATCCGTCAGGAACATTCGAGGATCAGTACGAAATGATCAGAGGTGCCTTCTCCGGGTATGGCACCTTCCGGCTCCGGCTTCTAGCAGGCTGGAATTTCTTGAGGAGGCCTGATGATGGCCAAGACTAAGCGGCTGCTGAATATCATAGTGGTTTCAGCTGTGCTTCTGTGCATGACGGGCTGTTCGATCGATGGAACGGCGATTCGCAAGGAGGAAATAACACGCAAGGATTTGATTGACAGCGTTTCCTTGATGATTGAAGGGCAGAAGGGGGTTATTTCGCAGTATCTTGAGTTCGAGGATGTTGATTATACTTCTCTGCCAGGAAAGGATATTGCAGCCAAGGCGCTTGGAGAGGAGAACGGACAGCAGTATCTTGAGTTCTGCTATGAGATCAACCGCTCGGCCACTCCTGAAGAAGTGCTTGAGCGTGCCAGGGGACTGCTGTCGGATGAGAAGTTCGAAGAACTCAAGGCTCAGGCCGATGAGATAGAGCAGAAGATTGAAACCGGTCAGGTGGCCTATGCGAAATCCCTTCCGGCCGAGCAGCGGGAGGCTTTCACGAAGGATCTGAAGAAGCTTCTTGTGAAGACGATTGTCCTTCTTACCGCTGGAATAGTGTATGCCTGCATGCCGGATGTGATGCTCTGGGGCAAGATAGGAGCTGCTGCAGGAATATCTGTCGCCGCCGGGGCTACTGCTGTGACTGTGATGTCGATCTATGAGCATTATCAGTTCGGGCATGACGGCGAGGAGAGCTTCAAGACATGGATAGAGCAGGTGATAACCCTGCCGAAAGCGGAATATGCAATAGCTACGTCGATCATCTCAATAGGAGAGACATTCAAGATGGGACCTGTGGTATCCGGCATAGTCCTGTGCGTGTTCGCAATCTACAAGGCTGTGGATATGCTGAGGCCGATGCTTCAGATCTATAACTTCGATATCTGATGTTGTGCTTGAGCCATCTTTGTGAAATAATGAGGTTCAAGGAGTTGACAAAAATGAACCTTGAAAAAAACATACTTGACAGATTCCTGCGCTACACAGCAGTGGATACGATGAGCGACCCTGATGCTCTTGCTTCCCAGCACCCTTCGACAGATGGTCAGTGGGACCTTCTCAGGATGCTGGAGAAAGAGCTCAGGCAGCTGGGGATCGAAGATGTTCTCCTTGATTCCAACGGGGTGGTTTCGGCGAACATGAAAGCGAACAAGGAAGGGCTTCCTTCAATAGCTTTCATGGCTCATGTCGACACCGCATCAGATTGCAATGGGAACCACGTTAAGGCCCGTATTGTCAATGACTACGACGGAGAGGATATAAAGCTCAGCTCAAAGCTCACTCTGGATGTGAAGAGCAATCCTGAGCTGTCCAAATACAAAGGGGAGACGGTGATCGTGACAGACGGTACCTCGCTTCTTGGAGCTGATGACAAGGCTGGCGTTGCAGAGATAATGGCTGCTGTGGAGACATTGGTCTCTGATCCTTCGATAAAGCACGGCCCGGTGCAGATTTTCTTCACATCAGATGAGGAAACTGGCTGCGGCATGGACTATTTCCCGATGGATCGCTTCTCAAGCGAAGCCTGCTATACTGCAGATGGCGGAGTCAGGTACGTCGTGGAGACCGAGTGCTTCAACGCTGCTACTGTCGATGTTCATTTCACCGGCGTTTCTGCTCACCTTGGATCGGCGAAGAACCGAATGGTGAATGCTGTGACAATGGCAAGCCATTTCATCTCCGCCATTCCACAGGCACAGAGTCCTGAAGCGACTGACGGACGCGACGGCTACTGGTGCCCGTATTCAATCGAAGGATCGGCGGCCGATGTGAAAGTCAAGCTGTTTCTGAGAGATTTCGATTATGATAAGCTTCTTGACAGGATCGAGGCGCTTCGGAGTCTTGCGCAGACCGTCGGGAAGCTATTTGCCGGCGGCGTTGTCGCATTCAAGAGCAAGGTATCTTATCGCAACATGAACGAAGCCTGCCTGAAGAATCCGAAGGCCACAGAGCTTCTGTTCAAGGCGGGAGAGCAGCTTGGAATGCCGCTTCGCACTGAGCTGATCCGCGGTGGAACAGATGGCGCTCGGCTAGCCGAGAAAGGCATCCCGTGCCCGAATCTCTTCACCGGCGGCGATAATTACCACAGTCTGAAAGAATGGGCAGCGCTTCCTGCAATGGCAGATGGTGCGCGCCTTATTGTTCAGATCATAAGGTGCTGGGCGCAAGACTGATGAGAAAGACGCTGGCCGTTCTGGCCCTGACTCTGATTTCTGTTTTCTCCGTTCTCGGAGTGTCTGAGTCTGATGCTGTGCTGCAGGCAAGCAGTGCAGCAGCGTCGATTGCTTATGCATTGGTTCCTGCAGGCGATGTCCAGATAGAGACCAGTGCCTCAATTGAAAACGGCCGTATCCTTGCTGTGATTGCGATTACGTACCAAGGCCGCAGCGCTGAGTTCAACGTAATGGCTCTCGCAAGCGATTCGGACATAACAGAGGCCGCAAGAAAGCAGCTTGAGTATGATATTCCTGAATTTCTGTTTTCTGATGACTTGAAATCACGTATTGATTACGTTTCAGGCACTGTTATAAGCTATAAGGCTATCGATGAGAATATTCCTTCTGGCACTTGCTTCAAGGCAAGCAACGGCGCAATCCTTCTGGCGCGCTCTTATGAAAGCGGGAATCTGCTTCTGGACAGGTTCTGGGCACCAAGCATAATTCCGGGGCTCATGCTGGAGAAACGCAGCATGCTGGTTTCTGTCTGGGGATATGGCGCTCTTCATAGCTCAGGAGCAGGCTGCATGATCCGGATTCCGGGACTCTATCCGCTCTCTGCTGTTGTGGAAGCAGGCTATGCCTATTCTGGGAAAGCCTTGATTCAGGCGGGGCTTGCCATCGAGCTTCCGCTTTCATTGATATCCGGCAGCAGTTTCTTTCTTCTGGCCAATTCCAGGATCATCGCCGATGCAAAGGCAGGGGTTTCCATTGCTTCTGGCGGCTCTGCTGCATTCTGCGCATCGGCAGGAATATACTACGATGTTGCTTTTTCTCGTTTCTTCTCTGTCCGTGCAGGATATGAGAGAAGATTCGATACGGCTTATTGTAATGAAGTCAAGCTTTGCCTTGTTTGGAATATATGATGAAGAGAAACATTGCTTATGTTCTGATTGCTTTTCTCGTCTTCCTCCTTTGCTGTTCGTGCACTTCCCTTTCACTTGAGATGAAGGCCCAGAACGAAGGCGTGCCTGAATGGGTCTATGTGCCTCAGAAACAGTCTGGAAGGGTATTCTTCGTTGGAAAAGGAACCGATAAGGACTCTTACAGGGCATCGCTTAAAGCAAGCATCGATATTTCATCACAGCTTGCCGAGTATCTAGGTGCACCGCTTTCGGACGACCAGTACCGTGAGCTCACCACACTCAGGACTATCCGGGATTATTCGCTCTCTGTTCAAAGCAAGGCAGAAAAGACCAACTCGGATGGCACCGTCACGATTTACCTTCTTGCGGCAGCCAGCGAGAACAAGCTCTATCAGCTCAGGTCGTCGACTGCGGAAGAGAAGGATCAGCTTCTCCTTGATGTTCAGAAAAAGCAGGACGAAGCACAGGCGTTTTACCAGAAAGACATGGACATCGAGGCAGTGAAGACCTATCTTGATGCCGCCAGGCTTGCGTATACGAACCAGATTGAAACAATCTCCTCGGATGCCCTGGTGGACAAGGCCTGCTCGATTCTTCAGAGGACGCAGATGAAGATCATCGATTCTGATCCTTCGATGTGTCGCTGCACGGTATCTGTGCAGAGGCGCAACCGCTTCTTTGCTTCGGCAATCGACAAAGCCACGGTTCGTGCGAGCGTCGATGCGAAAGGAGCCTCCGGCACGCTGTACCGGGATTCGTTCGTCTTTGCTTCGGGCAAAGATGGAAAATTCGAGTTCATTTCCCCGAATGACGGAATTCTGAAGCAATCAAGCGTTCTTTTCCAGATAGATCTGGGGTCTTCGCTTGAAGAGTTCACAAAGGCAATGCCGCTTGAGACTTCTCAACGGGTGACATCTATCCTTGAAGAGAAGACAGCAATGCTGGACTACAGCCTCACGTCGCCGTTTGCAGGAACCCAGATTGTTCTGTCGGTGATTGAAATGGATCTGACGGGAGATGTCACTTCTCCCTCCGATGAACCGAGCGACACTTCAAAGAATCTTGGAACACTCCTTGAAGATTCTGGAATCGCCGTTTCGCTTCTTGGCACCGATGCTGCCGATGATGATGCGGCCTTTCAGCAGGCTTTGGAATCAGCTTACCCGTTCTATGGCTATCTGATTGATGCCAGGGTGGGAGTTGAGAATTCATATCAGTCAGGAACTGTGACATCGGTTCTGGCGAACGGTTCTGTTAAGATTTATAAGCGTGGGGAATCTTCTCCTGTTTTCGATAGCGGCACAGTGCAATCTGCAGCCAGCAACAAAGACGCCGATGCGGCTGTCAAGGAGGCTTTTGAACTGTATGGCAATACAATCTGCTATCGGATCAGAGACTGGTTCTTCTTCCTTTGAACTTGTCAGGACGGAGAAACTTCCCGATTATCAGGGAGAAGGGCGTCTGTACCGTCACCCAGGGACTGGGATGGAAGTCTTTCATGTTTCAAACAGCGACACTGAGCTTTTCGCTGGATTCATGTTCAAGACGCTTCCCCTGTCAAGCAACGGGCTGCCCCACATTCTGGAGCATACTGTTCTTTCGGGTTCAAAGAATTTCCCGGTCAAGGATCCCTTCATGGATGTCTCGATGGGAAGTGCCAATACCTTCATGAATGCCATTACCTATCCAGGATGCACATTCTATCCTTTCTCGTCGGTTCTCAAAAAGGACTTCGACAACATCTTTGCTGTATACAGCGATGCAGTATTCGCACCCCTTCTCCGCAAGGAGACATTTCTTCTAGAGGGAATACGCCAGACAGGAGACCGGTTCGATGGCGTTGTGTTCAATGAGATGAAAGGCAGCTATTCGGATCAGGAATCGCTTGTGAGCGCCTATTCGCAGATGGGGCTCTTCAAGGGTACGCCATACGGGTTTGATTCCGGTGGACGGATTGATGAGATTCCTAAGCTTACTTACGAAGAATACCTTGCGGGCTACAGACGCTGGTATAATCCTTCAGGGTGCCGTCTTTTCCTTTATGGCGATCTTGATGCCGAACAGTATATGGCATACCTTGAGCAGCATTATCTGAAAGATGCTCAGGCGGCACCTGAATGCTGCGAGCCATCCACGGACATCAGTTGGAACAGCCCGTTCTCCCTTGAGGTTCCAGGACCTGATTCAGAGAAGTCGACGGTGATGGTCTGCTGGGCGACAAAGCCGGAAAGCGATCCTCTTCAGCTGATAACCCTTTCAGTTCTCGTTGATATTCTTCTTGGCGATCCTGGAAACCCGCTTTACCGTGCGATAAGCGAAAGCTCTCTAGGAGAGGATCTCAGCGAAGAAAGCGGGATGGGCGTCGGATTCAGATTCATGCCGTTTTCTGTTGGCTTTTCAGGTGCAGACCGTTCAGATGCTCCAAGAATCGAGCAGTTCATGCTGGACACCCTGAAAGATATCTGCCGCCGAGGTCTTGATCCGAAGCTGGTCAAGGCTTCGCTCAAATCCGAAGAGTTCGCTTTGCAGGAAGTCCAGCGCAATTACTATCCGATTGGGTATTCGGCAAGCCAGAGGGCAATGCGCGGCTGGATGGATGGCAAGACTCCTTTTGAAACAATCCGTACAACTGAGCCTCTTTCCGCCCTGAAGGATCAGCTTGAACGTGATCCTCAGTACTTCGAGCACTGGATTCAGGACAACCTGATTGACAACCCACTCAGGATGCTTCTTACTGTCTATCCGGATCCTGATTATGAGAAGTCCATGGACAAGCGGCTCATCTCCCTGCTCTCGCATCAGACAAAGAAGGAGATGCAATCTCAGAAGAAAGCTCTGGAAAGCTTTGCAGCTTTGCAGGACAAGAGTGAAGATCTTGCCAGAATCGGACACCTTAGCCGTGAAGATCTCGGAGACCGTTTTCTGAAGTTCGACTACTCGCAGCACCTTGTATCAGGCCGGACTGCATATGTTCAGAACATGTTCACCAATGGAATCTGCTACTTCACTCTTAACTTCGATACACGTGACCTCTCTGAGTGGGAGCACAGGCTCCTGCTCCTTCTTCTGAGGCTCATGTGGATGACTGGCATCGATGGAATGGATTACTCCCAGGTTGCAATTCGATTGAAGGAGCTCACAGGCAGCGCTTCGATGGTTCCTACATGTGCGATGACTCTTGGCGGAGATGAGGTTTCTTCGGCGACGGCTTTGGTCAAGACGCTTGGCTGCGACAGCCATGAAGCTCTTCAGTTCATATTGAGGATTATGCTCAAATGTGATCTGGTTTCTCCTGAACGGGTGAAGGCTGCCATCACTGACCTGGTGACAAGCTTCAAGTCCAACTTCATCGAAGAAGCTACGTCCTTCGCCATAAGACGTGCCACATCTGCTTTCACAGGAGCCTCGCACGAGCAGGAGAATGTATCAGGAATCACTCAATGGGTCTTCCTCTCTGAACTTTCCTCACGTCCGGAGTGTGAAGTGTCGAAGATGCTTTGCAGTCTCAGAGACAAGCTCATAGTCCGTCAGCGCTTCTCATGCCAGGTCGGCTGCGGCAAGGAAGCGACGGATGACTGCCTGAAAGCCCTTGAGGATTTTGCCTCGTCTCTTCCTGAAAACGGATCTGAAGTCTGCCCGAACAGTGCTTTCTATGATGAGAGCCGGATTGTGAAGAAGAGCGAGCTGTTTCTTATTCCCGGACAGGTTGCATACAATGCTTTTGCAATCAATCTTGAAAAACAGAGCGAAAGCGACCGAGTAGGGAAGCTTGTCCTTGGTGCTATTCTCAGCGATAACGGACTCTGGGATAGGGTACGCAGCAAAGGCGGAGCCTATATGGCGGAAGCCCGGATGGGGATGTACAACAGCTTCTTCTATTTCTCAAGCTACCGCGATCCTAGGATAAACGGAACTGTTGAGGATTTCAGGCATGCACTTGAGGATGTCATCGCAAACGGGGTGGACGAGAAGATTCTGGAGTCTGAGATCATCTCCCTTGCGGGGCGAGAGCTCAGGCCTCGCTCGCCGATGGATGTCTGCGCCGAAGGCCGCAAGAGATTCATCCTAGGTCTTTCAGATCAGGTGTACAATAACAGGATCAAGCTTCTTCTTGGGCTGAAGTCTCAGGACATCCGTGCCCAGGCTTCGGATCTTCTTGAGGCGATGGACAGATGCCCGTCCTCACTTGTTGTGATTGCCCCGAAAAGCCTTGCTGCGAAGAACGGTCTTGATCTTTCCGGAGCCTTGAAGCTTTCATTCTAGATGAGGTCTGAATCCTGAGAAACCTTCTCTCCCCAAATCCTGGCAAGAGTATTCAGCTCCTTCGGATCCTTTAGCCTGAGGACTGTGCATTGGCGTATGCTTGCACCGCCCTGGGCAATATCCTGAGCCAGCTCTTCGCATGTAGGTGCACCGCAGAGTCCGCAGTCAATCCCTGGAAGCGCAGAAGTTATCTTGCGTACTTTCTCCATCTTGTGTATTGCAGTCTCAATGTCGGCATCGAGCTTGATTGAATGATCCTCTTCTGGCGGTTCTTCATATGCTGACGAGCGCATGAGATCGGCAAACTTGCTGATTCTCTGCTTCATGTCATCAGAAAGTTCATCAGGGAGGGTCGAAGCCAGGCGTGAAAGCCTTTCCTTTGCCAGGAATTTGTTTCTGGTACACAGGATTCCTCCGACGCAGCCTTCTGCACAGGCTTTGAATTCCAGATAGTCTATATTGAACTCGTCATCTTCCTCGACGTATTCGAGGAAATCAATTACCTGATGAATCTCGTCGATTGCCAGATGCCTGGTCGCTTTCGCTACGGTTTCTCCGTTGATCAGGCTCCAGGTCGATGATACTGATGTTGCTTCCGGAAGCTCTGACCCCTCGCATGTTTCCAAAGAGAACTTCTTCTTGTTCTTTGTGATTGAATTTCTGACCATGTTGTAGACGGTATCCAGATTGAGCACTCCGTCGAAGATGCCTTCGAGCTTTCCTTTCGTTTCTTCTTCGGATTTGAATTCTGAAATCTTCGCAGGGCATGGAGTGATGTAGAACACTCCCGTTTCCGATGGACGTCCGGTCTGTTCGTTGACTTCTGCTCTTGCGAATATTGCTGCAATCTGACCGGGCGAGCGGAGCCGTGAAAGATGCTCGCATAGACCCGGATACCTTGTTCTGATCAGCCTGATGATTGATGGGCAGAAGCTTGAGATCACAGGTTTCTGGACCTCTGCTTTCTCTTCAAGCCCAAGTTGCTTTGCGATATCGATGCCAAGCTCTGCAAAGTAGATGTGTGTGAATCCAATATCGTACAGTGCAAGGATTATCTGGTTGTTGGTTATGCTGTCCTCGAACTGGGCAAGGAACACTGTCGGGATTACTGCTACTCTCTGCTTGAAAGAGAACAGCATCTCGAATGGAGTCTGCTCGACCCCAATGGCATGATGCGGACAAGCCTGCATGCACTGGCCGCAGTCGATGCATTTTGCCGGATCCACATGGGCATGCCCTTTCTCAATTCTAATCGATGCCGTTGGGCATTTCTTCATGCAGTGGGTGCATCCGAAGCAGAGCTGCTCTCGGATGGCAAGGCTATGATGGTATGCGCTCATTGTTCTTTGTCTCCATCTAGAAAAAAGGTCATTCTTATATCTGTATGATCATTCGCTGCGGTGTGTATCTCAAGAAGATCTGCATTCTTCTTGATGTTGGGCAGACCCATTCCTGCACCATAGCCCATCTCCCGCACTTCTTCAGAGGCAGTCGACCAGCCTTCCTTCATGGCAAGGTTCAGATCAGGAATCCCTGGTCCTTTGTCTATGACTCTTATCTCAACCTGCTGTGGTGTTACGTCGCAGCTGATGTCGCCGCCGTAGGAGTGGGCAATTACATTCACTTCTGCTTCGAAAAGAGCTACAACAATTCGTTTTATCGTTTTCTGAGGAATTCCAAGCTGCTTGAGCATCCGCTTGATTTCGCTTGAGGCCGCACCAGCCTTTGTGAAATCACCGGCGGCTACTGGAAATGATGTCTGCATTCATTCTCCTAGTAGATCGGACTGAGACCTTTGTCAAAAAGCAGGCCGCTTGTCTTGAACATCGAATACTTGGTAGTGATGATCATGATGTCTGAATCTGTGGCCATGTCTATCATGGCTTGGTTTGCTGCTTTGTTGCGAACCAGCACTATTGCATTGATATCCGATAGTTCTGCAGTCCTGATGGACTGGATGTTGGCAAGTCCTGTGATCAGGAGAATGTCATCGTCGCGGAGTGTAAGGACGTCGCTCATCAGGTCGCTTGAGAACCCGAATTTCACTTCCTTGTCCAGCAGATCCTTGCAGCAGAGCGCCTGTCCGTCTATTGCTTCAATTACTTCACTGAGTTTCATCATAAAGCAAAGTATATCATGGTTTGGCCAAAATAACAGTTTTTTGTTTCATAAGTCCAGGTGGGTCTGGATATGATTGTTTTCCATTGAAACCGTAAATTATTTCCTGTTTTACAATTCAAATCAACGAACTGCAACTCCTGCCTGATCTACGCATCCTGCAACTCCTGGACAGCTCCTGCCTGATCTACGCATCCTGTAATAATTCGGGAAGTTTTCACTGTTTCTGGCATGAATACTTCCCTATTTCGGGAAATGCAGGATTGGTCAAACCCTAATACCTCATCATACCTGATAATCTAACGATTCTAACGCATGTGCTTGATCTACCGCATCTAACGCTTCTGCCTGACCTAACGATTCTAAACAGATTCTAACGCATATGCTCAATCTAAACAATTTCGGGAAGTTTTCACTGTTTCTGGCATGAATATTTCCCTATTTCGGGAAATGCAGGATTGACCAAAAGCAAATTCAATTTTTGCATGCCAGAGAATAATTCATTTTCGGTTTACATTTTTTGTTTCATAAGTCCAAGTGGGTCCGTAGTCTGGATATGATTGTTTTCCATTGAAACCGTAATTAAAACCAGATTCTGATGCGATGCTCGATCTAACGGTTCTTTGAAGTTGCTTTTCACAGTTACATCAAGTTCAAAGGGTCAAAGTCGATCTCGATGTAAACGCCACTCATAGGCTTGATTGAATTGAGGACCTTGCTTGCAAGAGTGTGAACACGGCCGGGGTTCTCACCGCGGATGAGAATCTGGCGCCGATAGTTCTGCGCTATCTTCGCAACAGGGCATTCGCTTGGCCCGAGCATCTCCAGCAGTTCATCTGGCTTCCTGTAAAGGGCAATCGATTCTGAAAAGACTTCGCCGACTTGGCTTGAAGCTTCATTGACCTTCTGTTCGTTCTTTCCACGGAATACAATCTGAATCAGCCGCACGAACGGAGGAAACGCCGTCTGCTTTCTGTTCTCCAGCTCTTGTTCGTAGAATTCATCGACCTTCCCGTTTACAGCATAAGCAATGGCAGGTGCTTCAGGTCTTGTGGTCTGGATCACGACCTTTCCTTGGTCATCATAGCGGCCGCTTCGACCGCTGACTTGGACAATCAGGCTGAAAGTACGTTCGGCTGATCTGAAGTCAGGGATATTGAGCGTACTGTCTGCGAGAACGATGCCAACGAGGGCAAGATTCGGGAAATTAAGCCCTTTTGCAACCATCTGAGTGCCCAATAGGATATCATATTTCCCATCTCGGAATCCATCTATTGTTTCTGAGATTACATTCCTATCTTTTGCGATATCGGTATCAAGCCTTGCAATCCGGGCATTTGGAAACACTCTTCGGACTTCGGATTCAATCTTCTCGGTTCCGAATCCGCTGTAAGAAACATCAAGGGAGTGGCATTCAGGACAGACTGAAACAGGAGCTGTCCTATAGCCGCAGTAATGGCATATCAAGGCATTCTCAGACTTGTGATAAGTCAGATTGACAGCACAGTGAGGGCACTTGAGCTCATAGCCGCAGCTGTTGCAGTGGAAGCTGTAGTTGAATCCCCTTCGGTTCATGAACAGAATCACCTGCCTTCCGTTCCTGATCGTTCTGTCCATTTCGTTGATCAGAGTCTGGCTCAGAATGCCTTTCTGCCCTAGAATGCTTACAACCTGAATCTTCGGAAGCTGTCCTCCCGAAACTCTCTTTGTCAGCCGGATCATGAAAAGCTTGTCTGGGTCCTTTGCCATCTGATAGCTTTCAAGAGACGGAGTGGCACTGCCCATCAGAAGGATCGAGTCTGTCATAGAAGCCCTCTTCTGGGCTATCTGACGGGCATGGTAGCGAGGCGAGCTGCCGGATTTGTATGAATTCTCATGCTCTTCATCGATGATGATGAGCCCAAGCTTGTCACAGGGAGCGAATATTGCGCTTCTTGCCCCTATTACAAGGCTGACTTCGCCGCTTTTTATTCTCCGCCATTGCTTGATCCTCTGGGCTGGTGTGATTGCCGAATGAAGAATAGCAACCTTGCCTTCGAAGCGCTTTGCAACAGTGCGGGCAAGCTGGTGGGTGAGGGTGATCTCTGGTACAAGATAGATTACCTGCCGGCCTTCTGATATGACCTTTTCCGCCACCCTGAGAAAAACTTCCGTCTTTCCGGATCCTGTAATGCCGAACAAGTAGAAAGCCTTGTGCTTTCCGCTTAGGATTTCCTCAATTGCCGCTTTCTGCTCGTCTGTTGGATCGATCTTCTCATTCATTTCGTCGGATTCAAAATCCATCAAAGGCGCAGTGCTGTCACGTCTGGCGTTGGGAATCATTGCCGACAGCGCTTCCCCTCGTGAACAGAGGTAGAACTTTTCCATCCAGAGAGCAAGCTCGGTTTCGTTCTCGCCGAAGATAGGAGCCTTGTCTATGCAGCGGTCAATTGCCTTGATCTCAAATCCGGCAGCAGGGATGGTGTCTGAAACCCTGACGACAAAGCCTGTTACGCTTCTCTTTCCGAAAGGAACCTTGACCCTTATCCCAGGAATGACATTCTGGGATTCAGGATTGAAGCTGTATGTGAAATGCTGCTTCAGAGGAACTGGAACTATCACCTGGGCATATTGTGTCATCAGACTGGAATCCCCAGGAATGCGGCAAGTTTCTTCAGATCGCTCCAAACCGGCCGCTTGAGATCGAGATTGCGAAGCACAGCCGCAGGGTGGAAAGTGCATATTGCAGGAATTCCGCGGTACATCTTCAAAAGGCCATGGACCTTTGTTATCTTGCTGTCTGAGCCGAACAGGAACTGGCAGGCGAACCTTCCGAGCCCGAGGATGGCTTTGGGCTTGAGAAGGTTAATCTGCTGGATAAGGTAGTCCTGGCAAGCTTCGATCTCTTCATCCATCGGGTCACGATTCTCAGGAGGCCTGCACTTGATCACATTGCAGATGTATGCATTTTCGTCACGGCTCAGATGAATGGATTCAAGCCATTTGTCCAGGAACCTTCCGGCCTGGCCAACGAACGGAATGCCTTCCTGATCTTCATTGAATCCGGGGCCTTCTCCTATGACCATCACAAGAGGCGATGTGCTTCCGGTTCCGAATACAACGTGGGTCCGTGTCTTTGAAAGCTGGCATTTCTCGCATTTGCTGCAGAGCTCTGAGAGCATGCTCAGATTGCATCGGCTGATTTCTGGATCCAATGACTTCTCGCTAGCAATTACCTGAGCGGTCTTTGACAGGTCCGGGGCAGGATCCGGCTTGGAATCAGGATTAATTGAACGCTCGAAATCAGATGCTATGTTCCAGACAGAATCCATCGCCTTGGAAAGATACTGGGCCCGGGCTTTGTCTGTTTCATTCATTGGCATTCCTCCTCGAACCATTTGAATTCATCTTCGTCGAAGCTTATCCTCCAAAGATAAAGACCTTCAGGCTTTGCCGTATCAAGAGCCTGAGAGCGATCCTTGCTCTCCAGAATCTGGCTGAACTTCTCTTTTGGAGCCATCGTCTGGGCAAGAGCCAGCATTGTCCCGACAAGCGACCTTACCATATGGTACAGAAAGGCATTGCCGGTAATGCGGTATACAAGTACTTTGCCTCCATATACCGAATCCTCTATCAGAAACTCGGATTCATATATGTCCCTGAAGTGGCTTTCAGAAAGATCCCCGCTTGCGCAGAACGATGAGAAATCATGAGTTCCCTTGATGAGGCCGGCATAGCTTTGCATCAGATCAAGCGGAGGAAGATTCTTCACCTTTGCCGAAAGACCGTTCTCAAAGCAGGTGAAATCCTTGCAGCTTCGGACCAGATACCTGTATTCACGAGCCATGGCAGAGAACCTGCTGTGAAACAAAGGCGGTGCATCGTAGCACCTCCTGACTGTTATGTCAGGTGGAAGGATGAGAGCATGCTCGAAAGCCGACGGCGGGATTACGCATGAATCAGGGACATCGAAATGGCAGACCTGTCCCATTGCATGGACCTTGCTGTCCGTTCTTCCCGATCCGAAAACCACTACCGGAAACCCGAGGAAGCTGGAAACAGCATCGCCGAGTGTCTGCTGGACAGTTCTCTGTCCGCTTTGGATCTGCCATCCTGAGAAGCCTGACCCGTTGTAGGCCACTTCCATGGCGAGCCTTCGCATTCCTTCAGACACTGCGAATTTCTCAGGAGAAGGCCTGTGCCAGTCACTTCGTGCCATCAGGTTCCTCCTCATAGTCAATAAGCATGCAGGCTATTGCAAGCGGGTCTTCATGGGTGATCGAGATCTCGATCCTTCCTTCTGGATACTTGGCTTCAAATGATTCAAGCATAGAGCCATGGAGAATCATTACAGGCTTTCCAGAAGGCTCTGATCTGACTTCAATCTCGTCGAGCTTCATGCCAGCAAGCCCTGTTCCCATCGCCTTGCTCAGGGCTTCCTTCGCTGCGAATCTAGATGCAATATACTGTGCTTTCCGGTCTTGACTGGTCATTTCCATTGCGAGCTTGAACTCATTCGGATGGAAATAGGACTTCACGAAATGATCGCCAAGCCGTCCTGCACGGGAAATATTCACAGCATCGATGCCGATAAGGTATCTTCTCATTCTGTCTTTCTCAGCAGCACCCTGATGCTTGATGGGTTGGAAGTCAGGATGATTTCATCTTCAAGTCTCACTATTCCCTGCCGATAGACAAGATCCACTGCAGCAACAAGCGGGGTTCCGCTTTGAACTGCATCTTCAAGGTTCGCTTGATCCACATTGGTGAAATCTGCTACAGCCGTGATCTGGCTTGGATCTATCAGATATATGACTTTGCGGTCTCCCTGGATTGTGAGCGTTGCATATGAGTCTATCTTGTTCATCGCCTCATAGCCTTGCGGAAGCTTGACCTGCAGAGCAATGTTGGATTCGGTCGTGCTGTAGCTGCTGAAGCGGACGATGAAAACCAGCCAGACTGCAAAAAGCATGCAGCAGAGCTTCGAGGGCCAGCCGACCAGGATCTTCTTAATGAAATCATTCGTTTTCATTGTTCACCTCTCCGATGACCTCAGGAGTATCAGACTGGTAATTGAACAGAGACAGCAGTGTTCTCTTGATCGTGTCTGTTTCCAGGTCGTAGTACAGGTCGCTGTTGTAGGCAAGGCTTATCGTGCCTTTCTCTTCAGATACAACAAGAACAATCGCATCGCTTTCCTCTGCCATTCCGAGTGCGGCACGGTGCCTTGTTCCGAACGTCTTCTTGATGTCGCGCTGTTCTGAAAGGGGAAGATAGCAGCCGCAGGCGACTATCCGCCCTTCGCTCACTATCATCGCCCCGTCATGAAGCGGGGTGTCATGGTCGAACACCGTGAGGATCAGCGACGACGAAAGGTCAGCATTGATCTTGGTTCCAGTGTCGATGATTGACTTGATCGAAATCTGGCGGGGAAACACAATCAGGGCTCCGCGCCGTTCCGAGGCAAGAACCTTGCATGCAGAAAGAATCGAATCAATCTGGTCGCCGCTTGTCTGGATCCTCTTGCGGAAGAAGCTTGCATTCTTCTGTTCCGTTCCGAATGATCTTCTAAGCTCAGGCTGATAGACGAGGAACATAAGGCAGAGCAGAGGAACGAACACCCAGTCGAATACCTGAAGGATCACTTCGAGCTCAAGAATCACGCTCATTCCATATATTATGAAAGCTACTGCAAGAACGCGGATGATGCCCACAGCACGCGTCTTGCTCACCCCATTGTAGAACAGGTAGATTACCCATCCTACAATCAGAATCTCAAGAATGATTTTGATAATGCTCAGTACACTCATTTTTAACCTTAATCAACCCAGTTGAGGGTCTTCTCCACTGCCTTTTTCCAGAATCTGATCTTGTTCTGGACGGTTTTCTCATCCATCGTCATAGTCCAGCGCTTCTCTTCCTTCCACTGGCTTTCAAGTTCTTTGATGCTCTTGAACACTCCGGCGGTAAGACCTGCAGCGTATGCGGCCCCTAGCGCGGTGGTCTCGACGACATGCGGACGGATTACAGGAACACGCAGGACATCAGACTGGAACTTCATCAGCGGCTCGCTGTTCGTAAGGCCGCCGTCGACCTTCAGTTCCGTCATCTTGACTCTGCTGTCCGCCTCGATGGCCTTGAATATATCATATGCCTGGAATGCAGTGGATTCAAGAATCGCCCTGCATATATGGTTGCGGGTGGCAAATCCTGTGAGCCCTGCTATGATGCCGCGTGCATCGGACCGCCAGTAAGGGGCGAACAGCCCGCTGAAGGCGGGAACGACGTATACTCCGCCGCAGTCCGTAACTTCGCTTGCAAACTGGTCGAGTTCCTGAGGTGAACTTACCATCTTGAGGTTATCCCTGGCCCATTGAACCAGTGATCCTGCAACGGCGATCGAACCTTCAAGTGCATAGACCGGAGCTTCCCCCGCAGCTTTGAAGGCTACAGTGGAAAGCAGCCCTGATGTGGAGCGGCATAGCTGGCTGCCGGTGTTTTCAAGAAGGAAGCACCCTGTGCCGTATGTGCATTTTGCCTGTCCTGACTTGAAGCAGGCCTGTCCGAACAGTGCTGCCTGCTGGTCCCCAAGTGCTCCGCATACCGGAATTTCAGCCTTGAAAGGCCCTTCCGGTACTGTTGTTCCATAGACTTCGCCGGTGGATGACACTATTTCTGGAAGGGCTGAGCTCTTGAGACCGAACAGCTTCAGCATCTGCGGGTCCCATTTGAGGCTTTTTATGTCCATCAGCATGTAGCGTGATGCATTGGTCGCATCGGTTACTACAGCCTGGCCGCCGGTGAGCTTGTAGATGAGCCAGCAGTCGATCGTGCCGAACACCGCTTCTCCCGATGCTGCCTTCTCCTTTAGCTCCGGGACGTTGTCCAGAAGCCAGGCGATCTTTGATGCTGCGAAATAAGGGCTTGGAATGAGTCCTGTGATCCTCTGGATTGCTATGTCTTTCCCTCTTTCCTTAAGGCTATCTATAAGACGGCTTCCTCTTAAATCTTGCCATACTATAGAATTGTGATATATCTCTCCAGTCTTTGGATTCCAAGCTGTGATAGTCTCTCTCTGGTTGGTGATGCCTATGGCACTGATGTCGGAGCCCTGCAGCCCTGTCTTCTTCAGAGTCTCTCTTATGCATTCGCATGTGTTGCCCCAGATTTCCTCAGGGTCGTGCTCTACCCAGCCTGGCTTAGGGTAGAGTTGCTTGTGCTCCAGCTGATGGAGTCCTATGATTTCACCGTTCTCATTGAAGATGATGAACCTGGTGCTTGTTGTTCCCTGATCGATCGAACCTATATACTTCATTGAAGACCTCAAGCAATTATAGACTATTTCCTTGTTTTTTCAAAGCTAAAGCTTGAATGTTGCATTGTTATCATAACCTTCGCAATGCGATGCAGATTGCATGATTGACCGTTTTTGAGACTTCATTGTATTATCAAGTCATGATAAGAAACATATTGCTGCTTGGTTCAGAGGTTCTTTCAGAGAACAGCGAGCCGATAGAAAATTTCGGCGAAGATACGAAGAAGCTCGCTTCCGATCTGCTCCAGACACTTGAAGCGAATCCTGGAATCGGGCTTGCAGGTCCTCAGATCGGTGTTCTTAAGCGGATATTCGTAATTAAGCTTGATGATGGGATCAAGAGGGTATTCATCAATCCTCAGATCACCGGTACCACCGCCGAGACCAGTGTCTATCAGGAGGGATGCCTGAGCATTCCTGATATCTGGTGCGATGTAGTGCGGCCTGTCGGAGTTTCGATCTTCGCATACGATGAGAACGGCAAGCCTTTCAACCTTGATGCCGACGGGCTGCTTGCCAGATGCATACAGCATGAGTATGACCATCTCAATGGGCGGCTGTTCATAGACCATGTTGATTCTGTTCAGAGAGAGCACCTTGTAAGCAGATTCGAGAAGAAGCGCCTCGCACAGAGACGGAAGAAGAAGGCAAGAGCGTGAGAATACTGTTTGCCGGAACTTCAGGCATTGCTGTTCCTGTTCTCAGGCGGATTGCCTCCGAGTTTGAAATTGCAGGAGTCCTTACCGCATCAGACAAGCCTGGAGCCAGATCGCAGAAGCTGGTGAGCTCTCCTGTCAAGATTGCGGCACAGGAGCTTGGACTTGATATTATTCAGTGCGACCATGTGAACAAGACCGAACGGATTGCAGTCAGGGCTCTTGCCCCGGACACCCTTGTCAGCTTCAGCTTCGGAAGGATATTCGGCCCGATGTTCCTTGGTCTGTTTGACAGGACTATGAACATCCACCCATCTCCGCTTCCAGAGGCAAGGGGTCCTGCTCCAGTACAGGCGGCTATCCTCTCAGGGAACCGGAACTGGGCGATAAGCTTCCAGGAAATCGGATTGGCTATGGACACAGGAAGGCTTTATGATGTCCTGAAATTCAATCTTGATGGCACAGAAACAACTGATTCGCTCACACAAGCTATCGCAGCGATGGCTGCCGACCGGTGCGTGGAAGTTCTCTCTGCAATTAGAGACGGCAGCAGCCAGCCTGTGGATCAGAAAGGCGATGGTTCGGTTTGCAGCCTTGTGAGCAAGGAAGACGGGAAGCTTGACTTTTCTCTGACCGCCCTGGAAGTTCACAGCAGGATCAGGGCGATGTACAGCTGGCCCAAGGCTTTCACTGCTCTTGATGGCAAGCCGCTTTTCATAACTGGGGTCCACGGCGGATTCTCCGATATTGATGCAGAGCCCGAGGAAACAGCAGAGCCTGGTACGATAATGGAAATACGCAAGGGGCTTGGAATGAAGGTTGCCTGTGCAGACAAAGCTGTATGGATTACGCGTGTTCAGATCCCGACTAAGAAGGAGATTACATTCCTCGATTTTGCAAATCAGATGAAAGGTATCTCGCTTGTCGGCCAGATTCTGGGAAGATGAAAGGTTTGACCTATGAAGACTATAAGAAGAATTGCAGTATTCCTGCTTGTGATGGCAATCGGGCTTTCGCCGGTTTTCGCCAGACCGAAAGTGGCAGTTGTGCTTTCTGGCGGCGGTGCGAGGGGCTTTGCCCATGTCGGGCTGCTTGAAGCAGTAGAGGAAGCAGGGATTCCTATTGATATTGTAATGGGAACCAGCATGGGCGCTCTGGTTGGCGGCCTGTATTGTGCCGGCTATTCACCCAATGACATACGGATCCTGGCCGAGAACACTAATCTCACTGCACTCTTCACGCAAGTCAAGAAGGCTCAGATAAAGAAAGGCTATTCACCGATGGAGAAGTACACCACCAACGTCATTGATTTTGATTTCTCCAATGATGGGAAATTCATCAGCAGCACTGGACTGATTGATGACCAGCGGATAGTGGATTTCCTTTCGGAATCTCTGAAGCATGTTGGCGGGCAGCGGAATTTCCTTACCGACCTTGAGACTCCTTTCGTCTGCAATGCAGCAAGCCTGGAAGGCAGCGGAGATGTGTATTTCACCTCGGGCTATCTGGTGGATGCGATGCGTGCAAGCATGTCTATTCCAATAGTATTCGAACCATATGAAATCGATGGCGAACAATACATCGATGGCGGGATGCTGGACAATATGGTGGTTCAGAAGGCCAAAGAGATGGGATATGACATCGTTATCTGCCAGTATGTGAACTATGACAACAATTCCACCAAGCCTGCTACTTCGATGGAAGAGATCATTTCCCGGGTCATGCGCATTGGAACCGACGAGAAGACCAAGGAAGCAGAAAAGCTCGCAGACATAGCGCTTTTCCCTGATACCGGAAAGTTCAGCATAATGGATTTCGCCGATCCCGATGCGATTATTGCCGAAGGCGAGAAGGAAGCTGAGCTTCATAAAGAAGATTTCGAGCGGATAGCCGCGCTTTTCTCCGAAGATGAGAAGCAATATCGGAATCCGAACCGCGTTGGCTCGTATTTCTATGAATCCAATAATCCTCTAGGACTTCAGAGCACGACTGACAAGGCTTCCGTGAAGCCGACTCAGAATTCCTACATAGGAATAGGGGCATTCGGCTCGTCGTCGCTTACATTCGATCCAAGCGATGGCATAGAGCAGGTCCTGTTCAAGTTCTTCCCTAGGATTCTCGTTGAATACAACGGAATGAATATCGGGAAGGATAATCTCGATATCAAGATCCGTCTTATGGTTTCAGATCGGATTGAAGCCAAAGGAGAGGCGTTCTGGAATTTCAGCGATGACGGGAATTGGTCGCTTGATCCTGAGCTGGGGATGTCCATCGGATCGCTTTCCGTTGTCTCCGGCTGGTCCAATCCCGGCCGCTTCACTTCACTTGACTGGCAGTTGAAAGTCGGAACGGGGGTGAGTCTTAAGGACGATTTCAAATCAAAATATGATACTGAGAAGAACCTTACAGGAATCGGTCTTCAAATAGGGCCGAAGTTCGAGATTACAGTATTGGGTTCTCCTGTTGCAGTGCCCGGTTCCGGAACGTTTCCCAGAGACCAATGGGTAATCAGCCCTTACCTTGAGATAGCCGGCATTACTTATGACAACCCTGGCGGAAGATTCCAGAGGCGGGGAAACCGCTTTGACATGGATCTGAAGGCTGGTTATTCAGGTTACTTCACATACAGCATCAGCATGCTGGGAGAAGTTGCGATGAGGCTTGATGCGAAAAACTACATGACTTTCAATGCAATCATCGGAACGAGCCGCATGCCGTCCGAGCTGAGCGATTCCTATTTCAACGCAGGAAGCCTCTCTGGCATTCCAGGAAGACCTGACTGTGACCTTCATCAGGATCTGATCTATCTGGGTCTCTTCTGGGAGCACGTCCTGGATTTCGATCTTCTTCCTATGTCCCTGTTTGTGAAAGCAGGGGCGGGGTGGATGAGCAACGAAGACCTTTCGATGATTGCTGTAAACCCTGTGCGTACAGCGACCTCGGCTCCATTCGACCAGCTTGCCAACTTCGATGCAGGTCTAGCCATAGGCGTTGCCCTCAAGACTCCTGTCGGCGACGTTGCAATCGGTGCTGGAATGAGCATCGACAAGTACATTTCCTTCTATGTGGAGTGCTGGTGATTTGAAACGATGGAATGACTACAAGGATTTCCTCATTTCCAGATATGGCTTTCCTGTTTACAGGATTGGCGTGGATGGCGGATTCTCCTGTCCGAACAGGGCTCCTGACCGAAGCGGCGGATGCGTTTACTGCGATGCCCTCGGCGCCAGCGCCTCATATGCCAGAACAAAGGAAAGCGGTTTCACCCGAAGAAGCGGGTTCGAGTCCGTTCCGCCTCAGTCCGGTTCAGCCTGCACGGGAAGCGATATCGAAAGCCGCATCGCTGGCATAAAGGTTCAGATTGAGCGGGGGAGGGATTTTGTCCGAAGAAGGTATTGCAGCGACAAGGTCAGTCTGTATTTCCAGGCATATACCAATACATTCGCTTCGGTTGAGGATCTGAGAAGAATCTACAGCGAATCTCTTCAGATGGGACCGTTTGTCGAGCTGATCGTTTCAACGCGTCCGGACTGCCTTGGCTCTGAAGTCATAAGTATTCTCAGAGAGCTTCGGACTAATGTGCAGGACCTTTGGATCGAGCTCGGGCTTCAGAGCGGCAGCGACAGGATCCTCAGTCTGATGAACCGCGGCCACAGCAGCGCCTGCTGGCTTGATGCATCGCGGCGTGCCGCTGAAGCGGGTCTCGATGTGTGTTCCCATGTGATTCTTGGATTCCCATCGGAGACCGAACAGGAGCTTGATGCCACGATTGATCTGATAAACCGGAGTCCGGTGAAGGCTTTGAAGATTCACAATCTTCACATCACTGCTCAGAGCCGCCTTCTTGAAGATTACTTCGATGGTGAGATAACCGCCGCTTCCGAGGCAAGGCATCTGGAGAATACCGAGTATGTGCTTCGCCGAATCCGGCCGGATATTGTAATAGAGCGGCTGATGTGCGAGACTCCATCTCACAGGCTTGCCGCGCCACGCTGCTTTCCGGATAAATCCCTATTCCTCGCCGACCTAAGGCGGAAGATGGAGAACGATGGTGCATTTCAAGGAGATCTATGCAGAAAACAGTCAATATAATCGGAATCGTGCTTTCATTTGCTGTCATTGCTGCAGTTGCCGTTCTTTCATTAGTTCCCAGAGTTTCTGTTCCTGCCGCAGTTCCATTTGCTGACAAAGGTGCCCATTTCATTGCTTATGCAGCCATAGGATTCGCAGTATTCCTCAGCTTTTTCCGCCTTGATCAGAAGAATTGGCGAAGCTTTTTCCTGTCTTTCGCCATAGGAATTGCAATAGGCGGAGTGATCGAGCTGCTTCAGCCCCAGTTCGGCAGAGCTATGGAGATTCTTGATTTTGCCGCAGATGCCATGGGTTCCTTCCTTGGTGCCTCAGCAGGCGAAGCATGCGGGCTTGGCCTGCAAAAAATGGCAAAAAAGTGAAAAAAACTGGACAGCTTGGGCATTGTGGGTTAGATTTACCTATTGGAAGGTGTGAAAAAACTGCTGCAACCGGGAGAAGAAGATGAAGAAAGCTTTTTTGATGATGGTGCTTTTCCTAGCCTGCGCAGGTCTGTTTGCTGCTGATGGCATTGATTTTGATGTCAACGAAGTCGGCAATCTTGGTGTGCCTTCAGAGCTTACCGATCAGTTCAGCTATGTCTATGGATATATACTCCTTCAGTCAGTGATGAAGGCGTATCCTGGACTGAACCTTGAATACTGGGCAAAGGGTCTTTATGATTCCGCTTCCGGGCAGAGCGTTTTCACCGATGTCCAGATGCAGCAGATTCTTTCGGACTACCAGATGAAGCAGGTCGAGGTCAATGCTGCTGCCCAGAAGAAGGCCGCCGCTGATAACCTTGAGCAGGCCAATTCATTCCTGGCGGCCAACCGTTCCAATCCGAAAGTGAAGGAGACGGCCAGCGGACTTCAGTACGAAGTGGTTCGGGAAGGTTCCGGCGCTGTTCCTGAAGCAGGAAGCAATGTCCGGATCGATTACCAGTGCATTCTTCTCGATGGAACCGTCATCGACAGTTCCTATGCGAGGAAAGTTCCGAATGATTTATATATGACCAAGATGATCAAAGGTCTTTCGGAAGGAATTCAGCTTATGAAGGTCGGATCCAAATACAGATTCTGGATTCCGCCCGCACTTGGATATGGAGAGAACAGCACAAATGTAGAGCCGAACTCGCTTCTGGTTTTTGAAGTTGAGCTTCTGGCAATAAACAGCTGATTCTTCAGGGGGTTTCAATGAAATTCAAGACTTTGGTTTTCAGGATCGTCGTCGGTCTTATTCTTATTGTTCTTGGCATTCTTGCCATTACGCGGAGCGAAGGATTCGTCAGGATACTGGTGATTCTGTGTGGGCTGTACATGGTGTGCTACTCGCTTTTCGGAATCTTTACCGGTTCGGTCTACAAGCCGCTGTTCGATATCAGCCGCAGTGCAAAGGCTCTCAACATCGTTTCGAATGTGGTTGGAGTGGTTTTCGGACTGTTTGCCATAATCGCTCCGATTGTCTGGGCTCAGTCGGTGGGCGTTGTGCTTGCATACGTCATCGCTGCTTATCTTCTGTTCTCCTGCTTTGTATCTCTTCGGATATACTTCGGGCTGAAGAAGGCCAAGGCTGAGATCATCCCCAAGAACCTCGTCATCGAGGCTCTGTGCGACCTGGTGTTCGCTTTGGTTCTGATTCTTGCTCCTCAGGCAGTTGCAAAGACAATCCTGATTGTTCTTGGAGTTGTGATGATCGTGACCGGCGCTCTTGTCATTATATTGACTGTGGCCTACAAGATCCGCGAGCGCAAATCTCATGCTTCTTCCTCCGAATTCCAGCCTCTGAACTGATAGTTCTTCCGCCGTTTTCCGGTTTTTCAGCAGAATCATCATATCCTCGCTATATAGGGTATGAATTACCAGTTTTCTTTTAAAGACAATGTAAAGTCCATCAGAGAGCTTCCTCCAGACGAGCGTCCGAGGGAGCGTCTCCAGAACGAAGGGGCAATGAGCCTCAGCGATCTGGAGTTATTGTGCATCCTGATAGGTTCCGGCACCAAGGGCCGCCCGGTCCAGTCTCTTGCCAGCGATCTTCAGGCGTTGCTTGCCCGAAGCGCCGCCCCTTCGGTGCCAGAGCTATGCTCGATCTCAGGCCTTGGAACAGCCAAGGCGTCAGTGATCTGTGCTGCTCTTGAGCTTGGCAGGCGCCTCAACTTTTCTTCCCGAAAGCAGATTCGCTCGCCCGGCGATGCTTTTCCTCTGATCCGCCACTATGGGGACCGTGAGCAAGAGCATTTCATCACGAT
>JAQUYU010000094.1 GCA_028691695.1 Sphaerochaetaceae bacterium | reverse complement strand
GTCAAGAACCTCAGCATCCTGCTCTTCCTTGATGCTCTGATCATGAATCTCGGCAACAGTATTCTCGCCAATGGTGCCATACTGGTAAAGCTGATCAAGGTATTCTATCACTGACCTCAGACGAGTGCGAAGAACGTAGTTATGCGAAGCAGTAAGCGAGAACAGCTTGTCTGTGCTGATCTCAGGCGACCAGCCGTAGGCCTTCGAATGAAGACGACGGATATTGTCGATCACGTCATTGATCTCGTCATTCGAAAGGCTCTTCAGCTCCTCGGCGTTCGAGATCTGGTCAATCATCGACGGTATCACAGTGCAATCCGAGGTTTCCTGGAAATACTTCTCTATCTCCATCTTCTCATTCCGGTCAATAATCACATCTTCGCGGTATGAAGAGCTGAAAACGAATAACGAAAACATTCCATCGACACCTGAAGGAGGATTCAGGAAGTAGTTCATGTTCCTGTACGCCTTGCAGCGAGCCCGTCTCGAGTAGCGTCCCATAAGCTCAGCCTCATCGAACAGAAGCACCCATCCACGATAGCCAAGCTCCTTGAAGAGACGGCTCATGAATGCAAAGTAATCAATGTAATTCTGAGTCTTGACAAAGGAGAATTTACCGCATTTCTTGTGGCAGAAAGAACTGTACATTTCGCGGATCGTAGAGTTTGAAATGAAGTCCCCCTCTAGATCTGCCTGAAGCAGATACTTCTGTTCCTTCTGCTCACTGTGAAGATAAGCATCCATAAGATAATGGAGCCGCTGGCTTGAAAGCTCGGTGGCCGTGAAAAGCAGAAGGTCGGATGCAATCTTTGAAAGCGGGGAAATCTTATCAAGCTCGGAAATGACACCAGGCTGCTCATGCCCTGGAAGATAAGTGCTTGCCATAATCTTCTGATAGAAAAGGTAAAGCTTGTCCAGAGGATTCTCCTTCCCAATAGGAACCATGGAAACAACCATATTGCGTTCATGAGCCATCGAGAAAACCGTCTGAAGAAGATGAGTCTTCCCTTCACCGTACTTTCCGCTTACAACCATTCCTTTTGAGAGACCTTCGCTGCAGGCTGCGTCAAGATTATCATCTATCTTCTTCAGAAGAGGCTTCCTTGCATCGGAGAAGCAGCGGCCGACTTCACGAGATGATACCCCGGAGCGCATCGCCTCAATCATGTGCATCGATTCGAAATCAGGCATTGTCCCCCTCCTTGATAGTATTCTGCAGTTTTCTGAGCGTAGCCTGATTCACAAGAAGCGGAATCGGTACATCACCCATCTTCGCCTGCGAAAGAAGCCTTTCGGCATCAGCCTCGTCAATTGCTATGGCATCCAGGTTCTGTCCTACAGCTTTCACCAGCTTCTGCGACATCTCCACAAGCATTGCAGGGGTGAATGTCTGCCTTTCGGCCTTGTCCAGATCAATGATTCCAGCGAAACGGTTGACCTTCGCTCCGACGACTTCGTTCTGAATCCTCATCCACAGTGCCTGATAGGACTTGAACCCGAAGCGTTCATTATCCACCAGCTCCCTGCCTCCGGAGAAGACAAACATGACATTGTGAAAGGAATCAATGTCATCGATAAGCTGCCTGATGCTTTCAAGTGTATCATCGCGCTTCATCTTCGTATAATGAACCTGATCCATTGGAGAAGCAGAAACCATCGCCTCAAGATCATCTATGCAGACGAACACGCCGCTGTACCCCGCAAGGGAAACAGCAGAAAGAAGCGAGCGAAGCATGTGCCTGGCATTGTATTTCGTGATCTTGTACGGAGCCAGCCCCTGAGCTCTGATTGCAGGAATCTTCTGCGTGCCATCCGCATGAAGCCAAGAAACAAGGAAATCCCTGTTCGATGCATCAAGCTGCGGATAACCGAGCTGGCTTCCAACCAGCATGCTCATTATCTGCCCGAAGTCATTGTCCATCATCGGATTATCCAGAAAAGCCTCTCTTAGATGCTGTCTGAGATACCTGAGCGTAAGGCCATCATAATCATTGCTGTCGGAAAGAAAGGTAATGAAGTTCTTGCCGGCAGGCACCTCGGACGGTTCATAGCCCATTCTATTGATAACACTGCCGCTCAGACGAGAGATGAGGTCATCAAGATCGATGCTATCCAGAACCTGTAAATAGATCTGGCGAAAATCATTGAGCCAGACATCCTTGGCCGAAAAGAAACAGTTTATAAAACCGCAGCTTCGTGCCTGCTGCTGAAGCAGGAGAAGTGTGTGGGTTTTGCCAGAACCGCTTCGTCCAACCAGGAACTTCACAGAGCTTCCTCCAAGCCTGATGAATTCATCCAGGTAGTGCTGCTTCCAGAAGTCAACGATGAACGAAGAGCCTGTGCTCATCGAATCGAGCATTGCTGCATCAAGCGGAGCCTTTCCGTTTTCAATGGCCGCAATCGAATCACATGCCTGCATAATCAGTCTCCTCAATCAATTCCAGATCATCATTTATCAGAGAATGAAATCCCGCCAAGGAACCTTTCATTTCCGTCCGAATCAAGGATGCGTATAAGCTTCCATGCCTTGCGGCCAGGTCCCAGCGATATCGTGAACGGCGAATTCTCATTCACTTCGGAGCTCTCGTTATAGAGCCTCGCCAGATCGAAAGCAAACGCCTGCATATCATAATCCTTGCGGAACCGGCGAAGAGGAACAAGCAGCTTGTAAATCGCCATGAGAGCAACCTCAGAACCCGGCCGGGCATCCTTCTCCTTTAGAAGAGCAACATCATATACGGCCTTAAGCTCCGATGCATACAAAGCCGCATCGAACTTTGAACCGTCCAGCTTGGCCAGACCGCTTTCAATGATTCGTACAAAGCACTTCGGTCTGAAGCATGAATACTTCTTCTTGTCGATGTAAACATCCAGATTGTCCGAATCAATCCTGACCTTATAGGGGAAAATCTGGAAGTTAGGAGGATCGGAAATTGCATTGATTCCATCCTCATTGCAGTAATCCAGCATCTGCGTTGCATAATCCCCAAGGGAGAAATAGCCTTTCGCATCGAATGAAGAAGCGAACTGGGCCGCTTCCTGAGCAGTCTCCTGAAGCTTCTTCGATGCCTCCGATAGAGCATTCATGTCAATCATTGCGGATTTCAGATCGCCGCAATCCATCTTCTTTGCAATCGACTTCTGCAGCTTGGCGCACAGACCGCAACAATCCTTGAGCTGCTTTTCAATAGCCGAATACTCTTGGTAAAAAACCTCATAATCCATAGCAGATTCCTTTCATTTCAACTTGGTATCAAGTATAGTGAAAGAAGCCTGTCATGCCAACGGGAATCAGGTGAAATCACAATCTTTCGGAGGAATCACACCGGATGAGCAAGGAGATGATATCATCCAAACAGAACAGGAAACTGTATCAATGGCAGGAAAGCTGCATCAGATCATGGTTTTCAGCGGGATTCCACGGCATTGCAAAAGTCGTAACTGGGGCAGGCAAGACCCTCATGGCTCTAACTGCGGCTTCAAGGCTGGAAGAACTGCTGGCATCCAAAGCCGATGCCTCACAGCTTCGCATCAAGATAATCGTACCTAAGGCTTTCATGGTTTCTCAATGGAAAGCCGCAATCGAAAACAGCATAGGCAACCTTGGAATCTTCGCTGGCGACATCGGAGTCCATTACGGAGCCAGGAAAGACAGCCCAAATCATCGATGCATGATCTATGTCGTCAATTCTGCCCGAGACTGCCTTACAAGACACATCATCGAGGACCTGCACAAAGGACGAAGCATTCTGATAATTGCAGATGAATGCCACCATCTCTCAAGCAATGAGAACCGCCGTTGCTTCGACTATCAGAACATCAAAGAACTTGACTTGTCCCATTGCTACACGCTTGGACTCTCAGCAACTCCCGAAACCATTAACTTCGATGATGTCTCATCTAAGACAATAGGCCCAGTTTTCTTTACTTACAGCTTCAGTCAGGCCATCGCAGACCATGTAGTGAACAGCTGCATTCTTTACCAGATTGCACTTGAACTGGACTCTGATGCACGGGACAAGTACGAAAGGCTCAGCTTCTCGCTCACAAAGACCACAGCAAAGCTCCTTGAAGCATACCCGCCGCTTAGAAAGGCAAGCGGAGAGTCATTTCTGAATACAATAATCAAGCTGGCAGGAACGGAGGACGATGAAATTGCAAAGCTGGCCAACCGCTTCCTTCACATATCCAGAGAAAGAATGGCAATCCTCGTTCTGAACCAAGACAGAATCCAAGCTGTGATGAACCTGGTAAGCACCCTCAATCGCTCAAACCGGATCCTCATCTACACTGAAAGAATCGAGCAATGCGACAAGCTCAGCTCAACAATGAACCACTTCTTCCCCGGACAGGTTTCCCGTTATCATTCAGCAATGCCGGCAGAAGCGAGAACCTTCAACCTCAATGAATTCATCACGGGGCGCACCCGCATTCTCGTCTGCTGCCGTGCCTTGGACGAAGGCCTGGACATTCCCTCCGTCGACGTCGGCATCATCCTGTCCTGCACTTCGCAGGAACGCCAGCGGATCCAGCGTCTTGGACGGATCATCCGCCGCAAGGAAGGCAAAACCATATCAGCAATCTACTATTTCTACTTCGAACAGACCATTGAACGGAGCACTATGATTCATGAATCCGACGGAGAAGGAATACGTGAGTACTTTCTCACATACGACAAGGCCGCCGATCAATTCATCTTCCCTGAGTTCGAGGATGCCCTGTATCTTCTTCAATCGCAGCTTAGCAAGACTCATCCGGATGCAATCGCGACGCTGCAGCCGTATCTGGAAGAAGGCCGGCTCCGTCCTGACTGGCTTCTGCCTCCGCCTATGCTCAAGTCCACGTCGGAGGACCAGTCCATCCCGCTGGCATCACGCAATTACTTAAAGGCGATGTATCTTCTCTCTTCGCTGAGGCCTTAAGCGGTTTCAGGCCAAACCCTCACACCTCGCCTTCTCTTTCATCCAGGCCAATCAAGCAAGAACAATTGCAATCATCAAGTGATATCATTGTACTGAAGATCTTCTCGTATGCTTTTCTTCCACCTATACTTAGCAGAAACAGAGGAATCGGACAAATGGACAGAACCTCGTCATGAGTTTTCAGCAGATGCATTTCAAGACGATGCAGCAATGCACAATCCAATAATAGAAAAGAATCCAAAGACAGGTCAGTTATCACGCTGGCACAGAAAGCTGCAATCCGTTCTAAGTGACGATGCATATGATAAAGGCAGGAATCAATTTCGAATGGTCTTGATCTCAATGCGAAATTATCAGAAATATTCTTCTTGTATATCTTTAATTCTGATGAAGAAACGAGGCATGAAGTTCCATTGCAATTCATCGGAACTTGCCAGACAGCCTCTACCATTGGATAGCTGACATAAAGCTTGCCACGAGGTTCTGTTTCGTTATTGCAGAACTCAAGCACCGAAAGAAGCATGCTGTCATATTCATCTCTCCCGCCTTTAAGGTATTTCGATGGGCCGTGAACATCATAATCAAAAAACAAGTATATCTCTGAAACCGCTTCTTCGGAAACTGAATCAAGTTCTTCATTTCCATGCATTCCTTTAAGAACAGTGAAATAATCCAAGAATGGATCATCCTTGATTGAATTGCACAAATCGAGAAGATCAGTATGCCAATAGGCCTTGACAACGTTTCTTTCGGATGCAGGAAACATTCCGGCTTTGATCTGAGTCAACAGGCTGAATTCAGGCTTCTTTCCTTCGGTGATAATCAGTATTACATCTTCCATCAGCTAGTTACCATGGCTGAAGGTACCAGCCAGAAACATACGCTGAAGATTATGAACCTGCCTGATTTCCTTATCGGTGCTCTTATCAAAGGACTGAATCCTATTTTCTTTCAGAATGAAGTAAGAATCAGGACGAAGCAGTTCATTGGAGCAAAGACTTGGATTATGCGTTGTCAGAATAACCTGAGAGGACAGATTGTCCCTGAGTTTCTCAACTATGAATCTAGAAAGTCCTACGTGATAGAAAGCATCAAATTCATCTATGAAAACAAGCGAAGGCTTCCTCCCCCCTTGGCTTTGAAGAAACCAGTAGTAAAAGAGAAGAAGAGAACTCTCACCATTGGACATATTGCTCTGATAATCCAGAAGCTTGCCCCCTCCGAAGTCATAGTATGATACAATTCTTCCATCCGGAGTCTTCTTTGCAATCACATTCCGGTCAATTCCAGCCTCTTTGAGAAACTGATTATAATCCTTCAGATGGTTCGTATTGAAAATGGTATCGATGATCATTGCAGTTCCAGAATCGAAACCGATGTAGCTTCTATTCTGAAGGCACCAGAAAAGAAGCATCCGATCTACAAAATCGTAGAATTCAAGAAACGTATTGTTGTCTTTATCTTCCGATGAGAGAGAAGCATTCATCTTAAGATACCGCACTGCACATAGCTTTGGATTGTCTATCCTGCAATCCAGTGATTCTGCACCCGCAAACGAATGACGGAAAACATTGCTCTTGTCCCTGTTGAAAGCCAGTTTCTCCTTTCCATTGATCGAAAGTGTTTCACTCACTGCCCTGTCAAGCGATTCCTTCTCATATGAATAGCATAT